>JAFRXS010000017.1 GCA_017443405.1 Clostridia bacterium | reverse complement strand
TTTGCAGGCTTGTTTGATTTTTCCGCACAGGACGGACAGGCAAAGGCCTTTTCAAAAGAGATTGTCAAAACGCATCAGGACTATGATCTGTACATCACCGGTTACTCTATGGGCGGAAGGCTATGCTATCTCGGGACGGAAGAAGTCATAGACGCCTATCCCGGCGTTCATCTGAAGAAGGTCCGTACTTTTAACGGTCTCGGCGTAAAAGAAGCCCTCGATTTTACGGACAGCAATCTGAGCAATATCCATAATCTGAAAAGGAAATTCGGCGGCGTAACGTATGATTATTTTGTCGATTTTGACATCGTTTCAGATAAGAGCGCTCCCGACAGTTTCATGCATAATCTCGGATACAATCATATCGGTACGGAAATCCGCGTTTCTTGTACAAACACGGTTGATACCGACGTAATGAAAAGGCACGATTTGTTTTCGATCATCAGATATCTGATGGATCATCCGGAACCGGAGGCAATCGTCGGCAGCGATCATGAATTGCCGACGCCGACGCCGATCCCTGATTCTCCTGCTCCGACCGCACAACCGACGCAGCAAGAAGCAAGCATCGACTTTTTGTTCGGTGATTGGAGCACGTCAGACGGGGTGCTGCTTTCGTTTTATGATGACGGTATTTTTGAAATGGAGTGGGGTTACTTTCCTTATGAACAAGGGGAATGGTATGCTGAAGCCATATCGAATGACACGTATTATTTGGAGATGGAAGGATCTCTGATCTTGTCTTTCATGTCCATGGCATACGGCTCAGCGGATTCCGATTATCATTTTGAGATCCTGAAACGCAGTGAAAACAGCTTTTATCTGGTACAGGTGTACGGCAGCTACACCGCCGAGAGTTCCCCGTGCAAACTCTTATTTACACGGGATTAACGCGAAAACCGTATCAGGCGCTTTTCGTCGGATCTGTCCATACCGGGAACCCTTCAGAACGATATAACTGAAACGGCATAGCCTGCATAAACGCAAGCCATGCCGTTTTTTCAGAGTATCGTCGAATGAGTTTTTTCTCTCCTTATGCCGATCTGTCGCTGCAGCCGCAGCCCGGCGCGCCCGTCATTCCGGAATACCCGCCTCCGGGGTCGGCTGCGGGTCCAGGACGAGCTCGATCTCGCCCATCGACTCGGTGATCTCGCCGAGCCGTTCGATCAGCGTCAGACCGAACGTGCCGGTCTCGAGATTTGCGTCGCGCACGGCGCGGAACAGGATGTAATTGCCGTCCTCCTCCACAAGCGAAAGGAAGCCGTCCTTCTGCGCAAAGCCCGAAAGCGACGACGTGTGCGTCGTGAAGCGGAACCAGCCGACCTTTGAAAGCGTGTCCTCGTTCGCGCCGAAATGATAGGTATAGAGGAGATCCGGCTCGTCGTCGAGGTCCATATCGGTCAGGAGCACGTCGACGACGCCCTTGCCGTCCTCGCCTTCGCCGAGGCGGTAGTATTCGCCGTTTTCAACCACGTACGAGCAGCCGAGGTCGATGCTGCGGATCACGGTAAAGCCCTGCGCGTTTTCCGGCGTCAGGTCGATCCAGCGCGTCACGTCGGACAGATACTCCGAATAATCGTCGAGATGCCCCTGCGAGATCCCGAGCTTGTCGAGCGGCGGAGCAGAGGGCGGGTTCTTATCCGCGGGGTATACGCGGTCCGGCAGCGGCGTGGGCTCCGGCGTCGGCGTCGCCTCCGCCGTGTATCCGCCTCTGCTGCAGCCGCGGCGCACGCGAAGCGTCACGTATACCGCCGCAAACAGCAGCAGCGCGGAGATCACGATGCAGCTCACGACGAACGCGCCCTTTCC
>JAFRXS010000016.1 GCA_017443405.1 Clostridia bacterium | reverse complement strand
TGCGGGTTCGATTCCCGTCTTCCGCTCCAGAAAAACCGTTCCTGCCGGAACGGTTTTTTTCAGTGAGATCATCTTCTTTTCTTACAAAAAAGCGTCTTTTGGATTTAGGTCAAAAGGCGCTTTTTGTTTTAGTCTATGTTGCGGTCATTTTCATAAATCGTCGTGATCGTTTTGATCGGAATCATCATTCTTGTTTTTATTCTTATTTTTATCCGGAGTGACCTTTGCCAAAGGATTGGAATCAACGGCGCTTCGAAGCTGATCGTTTGAAATATGGGTGTATATCTGCGTGGTTCCGACGTTCTCGTGGCCGAGGATCTCTTTGAGCGCAAGTATATCGACGTTTCCGTATCTGTACATAAGCGTTGCCGCTGTATGACGCAGTTTGTGGACAGAAAAACCTTTGCCTGAAAGCCCGGCCTTATCAAGCGCGGAGTATACGATATGCTGCACGGATTTCGGGCTTATGCGATTGCCGCGGGCGCTTATAAACAACGCGTTTTTGTCGATATTGCCGTCCCTGGGTCTGACAAGCAGCCACGCCTCTACGGCGTTTTTAGACGCGGCATTGAGATAAACGGTCCGTTGCTTAGAGCCTTTGCCCGTGACGGTCATCGTATCGTCGGAATGTATATCGTTAACGTCAAGTCCGACAAGTTCGGAAAGACGCATCCCGCAATTCAAAAATAACACCAGAATTGCGTAATCGCGTTCCTTGAATTTTCCGTCGACGCAGTCAAGAAGCGTTACACTTTGATCCAGAGTCAAAAACTTCGGAAGATTCTTTTCGAGCTTGGGGGAGTCGAGTTCATCCATGGGGTTGGCGGGGATAAGCTTCTTTTTTCCGTATAAGAAATCAAAAAAGCGTCTGATAGATACAGTCCGGCGGGCCCTGGATCTTGCGGAATTACCGAGAGTATTTTTGCAGTAACCGAGAAAAGCGTAAGCGTCGTCAAGGGTAAGCGAAGAAATATAATCAAGAGTGACGGAAGAAATATCTATCTGATCGAACGGAGTTTTTTTGTCAACTGAGCCCTTATAGATATAAGTGAACCTGAGAAACATCCTCAGATCCAACGCGTATGAAACAACCGTATTAGACGATTTGTTCTGAACGACATCGAGATAACGCAGAAAATCCACGACGCTTTGCGGAAGGCCGTCAACAGTCAGATATTCCGTATTATTCACTCCCCTAAATTATACATAACATTAATTATGTATAATTGCGTTTATATTTTCGAGCCTCTTATCTCCCGTATTTTTTCATGACGTGAGCGATCGATACAGACACGATCGTTATGGTTACGATAGCCATAAGCGTTCCTACCGTATTGGATTTCATGACAGATCCCCCTTGATGAGATGTATTATTATGATTTGTTTTCAGTTCGCCGGGTTTATTCTTTTTTATGATGTGCGATCAGACGTACTCTCGCAGTTGGATAAACGATCCTATATCGGTCAGCTGTCCCGAAGACAGATTCAATACTTCAACGTGATGCTTTAATAAGAACTCACGAATGATCTTTGATTGCGGATGCAGGTCGAGATCGCCGTTGAATGCCATGACGTTCTTTGAAATAAGTCCGCAACATCCGCCGAAGAATCCCCTGTCATATCCGGGAAGCGAAACGTGTCCCGGGTCTATCAACAGGACTTCTATGCCGTTGCTTTCAAGTACTTTGGCAACTCCCCTGTCTTCTGTTATTATCGTGTTCATATTTACGACACAAATAGAACATTTTGTGTAGCCTTGATTAACGGTTATTATCTGTTTTTCGGGATCCTGCTTTTTTAAATAATTGTTCGTTGTCTGTCTATGTTTTCCGGTTATGATCCTGTTGCCTATAATACAGACGTTATATATAGCGTCGCCCGGATACTCCGGACTTAATTCCGGTCCCGTTTGCGTTTCTTCATTTCCGAAATAAACGCAGCCGTACTGTTTCAGTTCATTCTTTAAACTTGCTTCTTCCGGTGAAAGCGCTATCTCGCCGTCTCCGAAATAGGTCATCAGCATATCCGCGTGACTTGAAGTCGGTCCGGGAAGGATCGATGACCTCACGGGCTGTATGATCTTTATTCCTCTTTTATAAAGCGCGTCAGTCGCTTCTGGTCCGAGTCCGCCCGCAATCATGACCGAACAATCGTTTCCCGGAAGGTTCGGGTGTTCTACAAAACGGTCGGACTTTTTTCCGGTCACTTGATCCCCTCGTATGCCTGTCTTATATTGCTCACGCCGACTATCTCGATCGACCTCTTCAGGTCGTCGCTCAGATGCTTAAGGTTGTTTCTCGGTATGACGCAGCGCGAGAAACCCAGTCTTGCAGCCTCAGCGATACGCTGTTCAGCGTTCGATACCGCGCGTATTTCCCCCGCGAGTCCTATTTCCCCGAACGCCAGAACGTCATTGCGCGGGACCTCATCCTTGAGGCTTGATATCAGCGCCATAGCGACCGACAGATCGGACGCGGGTTCGTCTATTCTGAGCCCGCCGACGACGTTGATATAGCAATCCATATTTCCGAAGAAATAACCGGCTCTTTTTTCGAGTACCGCCAGCAGCAGAAGCATACGGTTATAATCGAAGCCGGTCGCCATCCTTCTCGGGTTTCCGTAGCCTGTCGGAGTCGCAAGACCCTGGACTTCCGCCAGGATCGGTCTTGAGCCTTCCATGGCGCAAACTACGCAGGAACCCGACGCGTTGGTCGGTCTGCCGTCGAGCATCATCTGCGAGGGATTGGGTACTTCGCGCAGACCATCTCCGCTCATATCGAAAACGCCGATCTCATTGGTGGAACCGAATCTGTTTTTGACGGCTCTTAAAATGCGGTAGCTGAGGTTTCTCTCTCCTTCGAAATACAGGACGGTATCTACGATATGTTCGAGTACCTTCGGACCGGCTATATTGCCGTCTTTATTTACGTGGCCGACGATGATGACAGAGACTCCGCAGTCTTTTGCGGTCCTTGTCAGCGCGTTTGTCGATTCGCGCACCTGCGAAACGCTACCCGCGTATGAGTTTATCTCCGCTATCGTCATAGTCTGGATCGAGTCGATTATGACGAGTCCGGGCCGTTCGCTCTTTATATACTCGCAGATCGATCCGACGTCGGTCTCGCAAAGCACCCTGAGGTTTTCGGTCGTGACGTTGAGTCTTTCGGCTCTCAGCTTTATTTGATGCGCAGACTCCTCTCCGGATATATAAAGGACTTCAAATTCCCTGCCGTAATGCTGACTTACCTGAAGCAGTATCGTTGACTTGCCGATGCCGGGATCGCCGCATAACAGGACGACGGAACCTTTGACAAGTCCGCCGCCGAGCACGCGGTCGAATTCATTGATCCCCGAACTGCTTCGCTGCTCGTCGGAGGCGGTTATCTCCGAAAGCCTTTCTGCGCGGAACGCGGATGCGTACGAAGCCCCGGCTTCCCTTTTTTGCCCGGATTTGGACAGAGCAGGCCTGGCCTGCTCTTCCATGGTATTCCATTCGCCGCATGACGGACACTGACCGAACCATTTTGCGGTCTCGTATCCGCATGAATTGCAAACGTAGACGGATTTATTCGTTGCCATGATCAGCTGTCGCTCTCGGCGTTATCCGAATCGGAGCTTATGATCTCCCCTGCGATTGTATCATCGGCAGACGCATCCGCGTCTTTCTCTGCTCCATCGTCGTCGGCTTTTTCTTCGCCGCTATCGGTGATGTCGTCAAAGCCTTCGGCAGTTTCCATATCATACAGAAGAACGGAAGGAACGAAATCCTCGCATCTGATTTTTCTTTCAGACGCCTCGGAGAACAATCCTGTCTTTTTCTTTTTCATGATGAAACAGACGATAAGCAATACAAGTGAGATAAGAGTAAGCGCAAGGCCTGCGTAATACCCGTTCGGAGTGAAGCTGAACTCTATCTCGTGATGACCGGCCGTGATCGGTATCGCAAGAAGCGCGGAACCGAGCTTTTCATAGCTTTCCTTGTCAACGGCTTTGCCGTCTACCGTGACGGTCCAGCCGGTGTCATAAGGAATAGAAGTATAAAGAAGCCTGTCGTCGTCGGCTACGTCGATATATCCGCGAAGGTTTCTGCCGTTATCGAAGTAGGTAACCGCCATCGTGCCGTTGGTGAGAATAGTGTTGTACCCTTCTATGAACTCATTTTCGTCCATGCTTACGCAATAAAGAGTAAACTTGCCCTTATTGCCCTTGTCGTCATCGGGAAGATCAATGTCGATAGTCAGAATATCGCCCGGGTCGCAGTGACCCGCGTCATAGATATAAGGTGTTTCTACTTCGTAACCTGTACCCGTGCCGTTTTTGTTATAAGTCGCGTTCTTTATCGTCGAGGACTGAAGGTAGATGTATACGTTGCCGGATATTTCCGGCTTGACGGTCAGCGTTATGCTGCCGAAGGTGTTATACGTCGTCTTTGCGAAACTTATATTGCCCGACGACAGTTCGCTTTCGGAAAGCGCATTGACGTTTGTCAGGCTCTGAACCTTCGGCACCAAAGACCGGAATATGTCGGACTTCCCTGCCGCCGCCTCAAAGAACTGGCTCTGGACCCTGAAAGGATTTGTGTCAAGCAGTTCCCATGATTTCAGTATGCTTTTGTCGACCGTAAATGCCGGAGGAAGACAGAAGTTATACCTATAGCCCGTATAGTTTTTGTTTGTAAACTCCGGTCCTAACTCCCGGTAGAAGAAATTACCGTCGGGATCAATAAGCTTTTTGTTGTCAAGTACGTACTTCATCGAGAACATGCTGTTGAAAACGGCAGTCTGCGGGAAATATGTGTAGCTGTTGACATCGTTGCCGTACATGCCGAGCTTCTTCATCAGCTTGGAAACGGTCTCATACGCCATGGATGAGAATGTGGAAACACCGTTATAATAGAACCAGCAGTCGTCCATTCGCGTCAAAAGATCCGCCTGCTCCATACGGTAGAAGGAATTATCCCCCTCCAGATCCTGTATTTTACCCTTTATGCTCTGAAGGTCGTCGTAGGTCGCAACGTAGTTTTCCTTGTTCTGAGTCATCTGGAAGTTTGCCGTATCGACGACGATCGCTTCTGTGCATATGCAGCATACGAGAAGAGCCGTGATCGCGGTCTTGGCGTATTTCGGAGTTTTGAGCATGATCAGAACGAGTACGTACATCACCGCGAAAACGATCGATTCGATGACGACGGTATCGTCTACGTTCTTTGACTGTACTTTCTGCGCGAGCACAGCAACGGCGATCACCGCTATGCCGACAACCGTGATCGTTCGTTTTGAATGCTCGTTCAGGCAGGCAAAAGCTTTATACGCGACGTAAAGCAAAAAGAATGAATAGGCGAAAGAGAAACGGTAAGGCAGGTCATTCGGAAAATGGAAACCGTGCCAGATAAAGTTGAGATAGTTGATGTTGAAGCTGAAGAAGAATACCGCAAAAAGGATTATCGTCGCGACCTTCTCTCGGAACGCATACTTTTTGGAGAAGAGATAGAGCGGGCAGAGGATAAGAGGAAGAACTCCGCTGTAAATGTTGGGAAGCACGTCTTCCCCGCTGGATCTTATCGTAGGCTCGGCGCCCGCGAGATGGTTCGCGATAAAGTCGAAGAATTTGAAATACGATGAATAATCGGTCGGAAAACTTCCGCCGGTCGCGGATGAGTTTTTAAGGATGAAGTATACCGGTATGAGCGAAAAGGCGGCAAGAAGAAACGCGAGGACGGAATACGCGGCGAATGTGCAACCCCTGGAGATCAGCTTTGAATTCAGAAGATTGCGGTAAAACAGTTTGAGCTTTTCCTGTATCGGGAGACGGGAATACTGAACTCTTGTAAGCTTGATCGAAGAAAGATCGGCATTGACGGCTCCGAGCTCGTAATTGCTGAAATAGTAGATAAAGAAATAGATGAAGGATACGATACAGATCATATACGCCATGTAATAGCTCGTTATCATGGCGAAGAACAACGAGAAAAGATACAGATAAGGCTTTTTCCCGTCTATGATATACTCAAGACCGAGCATAACGAGCGGGAACACAGCATAGCCGTCGAGCCACATTATGTTCCAGTAATACGCCATATACCAGCCGCAGAAAGCGTAAAGAACGCCGAAGCCGGTGGCGGAAATGTCAGATCTGTTGAACTTTTTCTGAATAAAACAGGTGAACGTCCATGCAGCAAAGGTATTTTTCAGCAGCACCATTACCGCTATTGCCTCGGGCATATTGGTGTGGCCTGCCAGAAGCATGATGATATTCGCGGGACTGGAAAGATAGTTATAGAAATTCCCCAGGAAATCGGAACCCAGACCGGAAGTCCAAGAGTAAAGGAAGCTGTCTCCGTTGAATACTCTCTCGTAGAATTCCGTGAACAGCGGGCCGTACTGATGGTAGAGATCCATTCTGAGGATGGTCGTCGTTCCTATCGGGAAAAACTTGTACGCAAGGTAGACGAACAGCATTATCGCGCATGAAAACAGCGCGGCATACCAGCAATACTTATACTCCGAAAAAACCTTCCTTATAACGGGAGGCCACGTTTTTTTCTTTTTTACCTTGGGGGCCGGCGCGGGAGAAGCATCGGCGCCGCTTACGGGAGCGGGGCTGTTATCGGCAACTTCTGTGCTTATAATCTCTTCACTCATATCTTTATCCTTTCGGAAATGATCATTTTTGCCGGCTGCTCAGGCGGCCAACAGCGTAACTACGGCAGAGCCTGCCTTGAAATACTGTACGAGAGCGGGTATTCCGTAACTGACCAAAGCCATTATTATACCGGCGGTAAGGACGCCGAGAGCGATGACAAGGAACGATTTTTTTATGTCAAGGTTAAGAACCGCGGAGATAAGCGCGCCGGTCCATCCTCCGGTACCCGGGAGCGGAATTGCAACGAAAGCGAAAAGCCCCCACTCCTTGTATTTCTCGACCTTATCTCTCCCCTTCTCCGCTTTGCTTTCCATCTTGTCGACGATCTTCGCAAATTTAGGGAAACGTCGCATCCATTTGAAGATCTTTTTGATAAGCAGAAGAATAAACGGTATAGGCAAAAGATTGCCGATATAACAGATGATGAACGCTCTGACGAGCGGGATCCCGAGCAGTTTTGCCGCGATCAGACCGCCCCTGAGTTCAAGAATGGGCAACATCGATATCAAAAAAACAGTAAGCCAGGACGGAATGGTGTTGCCGAAAAATTCAACAAGAGCCTGTGCCAGACTTTCAGTCATCAGTCAGTACCTCCGGATGTTCGATAATAAATCTGTTAGCGTTTTTGAGTATCATACGGTCATTCTCATAATTGAGATTGACGTACGCCTGCTCATAGTCGAGCCAGATGCAGTCCTCTATCTCTTCAGGCTGTATTACCGTACGGTCATCGTTTGTCGAGGCAAGGAAAAGAACGACGGATTTTTCTATCCTTCCGCCGATGCGGTAAGACGAGTGTTTTTCAAAACCGGGGATTATCCTTATCTTTAATCCGGTCTCTTCACGCACTTCACGTTTCGCAGTCGTTTCTTCGTCTTCACCTTTTTCCATATGCCCTTTCGGAAAACCCCAGCGCGAGCTGCGTTTGTTTTTGATGAGAAGAAAACGTATCAAGCCGTCCTTTTTGTTGAATACTACGGCTCCGCAGGATCTTTCATAAAGACAATCCAGCGTATAGCCGTTACTGTCTTCACTTCCGTCAAGGAATACGGCTATGTCCGCCCGGGCGAAACGCTGGTTTTTGCCTGCTGCAACGGCGGCTTTTGTTCCGTCTTTCCGTGTAAGAACGGCAATTATTCTCCCGTCGAACTTGGATACGGGATGTGTAATGCCGCAAATATAAGTATCTATCTTATGCGTTACGCCGGATGACGTGTATGTCCCGATCCCGAAATTGATCTTACGGATCGCATTATCACGACCTACGGCTCCGCAAGGCGCGGTAACCCGCACCTTTATTGGAAAATTCAGCATTCCTATGCTCCTGAGAAATAATTGATTAATTATATCAATTATCTTATCTAAATTCAATACCTATTTTACCGCTGAAAATCGCACCGCCTAAATCGACAACTCCTGGTTTTGTATCGGTGACCCTGCTTGTCCGGTTAAATATAACCCGCCGGTAGGCATGACCGGAATAATATATGTTGACATTGTGACAATTTTATGATAAATTTATATAAATAAAAATAAAATAAGGAAGAGAATCGTTTTGGCTGCACGTCTTCCCTGGAATAATGAAATCAGGACAGTAGAGGGTCTGCTGCGTCACGCCGCGGACCGTTACGAGTCAAAAGACGCCGTGAAATATGTGAACGGTAAGGACATCGTAAGTGTTTCGTACCGTCGTTTTTTTGAAGACAGTCTTGCCGTGGCTGCATATCTCGACCGCGTTCACCCTGAACGCTGCACGGTCGGGCTCATAGGAACCACGACTTATGATTTCCTCGTCACCATGAACGCCGTTTTCATCAGCGGCAAGATACTCGTTCCGCTGTCTCCCGAGTTTACTTTCGAAAAGACATCGCTCCTGCTATCACGCTCACAGGCTAAGATCATTCTTTACGATCGCTTGCCGATGAAAGGCGCCTCTCCTGAAGATATACTTCCCGGTCTTGAGTATTCCTGCGTTATCAGTGAATTTGTCGGCGCCGCTCTTGAATGCGGTCTTACCGGTTCATTTCCCGAAAAAGCAGACGCCGACGATACTGCTCTTATTCTTTATACATCGGGGACTACCGGTGATTTTAAAGGAGTCGAGCTTTCTTCATCGGCATTGGTTTCAAACGTATTGATGGACGCTATGGACTTTTCCGGCGACAACGTCGCTCTCAACGTCCTTCCCATGCATCATATCTTCTGCCTTTCTTGCGACTATCTGAAAAATGTCAACGACGGAGTTACGATCTGCCTCAACCCGGATCTCGGCGGTATTTACCGCAACCTTAAGCTTTTTGAGCCTACGATCCTTCGTCTTGTTCCTATGATGGTGCAGTCCCTTTACGCTAAAGTTAAGATCAAGGCATCGAAACATCCGGAGTATACGATGCGTCAGGCGGCGGAATCGGTTTTCGGAAAACGTATCAATCACGTCGTTTCCTCCGGTGCGGCTCTCCCTCACAGTCTTGTTGCCGCATATGGCGAAATGGGTATTATTCTTCAGCAAGGCTACGGCATGACCGAGACCGGCCCGAGGATATCCGTGCCCGACAAAGACACGCCGCTCGGTTCTGTCGGCAAGATACTGGACGGGATTACGGCGCGCGTTCGTGACGGCGAGCTCCAGGTCCGGAGCCCTTCGCTTATGACCTGCTATCATGACGATCCGGAAGCTACGGCAGCGGTCTTTACCGACGACGGATGGTTCAGGACCGGAGACCTCGGGTCAATAACCGATGACCGTTATCTATTCATAAAAGGAAGACTGAAAAACCTCATCATACTTTCCAACGGCGAGAATGTTTCGCCGGAAGAAATTGAAAAAAAATATACCGATCATCCTCTTGTAAAAGAGGTAGTGGTCTTTGAGCAGGACGGCGCTATTATGGCGGAGATCTATCCCGATCCTGCGTTTATCGAAGAGAACAATATAGACGATATCCCCGCAGTCGTCGGAGAGTTGGTGCGCAAGATCAACCTCTCCGGTGAAACTACAAGGGAAGTATCAGGTTTTTCTATCCGGTCTACACCTTTTGATAAAACTTCGTCCGGAAAAATAGCAAGGAAAGGAACTGCTTTATGAGCACAAAAACCCTATCAAACGGCAAAACGGTCGACATCTATCCGTTAACTCAGGCTCAGCGTTTCATGTATTTCGTCTGCAACAATTTCGGAAAGAACTCCCCCGTTCTCAACATCGGATCCGGTTATTACTGGAAGGACGATTTCCGCACGGATCTTCTCAGAGAAGCTCTCTATGAGGCGATGGACCGCTGCGATACCATCCGTCTTCGTTTCACTATCGAAGTGATAGACGATCATCCGCAGCTTTTCCAGTATCTCGCCGACGAGTCGGAGATCGAGGTCGAGGAGTTTGATTTTTCGGATATTCCCGAGGAAGAGAGCTTCGCGATCATGAAGGGTTGGACGAAAGAGATCATCGATATGATCGAGAAGCCGATCAATACCGTCAGGATCATTCATCTTCCCGACGGCAAAAACGGCATGTATCTCAAATTCCACCACCTTGCGTTCGACGGATATGCCGCCAAGGTCTTTATCGCCGACGTTATGGGCATCTATCTTTCCAAAAAATGCGGCATGCCCTATCCCAAGCCGATGAAGTCCTATCTTGAGGCCATGCAGGAGGAATTCGCATATCTTGACAGCGAAGACCGCAAGCGTGACCGCGCCTATTGGATGAAGACCTTCTCTTCCGACAGCGAGCCGATATTCAACGATTATCTTCTTGATAACCGTCTCGATAAGCAGAGGATCGAGAACAATAACCCCGATCAGCGTTATATCACTCTTTTCGAGGGCGAGCACCCCGAAAGCGCTACGCTTCACTATGATATGTCCGCCGAAGATACTGAGGATATCCTCAAGCTTTGCGCCGACAACGGACTTTCCGTTCCGTGTGTTCTTATGCTCGGTCTTCGCACCGCGCTTTCAGCGTTCAATCACGATCAGAGCGACGTTTCGATCAAATTTATGATCAATCGCCGCGGAACTCTTCTTCAAAAGAAGTCGGGCGGCAACCGCTGGCATTTTTATACTCTCCGTACGGATATCTCCCGCGACCGTACTTTCAGGGAAGCTTTAAGCATCGTCGAGGATGTTCAGAGCAGCGTTTTCAAGCATTGCAACTTCGATACGCTTGAGATGTACCACATCAAGCATATGGCGATGAAGACCGGCGACATCACTCATACCTACGACTCGATGACGTTCTCTTATCACGCCCCCATTCCTGTGCCCTACGAAAGCGAAGCCATCCGCGCCACGACAGAAGGCATCTGGTACAATAACGATTTCTCCGCGCAGAACCTCTACCTCACAGTCAAGCACCGCGCGAACGATAACGGTCTTGAATTCATATTCGAGTACCGTACGCACGAGAATCCCAAGGCCGACCTTGAAGTCCTCTATCCTAAGATGATAACGGCTATCAAGGAAGGCGTCAAAAATCCCGATATCACTATCGGCGAGATACTTGATATCATCAAGCTGTAAGCAGGAGGTCGCGATTATAATGAATAACACAGTTGATTTGATCATCGGAAAGATACTGGACTATGTCGAGCCTGACGAGGAGATCACCGAGAACTCCTCTCTCAAGATTGACTGCGGCCTTACGTCCTTCGATACTGTTTGCCTTTTTGACGATCTCTGCAAAGAGTTCGGCAAAGATATCGATCAGGTCGAAGTCAGAAACTGCGAGACGGTCAGCGACCTTGTCAAACTGTTTTCCGAGTAAAAATGGTATACGACGATTTTCCCGTTTACTCTGACGTCAAACAACTTGTTCTTGAGGGAGCAAGAGTCGGCGGCGATAAGAAAGAGTTTGTTTTCGAGGATGATGACGGAAACGTCTGTGAACGCACCTTCTCTCAAGTGCACGACGATGAGATGCGCCTGGGGTCTTATCTGCGTTCCGTCGGCGTCACTCCTCCGATGAAGATCGGAATCCTATGTGAAAACTGCTATTTCTGGAACGTAATTTACTATACCGCGGCGGCAGGCGGCTACGTCAGCGTTCCGCTTGATACGCGCCTGACCGGCGGCGAGATCGCCGGTCAGCTTGCCGACTGTTCCTGCGACGTGCTGTTCTATTCCGACATACTTGAGGATAAAGTGCAGATCATCCGTTCGTCGGATAATTGCGCCGTCAAGCTCTTTATTGCGCTCGGCGAGCTTCAGTCGATCCTTGACCGCGGAGAAGCTTTGCGCGAACAGTATGAGGAAGAGTATCTCGGTTGCGACGTTTCTCCCGAGGATCTTCTGTCTATCGTTTACACCTCCGGCACTACCGGCAAGACGAAAGGAGTCATGCTGTCGCACAAGAACGTGATGGCGGACTGCAATTCTTCCAACAGAGCCAACACCGGCGGACACGCGATAGGCTTTCTTCCCCTGAATCACACCTATTCCTGGGTCACCGGTCTGTTTTCCGGACTGATACGTACCGAATGGGGCTTTATCTGCACGAAGCTTTCTCATATCTATCAGGATATACAGAATTATAAGCCTTATCAGTTCGCCGCCGTACCGCTTGTCGTCGAGTTTATTTATAACGGCATCCTGCGTGAAGCCAAACGGAAAGGGACTTACGACAAGCTTATGGAGGGTATCGAGATAAGCAACAATTTTCTTCTTTCCGGTTATGACGCAAGGAATGATCTTTTCTCCGAGATACACGAAAGTCTCGGCGGCAATCTTAAGTATATCTTCTGCGGAGGCGCGTATCTCGATCCCGTTATTGAAAAGTTCTTTAATGATATCGGTATCCCCGTGCTTACCGGTTACGGTCTGACGGAGTGTTCCCCGGTCGTTGCGACTTCCCGATTACACGGAGGAAGAAGACGCGGCAGCCTCGGTCTTCCGCTTGACTGCAACGAAGTGATCATCCACGATCCCGACGAGAACGGTATCGGTGAGATATATATCCGCGGCGACAACGTAATGATGGGCTATTACGGAGACCCCGAGGCGACTGCCGAAGCTTTTGACGGCGATTGGCTCAAGTCCGGTGATTACGGATATTTCGACAAGGACGGGTATCTTTACTTTACCGGCAGAAAGAAAAACCTTATAATCCTTTCAAACGGCAAGAATGTTTCGCCTGAAGATATAGAAAACGTATTAAACCGTATCGATATCATAAAAGAAGTCGTCGTTTACGCCGAGAAAGACAAGATCACCGCCGAGTGTTATCTTGATGAAGATACTTATCCCGACGCGCGCGAAAGACTTCAGGGCGAGATAGAGAGAGTCAATAAGGATCTTGCCGATTACAAGCGGGTCAGCTCAATCAAGATTCGCGATACTGAATTCCCGAAAACGACCAGTCTGAAGATCATCCGCAATTACGCGAAAACGTAAGGCGTTTGTATGTCCGCACCGTATTTGCTGTTTACCCGTCGGTGTGAGTTTTGCGGTAAGACTGTCGACGGCGCCGTAAGGGTATGCGGTGAGTGTAAAGAATCCGTCATCCCGATATCCGGTGATCACTGCAATTGCTGCGGTCTGCCGAAAAAACGCTGCCGCTGCGGCAAGGGTCATCATTTCTATGACGACGTAACTGCTCCGTATATCTATGTCGGCGGGGCGAAAGCCCTTATACGCAGGTATAAATTCTCGCCCGATCCCGATTGCGCAAAAACGATAGCGCACGGTATCGCCCGGGGATTCAGTGCCTGCTATTCTCCCGCCGACGTCGATATGATAATGAGCGTTCCGCAGACAGCAAACGAGCTTTCATCGCGCGGTTTTGACCAGGCGGAGCTTTTGGGTAGGATCTGTTCCGTTATTCTCGACGTACCCTATCACGGGCTGCTGAAAAAGCTCTACGACACCGACAGTCAGCGAA
The DNA here is from genome assembly GCA_017443405.1 of Clostridia bacterium. Lineage (GTDB taxonomy): Bacteria > Bacillota > Clostridia > Oscillospirales > Acutalibacteraceae > RGIG2893. The sequence continues at coordinate 16,325 of JAFRXS010000016.1, read as the reverse complement.
ATGTCGCCGGAAGCGAACGCGCCGGAAACGTATTCGGCGTATTCGACATCCTGGCGGGTCACTCAAAACACGTTGAAGGCAAAAACGTTTTACTTGTAGACGACGTTAAAACCACCGGCGCGACTGTCGATGAGTGTTCTAAAATGCTGAAATTGTATAATTGTAATAAAGTGATCGTATCCGTGTTCGCCGTTGACGAGCCGGAAGGTCGAAAGGAGAACAATAATGGCTGATTTTTCTTACGAGATCATCAAAGAGATAGGCGTTATCTCTTCGGGGAACGGCGGATGGACCAAGGAACTGAATCTTGTGAGCTGGAACGGCAACAAGCCCAAGTTCGATATCCGCGACTGGTCTCCCGAGCACGAAAAGATCGGAAAAGGCATTACCCTTACGCGTGAGGATCTTCTTAAGCTGCGCGAGCTTATCGATCAGCTTCCCGAGGACTGATCCCGGAGGTTATCAATGGGAACTTTAACCGAATACATCAGGGATTACGGTGACGTATCATTTACCGAACGCCCCCTTTGCGACGCCGACGTCTTTCTTCTGAACTACGTTTCTTACGTTCCGTTGGAAGAAGCCGTAAAATCTTCGATCGAGCCCTCTCCTTCCAAGACTCTGTGTCAGGTTGCCGAGCAGATCTTTGCTCAGAGGGAGCGGAAATTTGTTCCCGAAGGTCTTATCCTGAATAAGAACTTCAGCAAAAGGCTGGTTGAGGCCGCAGCAACCGTAAGATTCGGTCCGATTCTTATCACCGGCTGCAAAAGCGTTTTCGATCCCGAAAACAATGTTCAGTTTGCGGGCATCACCATGCTCACGGACGATAATAAGGCAGTTATCGTTTTCCGCGGTACAGACGACACGTTCGTCGGCTGGAAAGAAGATATGGACATCCTCCTGAAGGGGACTATTCCTTCATATTCTTTAAGCGTCGAATACCTGAATAGCGTTGCCGACGTATTCCCCGAAAGAGAGCTTGTCGTCGGCGGTCATTCCAAGGGCGGGAACGTCGCTCTTTATGCGGGACTTCACTGCAGGGATGACGTGCGCTCGCGGATAGTCGGCCTTTACAATCTTGACGGTCCGGGCTTCAGCGACGATTCGGAATATGACTCCGACGAATACCGCCAGCTTCTTCCCGTTTACCGTCACTTTGTGCCTAAGGACTCACTTGTCGGGATGCTTCTCGCTCATGACGATGATATAAACATTGTCAACAGCTCTGCTCCCGGCGGCGCGTTTCAGCATGATCTTGCTTCATGGGGAATAATCGACGGAGAGCCGGAAATATTATCGTCCCTCGGTTTTACCGGGAAGATTCACGATATCACAGTCAAGGAAGTATCCGAAAGTCTCACGAAAGAGGAGCTTGAGGCTCTTTACAGCGTTCTCTGCACAATGATGGACAGCACAAGATCGGCCGGCTTGCTTCCCATGGCTAAGAACTTCCCTTCCGCCGTCATTCAGGCAGGAGGAGGACTGCGGCATCTCGGAACGAGTACTCACGTTGAATTCGTTAAAGCGATAAACAAGATACTCGGCGCCGCGACGAAAAACGGCATCAAGCTTGCCGCAGAAAACACCAGGATCCTTGCCGAGGCTGTTTCCGCCAAGCTGTCCTCACTCAGAAAAGCCGGATCGGCAGATACTCAGTGACCGGCGACCTTATAAGCGGCAAAGAACTCACTCTCGGGCTCCCTTCCCGGACGTTCGGTTTCCGTAAGATCGAGTGGCCCGATGAGTCGGTTTTTGTCTTTGCGAAACTGCAGGACTTTCCTAAAGACATCCTTTCGGCGTTTGAGCTGAATTCACAGCGCGCAAATCCGAAGGCGAAAAAAGAGCTGATGCTGTCTCTCGCCGGGAAATATCTTGCCGTTCACTCCCTTTGCTCTTATCTGGGCAGGTCTCCGGAGCAACTGCTTTTTTCCGTTTCTGGGACCGGTAAGCCTTATCTCGTTTCCGGCGATGCGTTCTTTAATATTTCCCACAGCGGCGACATCGCGGTTTGCGCCGTAGGCAAAACTGAAGTAGGAGCGGATGTCGAGCTGATACGCAGACCTTTTCCGCAAAACGTTGCCCGGCGTGTTTTTTCCGACAGCGAGCTGCGCGACGCGGCATCAGCCGAAGACGGTGACGCTTATCTCACTTACCTCTGGACTCTTCACGAGGCTTACGTCAAAATGACCGGCGTGGGAGTGGCGGGGCTTTCCGAACTCGATTTGGCCGGTACTGCCTTGCTGACGCCGGACGTCGGTGAAGATTATCGGGCGACCGTCATATTTAAAAACAATATTTAGATTACCGGGTGATATCATGATCAAAAGATCCGCAGCAGCGATAATTGCGCTGATTATGATCGTTTCGGTTATTTCCGGATGCGGGAGTGAAAAGACCGACACTACTGTCACTAACGCCCCCGGTCAGGTGTCTTCCGACTCGGAAGACAATAACAGTAACGAAACGGATAAAATAAAAGAATCGGAGGATACAGCATTGTCAGACAGCAATCCCATTGTCACTATCGAGATGGAGGACGGCGGAATCATTACTATCGAACTCTATCCCGATGTCGCGCCGAACACGGTCAATAACTTTATCAGTCTTATAAACAAGGGCTATTATGACGGCGTTATTTTCCACAGAGTCATTCCCGGATTCATGATCCAGGGCGGCGATCCCGACGGGAACGGTGTGGGCGGCCCCGGCTATGCCATCAAGGGCGAGTTCTCCGCCAACGGTTTCAAGAATACGCTTGCTCATACAAGAGGCGTTATCTCTATGGCCCGCACGAAGATCCCGGATTCCGCGGGCAGTCAGTTCTTTATCATGGTCGATTCCGCGTCTTATCTTGACGGTCAGTATGCTGCTTTCGGAAAAGTCCTGAGCGGCATGGAAGTGGTTGATAAGATCGTTTCCGCTAAAACCAATGCCGCCGATAAGCCTATGACCGACCAGCGCATGAAAAAGGTCACGGTCGATACCCGCGGTGTTGATTATGACGAGCCCGTAACGCTTCCCGAATACTGATATCGGAATACATACAATAAAAAAACGGTCGGAACCAACCGACCGTTTTTTGATTCTGATGCATTGATCAGGCGTTGCCGGAATGCTGCTGAAGCTGCTTGGCGATCTCCTCCGCAAGGTCTTCATGCTTCTTCTCGATGCCTTCGCCCTTGGCGTAACGGACGTAGGAAACGACCTTGATGTCTGAGCCGAGCGTCTTGGCGACGGAAGCGATGTACTTCTGAACGTCGATATCGCCGTCTTTGACGTAAGCCTGCTCAAGAAGGCAGTTCTCGGAATAGAACTTATCAAGCTTGCCGACAACGATCTTGTCAAGGATATTGGCGGGCTTGCCCTTCATCTTGGGATCTTCCTGAAGCTGAACTATCATGATGCCTTTTTCATGCTCGATGACGTCAGCGGGAACGGAAGCTCTGTCAAGATAAGCAGGGGAAAGCGCGCAGATCTGCATTGCAACGTTCTTGCCCATTTCCTTGAAAGCCTCGGTAGCAGCGATCTCGTCGGAAACGTCGAACTTGACAACGACGCCGACGCTTCCGCCGCCGTGGATATACGTAGCGACGTTGCCCTCATACCTGAGGAAACGGCGGGCCTGAAGGTTTTCGCCGATCTTGAGGATGGCTTCCTGGAAGAGTTCGCGGACCGTGCGGGTATCACCGTAAGCGGTCATATCCAAGAGAGCTTCGATGTCGGCAGGATCGTTATAAGCAACGGTCTTGGCGACTATAAGGACAAGAGTCTTGAAAACGTCGTTAGAGGCGACGAAGTCGGTCTCGGAGTTGACTTCGACGATGGCGCCGATCTTCTTGTCTTCATCAGTGTAGCACATGATGAGACCGTCGGCAGCGATTCTGGAGGACTTCTTGGCGGCAGCGGCGACGCCTCTCTCGCGAAGAATGTCTATAGCCTTATCCATATCGCCTTCAGCTTCAACAAGAGCTTTTTTGCACTCCATCATGCCGACGTTGGTTTTAGCTCTGAGTTCCTGGACCTGTTTTGCAGTAATAGCCATTTATAAACTCCTTATCGTCTATTATTCCTCGGTTGCTTCCGCGGGGGCTTCCTCTGCCTCGGGAGCGTTCTGATCGCCTTGTCTGCCTTCGATAACGGCGTCGGCAAGAGCGGAAGTGATAAGCTTGACAGCTCTGATGGCGTCGTCGTTGCCGGGGATGACGTAATCGATCTCGTCGGGATCGCAGTTGGTATCAACGATAGCGACTATCGGGATATGAAGCTTGCGGGCCTCGGCGATGACGTTCCTCTCCTTGTGGGGATCGACTACGAAGATCGCGCCGGGCATCCTTCTCATCTCGGTGATGCCGCCCATGTACTTCTCAAGCTTGTCGATCTCATTCTGAAGACCAACGACTTCCTTCTTGGGGAGAAGGTCGAAAGTGCCGTCTTCGGACATGGCCTTGAGCTGGGCAAGACGCCTGATGCGGAATTTGATGGTCTGGAAGTTGGTGAGCATGCCGCCGAGCCAACGGGCGTTGACATAAGGCATACCGCAGCGGGTAGCTTCTTCCTTGATGGATTCCTGAGCCTGCTTCTTCGTTCCGACAAAAAGAACGTCGCGGCCAGAAGCGGCGACTTCGCGGACGAACATATAAGCTTCGTCGAACTTGCGGACCGTCTTCTGAAGGTCGATGATGTAGATACCGTTGCGCTCCGTGAAGATATACGGAGCCATCTTCGGATTCCATCTGCGGGTCTGATGTCCGAAATGGACACCGGCTTCAAGAAGCTGCTTCATTGAAATGACTGACATGGTTTTCCTCCTGTAGTTAAACCTCCGCGGCGTTCCCATCAACGCACTTCTGCGCACTGCAGGACTCGGGCCGCGTGTGTTGTTTCGTTCATTCGCATGAACCTAATATTTATAGCATATTAAAAATAGGATTGCAAGTATTTTTTTGCCTTTCGGTTCATATTTTTTGCGTAAACTCAGAGTTTTTCGATCTCCGACATAAGTTCGTCACAAAGACTGTCCTCCGGCACCTTGCGGATTATCTCCCCTTTTCGGAAGATCACGCCGCAGCCGTCTCCGCCTGCGATGCCGACGTCAGCCTCGCGCGCCTCACCCGGTCCGTTGACAACGCAGCCCATGACTGCTACTGTGATGTCTTTGTTGACGGACCGGAGCTTTTCTTCAACTTTGCCCGCAAGACCGATGAGATCGATCTTTGTCCTGCCGCAAGTCGGGCATGACACAAGCCTCACGCCGTCTTTTCTCAGACCTGCCGCGCGAAGGATATCGATACCTGCGTATACTTCCTTGACCGGGTCTGCAGTGAGAGATACGCGAATGGTATCCCCGATACCGTGAAGCAGCAGAGAGCCAATGCCCATGCTTGATTTTATGAGTCCCATACGCTCTGTCCCCGCTTCGGTCACGCCGACGTGAAGCGGATGATCGGTAGCTTCGGAGCAGAGCTCGTACGCCCTGACGGTTTTTGCCACGTCCGAGCTTTTAAGAGAGATCACGATATCCTCAAAATCGAACTTTTCCAGAAGCGAAACGTGATAAAGCGCGCTTTCGACAAGAGCTTCGGGCGTTGGCGATCCGTACTTCGCGAGGATCTCTTTCTCGACGGAGCCGGAGTTTACACCGACGCGGATGGGTATACCGCGGCGTTTGCACTCGTCGGCAACCAGCTTAACTTTGTCGTCGGAACCTATATTCCCGGGATTGATACGGATCTTGTCAACTCCCGCCGCGGCGGATTCCAAGGCAAGTCTGTAATCAAAATGGATATCGGCGACTATCGGAACACCGACGTTTTCTTTCAGCGCCGCGACGGTTTTAACACAATTCATATCCGGCACAGCGACGCGGATTATCTCACATCCGGCTTTTTCAAGCTTCAGCGCCTGTTCTACGCAGGCAGCCGCGTCCGATGAGGGCGTGTTGAGCATCGATTGAACGGCGGGGATATTACCCCCGCCGATCGTTACTTTGCCTATTTTGACTGTTCTGGTTTTTCTCATGGTCATTTCGCCGCGGGAACGTCGATCTCTATATCCGAAAGCGGGAAAGTCACGCAGGGATGTACTCCGCCGAAAGGTTCGTCGGCAAGCCTGCGGAAATCAAGGTTTTCGGGTATCCAATATTTGCCCGCGAGAACGATCGAATGACAGAATCCGCATTCACCGCTACGGCAGCGCGCGGGAACGGCAATCCCTGATTTTTCGATGGACTGCATTATCGTATCGTTGATATTTCCCGTGACGCTGTAGGTCTTATCCTGGATATGAACGGTAATGCATACCGTCGCGGGGAAATCTCCCTCGGGATAATTGCGAATAGAAGAAGCGTTATGCGGTTCTCCGAATAGCTCGTGACGGACGTATTTCCGCGGGAGGTCGAGCTTTTTGATCTCCTCGTCGACAAAGTTGTACATAGCCTGAGGACCGCAGATAAACAGAGAATACGGCTCCCCTTCCGGCGCGTATTTTTTTATGAGGTCGGCTGTGACAAAGCCTTTTTCGTAACCGTCTGATTCGGGAACGTCGTCGTCCGAATATACGTGAACGATCCTGAACTTTTCTGTCTTTTCCGCCAAAGCGTCGAGTTCCTCGCGGAACAGCTCTGCTTTTTCGTTTCTCGAGCCGTATAACAGTGTCAGTTCAAAATCCTCGTCCCCGTCGGCGATCGCGTTGGCGAAAGACAGGAACGGAGTGATGCCGCTGCCGCCGGCTATTCCTATGACTTTTTGCGCGTCACGAAGGGGCTGATAGTCAAAATTGCCTGTCGGGTCCGATATTTTGACAGCGGTCCCCTCTTTCCACGTGTCGATGATATAATTGGAAACAAAACCGCCCTCGACGGGTTTTATCGCTATCATGTACTTATTCCTGCAGGAATCGGCGGGTGAAGAAGCGATAGAGTAAGGACGGGTCACCGTCATTCCGTTGATCTCGGCGAAAACAGTCAGATACTTTCCGGCGGGAGCGAAAGCGAAAGCTTCCGTCCCGCGGATCTTATCCGGGACTAATTCATAAGCTTTCGCGCCGTCGGGAAGATCGGCGACCGAAGATACCGTAGCGTACTGGACTCCGGGATGAAGAGCTCTTGCGATCTCCCTTGACGTGTCGGTGGCGGGAGGAGGCGTCGGAGAACCGGCTGCAAGTCTTGCGCTGCGGCCCTTTAAATTATCAAGAAAACCCTTCATGCTGAGTTTGTTGAAGTTATCGGCCATTTTACTTGCCCTCCCTTATCTTTTTGATCGTTTCACCCGCGGCTTTCATTCCGCTGTAATAAGCGCTGCCGTAGCCGTCTCCGCGCTCCTGGCTGGCGCCGACGAACAGGAAGTTGTCAAACGGCTGTTCCTTTTCGTAATTGAATCTTCTGGGAAGCATCGAATCCCACATGTCGAGCATATAGCCGTACGGCGTGCCCAGGGGCGTATTGAGGTAGCGTGAGAAAGTGGGAGGAAGAGCTATCTCTATCTCTTCTATATAAGGCATTATGGAAACACCGAGCGCTTTTTCGCAGGTCTCGATCATATCCCGCGCGACTTCGTTTTTATACTTCCTGTAATCACGCGGCGAGACTCCCCTCATGACGTCGCCGTAAGTCAGCGTTGTAAGGAAAAGCTGGCAGGTGCCTTCCGGCGTACAGTCGGGAATGGCGGTATTGAGGCAATTCATTACAATGAAGCCGCTGCCGAACCCGCCGAGAGCAGCCTGATACTGCTTGTCGGAATCCTCGTCGGGCGCGATAAAGATCGAATAGTCGTGCATGCCGAGCTGTTCGCGTGTGATATTCAGGCCGAGGTAGACAGTCGTAAGCGAGCAGGATATCGATCTGGCGTTTGCCATAGAGTAGAACTTCTTATCGATATCGTTCTTCTCGAACAGATCGCTGTAGACGAAGTTCGGGAATCCGTTACAGATAAAGTGATCGGCGTAAACGGTTTTCTCGCCGTTTATCACGACCGCGTTGGGCTTTCCGTCTTTCATCAGGACCTTTGTGACTTCGGAATTGTACCAGATATCGCCGCCGGCGTCCCTTATGGCTCTGTCCATCGCAAGCGACATCTCGTGGCTGCGGAGTTTCGGCATTGCCGCGCCGTTCGCCACATAGTAGTACATCATGCACATGTAATAAAGGAAGTCGAACTTGGATGCGGGAACTCCCATATAGCCCCAATACGTCGTGAATATCCCCTGCGCCTTCGGGGGCATCCCGATACTGTCAAGGACCTCTTTGACTGTATGTGAACCTATCCTTGCGATGAGCGCAAGACCGGGGATATTTTTGGCAATGTATGAAAGACTCGGTTTTTCGACCGTTTCGAGATAATTGAACAGGTCGTACATCGTCGTACCTATCTCGAACGCGCGGATGCAGCTGTCGTACGAACCCGGGACGAGTTCGTCAAGCTTGCGCGCAAAAGCTTTAAGTCCGGCGGGCATACGGGCGTCAATCTTGACACGCACGCCGTCTTCGTTTATAAATCCGTCCTCGTTTTCGGCAGCGGGAACAACAAGTCTGTAAGTGGACTTTTCCATTACCCAACGGACTTTAGCTCCCATTTCTTCCATATTCGCCATGACCGGACCGGGCGTACCGTCGGGAGCGTCGCCTACCAGTTCATGAAGCGAAGTCTCGAATTCATATCTTCCGCGTACGAAGCTCGTTGCGGAACCTCCGGGTATATTATGACGTTCAAGCAACAGAGTTTTAAGCCCTGCCCGCGCGCAGACAGCAGCAGCGGCAAGTCCGCCGTTGCCGGCGCCGATGACAACAACTCCGTATTTCAGCATTGTGTCGCCTCCTGTAAAAAAGGATAAATTTAGAGTTTATTAAAGTGTATATATTATAAAATACATATCAAGAACTGTCAATAAATAATTGAATTAACATACTGAAATCGTTATATATGACTCCTTGAACTTGACACGGTGATTCATGTGGAATATAATGACAAAAAACAGAGGAGACGTGCGGAAATGAAAAAACACTATAGAATTATCAGTTTGATTATCGCTTTTTCTCTCCTTTGCGGAGTTTGCGTGTTTGCGGCCTCCGCTGTTGATGACGGCTCGTTTGACGGCTATACGCCGTCGATAGTCATTCCCGGTGTTTTTCAGTGTGACGTAAGGGTATATAACGCCGACGGCACCGAAATGACAGATAGCGCCGGCAATAAACTTGAAAGACCTTTTTTCCTTCCGGCGACAAAAGATATTATCTCGGTCGCGCTTAAAAAATGCGGTTTTCAGCTTCTGAAAGTGCTTCTGACTCAACAGGATAAGAGCGGTAGATTCACGACGTCTGTTTCCGAAACGGCAGCGGATATCTTCGCGGACAAACTCGGGTCCGATGAAAAGGGCGAATTGCTTAATGACATAAGAGCGGTCGAATACAACACCAATCTTGCCGCTCTTTCCGATTACGACAGGCAGTTCGCTCTCGACGCGATACCGCTCTACGATTATATGAATATCGCCGGAGCGGATAATCTGTATTTCTTCTCCTATTATTCTTTTGATAATATCGAAAGACTTACCGCGAGACTGTATGATCTTATACAGACAGCAAAACGCGAGAGCGGCAGCGATAAGGTCAACCTCGTTCCGATCAGTCAGGGCGGCACTATAGCGGATTATCTGCTGCAGTATTATCCTCAGGTTTACGGTGATATCGACAGGATTATCTATATCGTTCCCGCTGTTGACGGAACCAATATCCTGGGCGACATATTCACAGAGGGACTTCTTGATGACGACGAAGCTCTTTACGGATATATGTGGAAGAGGCTTGCCGGCGACGAGACCGGAAGCATTATCAATCTGCTAATAAGGCTGTTGCCGAAATCGGTTCTTAACGATTTGCTGGACAAGACCGCAGACGCGCTCATGGAAAGACTCAAGTATTCGACTTGTCTGTGGGCTCTGATCCCATCATCTTATTACGAGAAAGCCGCGAATAAGTACCTTGACGGTCCGGAGGACGCGTACATACGCGAGCAGACCGACAAATTCCATATCGCGCAGGTCAATTACAAACAAAACATCCTGGCGGCTATGGATGCCGGAGTAAAAGTCTTTGATATCACCAACTACAACGTTCCTCTGTACTGTCTCGGCGATACATGGGACGACGTTCAGGCTGACGGCGTTATCCAGCTTGACTCTACTTCTATGGGCGCGACTTCGGGCGGAACGGTCGACGTAACCCTCCCGGACGGTTACGTTCAGCAGGGCAACCCTTACGGCACTTGTTCGATGCTTGACAGCTACAATTATATCGATCCTTACCGCCTGGTCGACGCTTCGACCGGACTGCTGCCTGACTCGACCTTCTATTTCCATAACGGAAACCATGAACGGACGGCAAACAACGACGTTATCATCTCGCTTGCGACACGTTTGATGACTGACGAGAACTTCACAAGCGTCCATTCCTATCCTGAGACATATCCCCAGTTCAATGAGATGCGTATTTCGCGCTCAACCATAAACTCCGCGAAAAGATGGAAGAATTACGACACGTCTTCTCTGTCCGAAGAAGACGCCGCCGAGCTGAGAGCGGCTGTTGCCGAGATCGAAAGACTGTCGCAGGAGACTGTCGTTGACAACGTTGCGTGGGAAAGCGCAAAGACCCGCTTCGATAACATTACCGATAAGATATCCGGTAACAAGAAAGAGGAAGAATCTCCTATCAGGAAGATTTTTATGAGAGATATCGTGAAAGCTGCCGATATCGTCGAAAGGACCGTCGGTTATAAGGGTTATTCGGACATATTCAGGATCAAATGATCTCTACACTTACTCTTATTGACACGGGAAACAGCGTCAAGGCCGTAATACAGACTAAATACCCGGTAAACAGGGCATCCCTCTTTTTGAATGACGTCATCTTTAAAGATGAGTTCAACGAAGACGAGCCTTATGACCTCAAGGCTCACGTATTTCATATCCCCAAGGAAATCTTTCGGGAAGGCTCGGAAGCCGTTTTCTCTTACCGCACGCTGCTTAGGCCGAAATTACAGTCGGACAGGTCCGAAACGGTCTTGCTGCCCGGAAGCGCTTTTGTCGAACCGGCAGACTTGCTTTCCGGCACAAACAGCGGTATCGTTGTTCAAAGATCGGAGGAAGAACAGCTTTTTCCCGGGCTGAAATGCTCCGACCTTTTCTGTGTTGACTCCGACAATGCTCCGGTCAGATTGTTTACCGTCGAAGCAGATATGAAGAACGTCACCGTTTACGTCGGTACAAAGAACGACGGAGTCGGGAATACGCGCGCCAGGGCTACGATCCCCGAAATGGTTCAGGCTGCAGAGAAGAAAGGTAAAAACGTTCTTGCCGCGGTCAACGCCGATTTCTTTGACATCAACGGCGATTTCCATCCCGCGGGGTTATGCGTCAAAAACGGCGCTGTTATCGCGAATCCGGATTCGAAACGCCCTTTTATCGGGGTTTGCAAAGACGGTTCCGCCGTAATAACTTCACTTATCGAATCACCCGGTATTCTTGACAGACTTGACTGCGCGGCTTCGGGGCTTGAGATGCTGCTGAAGGACGGCGAGATTTATGACGTGGCTCTCGGCGAGCCGTTCGGCTACGTTCGTCATCCCCGTTCAGCCGTCGGGATCAGAAACGACGGCAGCGTCGTGGTCCTTGAGGTCGACGGACGAATCCCCAAGCATTCAAACGGCGCGACTCTGACGGATCTTGCCCTGTTTTTAAAATCCATGGGTTGCGTTCGCGCTCTTAATCTTGACGGCGGCGGATCAAGCGCGGTTTATACAAAAAAAGACGGAGAACTGCAATTAAGGACAGTTCCCGCCGATCTTTTCTTCCCGACCGCCAAACTTATAAGAAAAGATTTCAACAGTCTTTTGTTTATTGAGAAACGCTGAATTACGGAGCGCCGGATCGATTTGATCCGGCGCTCATTCTGTATTTACGCTTCTAGCCGCGCTATTCCCTTTTTCCACGGTCTGATGCCGATAAGGCAGACCGCCAGACCCAAAGCGGCTATCATGACCCATATCGCGGTCGTCCGCTCCCAGCCGCCGGTTTTAGCCAATACTCCGAAAACCGCGGTGGACAGCGCGGACGCCGCGTATGAGCAGGCGTCGAGGAAACCGGTGACGGATGACGCTCTGCCGACCTTGCCGAAACGCAGCGGCATAAAGGTCAGTATCATATTGTTGGCTCCGAGCATCGCGGAGTTGGATATAGCGATAAGAATGATTGCCAATATCATGTTCCTGTTTCCGAACAGCACCAGGCAACCGAGCGAAACGAAAGCGGCCGCAAACATAACTGCCGAGCTTGCGTATTCGTTTTTTGTGACCTTTTTGTCGATAAGCCCGGCGATATACGCTCCGGAAAGGCCGATTATAGGCATTATCGTGCTGACTGTGGAAGCAGTGCTTGCCGACACGTTGAAAGTATCGGTGACGTAAGTCGGGACCCACTCTCCTATTCCGTTGATCAGCGCGCCGTTGGTGAAGATACCTCCTATCGCGCAGAGAAGACCGCACGTAAATATGCAGCTTACCAGCGATATCTTCTTTGCGGGGACGGGAGCTTTATTCCCTGCAGCGTTTTCATCCGCGGCGTCGTGGACGAGTTTATAGCCCGCGATACCGGTAAGATAACCCTTGATGCTTCTGATGCCGAAAAACCATACGAAACTGCATACGATAAGTATGATTCCGCATGCGTAAAATGACGCGTGCCAACCGGAGACTTTGAGGGTCGTGCCGGTTATAAGATAAGACATTACCTGGCCTACGGGAATTGTTGCGGCTATATTCATTCCGGCGGCGCTCTGCCTGGACCGAGGAAGCCACTCCGCCAAAGCCCTTATCAGCGGCGACCAAAGCATCGAAGAAAATGCCCCGCTCAGACACCAGACGATAAGCATGAAGATCTTATTGTTTGCCGCTCCCATCATAAAGACGGTTATCCCCTGACCGAGAAGACCGGTAAAAAGCATTTGCTTCGGTGAGACCTTGTCGCCGATTATTCCGCTTATAAGCTGACCTGCGCCGTAAACCGCAAGGAATCCCGTCGCAATATATCCGCCGAAATCCTTATCTATCCCCAGTTCGGGCATAATATCCGGAAGGCATGCTGAATATACCTTACGTCCGACGTAGCTTGCCGTGTAAACTATGAAGCAGAGCAGGAATAATATCCTTGCTCCGCTTTTCATCTGTTTCTCGTCCATACTCCGGACCTTCTTTCGGATTCAGTTCACGTGATAAATACGCTGTTCCTGCTCGTATTTCGGCTCGCAGGTAAGCATTATTCCGAGCCTTTTATACGTGTTTTCATCGGCGGAAGAGAGCAAAACCGATGAATGAGCCTGGCATCCGCGCAGTTTGGGGAGCTGATGCATAGCTTTTGACGCAAGCTCCGACTGCGAGGCGGTAGTGGAAAGAGCGATAAGTATCTCATCCGTATGCAGTCTGGGATTGTGACCGCCGAGGTATTCGGTTTTGAGTCTCTGTATGGGTTCTATCGCTTCGGGAGCGATGAGGTCGATCTCGTGCGGGATGCCCGCAAGCGCCTTGAGTGAATTGATCATTGCCGCGGCGGAGGCGCCGAGCAGGTCGCCCGTCTTGCCGGTAACGACGGTAGAGTCGGGAAGCTCTATCGCTACGGCGGGGTGACCTGTTTCCGCGTCGCGGGCTACGGCTTCTTTCTGCGCGGTTCTGTCGGTGATCTCAAGTCCCGCCTGACGCATAAGGAGTTCGAGCTTGTTCTTGTTATCTCTTGACTGACCGCGGCGTTTGATCTCGCAAAGGCAGTTAATATACCGTCTTATTATTTCCTGATTTGCGGCGTCACGGCACGCGTCATCGTCTGAAATACAGTACCCCGCCATATTCACGCCCATATCCGTCGGCGAGGCGTAGGGGCTGCTGCCGGCTATAAGCTCGAATATAGCCTTTACAACGGGGAAAATCTCGATATCGCGGTTATAATTGACGGTCGTTTCTCCGTACGCCTCAAGGTGGAAGGGGTCGATCATGTTGACGTCGTCAAGGTCGGCGGTCGCGGCTTCATACGCGAGATTGACCGGGTGGTTCAGTGATAGGTTCCAGATCGGGAAAGTCTCAAATTTGGCGTATCCCGCGTTTATGCCCCTTTTGTATTCGTGATAGAGCTGGGAAAGACAGGTCGCCATCTTTCCGCTGCCCGGTCCGGGAGCGGTAACGACTACGAGCGGCCGGCTGGTTTCGATGTAATCGTTTTTGCCGTATCCCGCGTCGCTGACTATTTTTGAAACGTCGTTCGGATAGCCCGCTATGCGGTAATGGCAGAACACGCTTATCCCCATGGATGTAAGTCTTTCCTTGAAAAGCTCAGCTGAAGGCTGCGAAGCGAATTTTGTTATGACTACGCTGCCTACGTAAAGCCCTCTTGAACGGAATTCGTCTATAAGTCTCAGAACGTCGAGGTCGTATGTGATGCTGTAGTCGCCGCGCATCTTGTTGTTTTCGATATCTTCCGCGGAAATCGCGATGATGATCTCGGCTTTGTCTTTAAGGCGCATAAGCATCTGAAGCTTGGAGTCCGGTCTGAAACCGGGAAGAACTCTCGACGCGTGGAAATCGTCGAAAAGCTTTCCGCCGAACTCAAGATACAGTTTATTGCCGAAGCGTCCTATCCGCTCAATGATGTGCTGCGACTGAAGAGACAGATATTTTTCGTTGTCAAAACCGATCTTCATGATACAACCTCCGTTTTATCTATTCCGTAATACTCAAACAGCTTTAAAACATCATTATCGATCCGCTCGCCGCAGCAAATAAGAGGAACCGCCGGCGGGCATCGCAGCACGCTTCCCGCGAATACCATGCCGAGCGACTTTTCCGCTTCGACGGTTTTTGCGGACCTGAAAAGGACTTCTCGGGGTGAAAACACACGCTCGGGCCTTGAATTGATGACCGGCGGGGTCATATCCAAAGGCGCGCGTCTTCTGATCCGACTGAAAGCATGATATAACCGCTCAAGATCATTGTCGCTGTTATGGGGAGTCAACATAAGAACGGTTATGTCCGGATCGCATAATTCGCAAAAAACAAAAGAGCGTTCAAGTATTCCGGCGACTTCGGTCCCCGAATATCCGAACGGGGTCGTCCTGACGGTGATCCTGAAGGGATCGCTTTCTATTATCTCCCATCCCAGATCAGCGATTTTATCTTTCAGGCGTCGTACGGTTTCCTCAAAACGGGAAAACTCCGTTCCGCATCCGGCTAAATAACCGTTCAGCAGATCGAGGCTCTCAAGGATGAGCCAGGACGGACTGGTCGAACCGAAAAGATACAGCGCTTTTTTCGCGTTACCGATAAGCTCGTCGGATACCCCGGGTAAAGCGCTGTGAATGTGAAGATAAGCTCCGCCGGTGAGAGCGGGAAGGGTTTTGTGGGCTGAGTCGCAGCACATATCCGCGCCGAGCGTGATCGGGTGGGTATCCTCAGGCAAAAACTTCAGATAAGCCCCGTGCGCGTTATCGACAACAAGGAGGATCCCGTGCTTATGAGCAACTTCGGCAAGACCGGAAATATCCGCGGTCGCCCCGGTGTAATCGGGACTTGTAACGTAAACGGCGTCCGGCTTTTCGGTCATTGAGCAAAGGTGTCTGTCAAGCTCCGCCGGGCTTACGGGGCATGAAAGTATGCCGGGTGAGTCGGAAAACACAAAATCGATATCAAAACCGATAAGCTGCGCCGCGGAAATGAAGGAGCCGTGGACGTTCCTGAATGCGGTAATTATATGGCGCCGTTTCTGCGGATACAGGCTCACGCAGAGATACAGCATTGCTTTCACGCATTGGGACGAGCCCTCGGTCGAATAAAAAGTTGCGTCAGTTCCGAACAGCCGGGCCGCGTTTTTTTCGCTTTCAAGGATGATGGACGACGGCGAATAGAGTTCGTCGGAGCCGTATATCTCCGTTATATCGTGGGGATCGCAACAGCGGCCTTTATGCCCCGGCATATGGCAGCGTACGGGACCGGAAGCGCAGTATCGCTCTATAAAGTCATGTATGGGGGTATCCATCACGAGCAGCCCTCGCAGCCGTCGCAATCGGCGGATGAGAGCGTGTCTCCGGACGCGATCTTCAACATCACTGCGCATTCAAGTCTTTTCCGGAAAAGATCGCAGCCCGACTCGTAAACTCCGCTTACGGAACCTGTCGCGTGATAGGCATTCGCCGCGCAGCCGCCGGCGCACCATAATCTTGCCCAGCAATCAAGACACTTCTGTCTGGAGTAGACGTTGCACTCGCGGAATTCCTCTCTGAGTCTGTCGTTCTTTACCCC
>JAFRXS010000187.1 GCA_017443405.1 Clostridia bacterium | reverse complement strand
TTCGCACCTTTGGACAAGGTATTGTTGAGCTATTTTGTGCTCTGAAGACGCCGCTTTGCTGACGCAAAGCAAGGATGAAGAGCGCGAAAGAGCCAAAAAGACCCGTCCAAAGGCGATTCGGGTTCGACTCCCCTTACCCTAAGGAGAACAGGAAGAACATGGACTACGCGCTTCTCAACAAACAGCTCGCCGCGCTTACGGACGGCGTGACATACCGAATATCGAATCTCGCGAACGCCGCCGCCCTGCTGTACGGCGCGCTGCCGGATATAAACTGGGCGGGGTTCTACCTGCTCGAGGACGGCGGTCTTTATCTCGGGCCGTTCATGGGCAAGCCCGCCTGCGTGGAGATACCGCTCGGCCGCGGCGTCTGCGGAACGGCGGCGAAGGAGAACCGGACCGTCCTCGTTCCCGACGTGCACGCGTTCGAGGGGCATATCGCGTGCGACTGCGACTCGAATTCCGAGATAGTGATACCGCTGAACGTGAACGGCAGACTTTACGGCGTGCTGGATATCGACAGCCCCATATTCGACCGCTTCTCGGAGGACGACAGACGGGGACTCGAAGAGTTCGCCTCTGTTCTCTGCGCCGCTCTCGAACAAGGATAAACGCGCCGTTCAAAGAACGGCATATCGCATTTACCCGGTAAATATATCGCATTCGCGCAGCGGATATATCGCGTCGGTCGAAGACCGATATATCGCAGCCAGTCCCAAAAACTGCATTTCACAAAAAACACATCTGCTTTTATCTGTCGCAGATGTGTTCTTGTATCAGTTGCGGACATGAGCTTCAATCGGGAATGTATTCAACGATGTCCTCGACTTTACAGTTCAGGATGGAACACAGATCGTTCAATGTGACCGTGCTTATAGGCTTATTATGTTTCAGACGATCCAGCAGGCTTCTGCTGATGTTATGATCCTTTATCAGTTTGTAGGTGGTTATTTCTTTTGTTTGCAGTGTTTTATAGAACGGCGCATAGCTTATCACTTTCCTCACCCGGATTTAATGATCGTGTCCGTTCTTTGATCAGATGATTCCGTCGGGGAAGATCTTATAGAACAGCCCGAAGACCTTGAACATCGCCTGAACGACGGAGTCAGCGATCTTGACCGGCGCGTAGTAGGCTTTGGACTTGCCGCCTTCGACGTTGGGGATGTTCGAGTCCTTCTCAAGCGCGAGGGCGTACATATTCACGAGCTTATAGTTGTAGTTCGTCACGTCGTCCTCGTAAAGGGTGATGAGGCCCGCGCCGCAGCTGATGTCTTTGAAAATGATAGATTTTTTCAACACGTATATGCTTGACAATTAGTTATTGAGATACTAAAACAGAGATAGAACAAAACTTTGGAAGGGAAACTGTGATAATGCATGAACTCGGTCATGCCCTTGGCATCAATCATCTTGAGCAGGGGGATGTAATGTATTCTGCTGCAATGGCTTACAGTAAATCCCTTAGCCAAAACGACCTTGCATCGTATTGTCTTTCATCTGCATATTAAGGCGGTAACCAAAATGAAGAAAATTACTCTTGCTGTTATTATTGTAGCCTTTTGCGCTGTCACTGCCGCAGGTATCACATTCTTCCCACGTCGCGGGGCAGCTGATGTTCCGACCGAGTATATAGATACCGTCTTTGCCTTTGATATGGATGATCTACGCAAAGTCGTTGGATCGAAATCGTACGTTTTTGCTGCGGAGGTCTTAAGCGTTAAAGACGCCCTTTCTGAATTGTCTCGTGAGGAACTGCCCGCAAGAGTTGCTGCTTCCGGTTCCGCTTACACACGCTGTATCCTGAAGTTGATAAGGAACATCAAAGGAGAATTGAGCGATGATGAGGAGATTGTTCTCTGGCAGGCAGGAGGACTATCCGCCGATAGGAAAAAACGTTGGATGTATGAGAAGGAGCCCGTGATCGAGCAGGGCGGACGCTATATATTCACCGCTGTGGCTTGGGAGGACGGCTGCCTTGTCGGCGGCGGGTACAACTCCACTCGGGTCATGACTGAAGGCATAGATGATTTCGAAAAAGACCCGGCATATATCGAATTTGTCGAAGCATATAACGATCAAATCATTCCGGATACTGCAGCTCTGTTCCCCTCCTTTATCTGCAATTATGATGTGAACTATACTCCCGGATACAACGATAAACTCACCGTTCAGGCAACGAGTCCCTTCGAGAGTGTGACTGAGGCTGAAACTGAGACGCTTTTCGAGGTTAAAGATGATTCTTAATAGACGTTTGATGTTTTGAAATCCCGTAACGAAAAGACCTCGCTTATCCGGCGAGGTCTTTTCAATCTTATCTTATTCTTATCCTACCGCGAACGGGTTCGGCGCGAAGTCCGTCGTTTCACCCGGTTCGGTCGCGTCGGGGACGGTAGTCGCGGGAGCGGGCTCGGTCGGCGGGGGAGCCGTCGCCGGTTCTGTCCCGGCCGGTTCGGTCGGCTCGACGAGCTTGGGCTCGGTCGTCGTCGCTTCGGAAGTCGGCGCCTGCGTCGGAGCTGCCGCGGCGGGCAGTTCGTCCAGCTTCGCGGCGTAGCGCAGGACGTACCTCGCGTCTATCGCGTTTATTTTACCGTCGCCGTCCACGTCGGCGAATTTCGCCGTGCCGTCCGGCACCTCGTCGAGAGACGCGGCGTAGCGCAGTATCGGGCGGGCGTCGGCGGCGTTTATCTCGTCGTCGTCGTTCGCGTCGCCGATCTTTCTCTCGCCCCAGTTGAAGTCGGTGAACCTGTCGAGCCGCTCGTAAATGACGGTATCCTGAAGCGACATATACTCGGATATATCCACGCCGCTTACCATGGCAAGCTCCTTATCGAAGCTGACGACGCACCTGTAGTGCGTGGTGTAGGCGGTCACGTTGCCGTACCGGTCGACCTTGCACTCCGCGTAGCAGTCGACGTATTTGATCGAGACCATCTCCGGCGTGAGATTGGGCGCGAAGCTCCTGATAGTCGTATACAGCTTGGTGTCGCTGAACAGGTCGAAGACTCTGCCCTGCGCGTCGGTTTTCGCCTTGGGCGCCTTGCAGTCGTAGAGGTAAAGGCGCATGAGGTAGCCGCCCTGACGCGACTTGGTGTACTCGACCTTATAGATATCCTCCGCCCTGAGCGCCGCGACGTAATCCTCTCCGGAAACGGACACTGCGCCGCGGCAGTCCTGCCCGCGCTGGAAGACCTCGGTCGTCGGGTCGGCGAAAAGCTCGTTTATGCCGATATATTCGGGTATCTTCGTTATGTCGAACACGTTGTCCGCGCCGAAAAGAATGCCCGTGACCGCTCCGACGATGATCGCTATATTGTTGAATTCGGTGATGATGCCGTTTTTGTCGATATCGAGACCGCCCGAGGCGGGGAGGCCGGTCCGGCTCGTCAGCGTGAAGTGCGGACGCTCCGTCTTTATGCGGTTGACCGCGCCGTTGAACGTCTCGGCGAACTGCGCGTACTGCGCGAGCTGCTCGGCGGGGACCTCTATCGAGCCGCGCGAACGGTCGGTGTAGACGCTGCCGCTGCCGTCGCTGTCGGACGAGCCGCCCTTCGACAGCAGGTTGATCGTGTAGAAAAGCATGCGCAGATAATCGCGGTTGCCGTTCTGATCCTTCTGACCGAATACCGCCCTCAGCTCGTTGAAGTCGATATTCAGGTCCCCCGCGCCTGCCGGGAACGCGACCGAGAAACAGAGGACGGCGCAAAGCAGCGCCGCGACCGCTTTTCTCGCGTACTTTTTGATATATTTTGAGTTTTTCGCGTCTTTTCCGGGATACATGCGATCACCCTCACTTTACAGCCGCGGCTCATAAACCGACGGATACATAATAATTTATTATATTATATCATTACGGAAGGGTGTTGTCAATTACCGCAAACGTCAAAGATATATATCCGAAAACTCCCGTGTTTGCTCTGTACTTTTTTCGAGGTATATGGTAGAATAAATACAGATTGAATATCGAGGAGGTCGCGGAGAATGAAGATCACCGAAAAAGCCCCCGCGAAGATAAATCTGTGCCTCGATCTCGGGGACAGGTTCGACGACGGGTACCACGCGATATTTACGATAATGCATACGGTTTCCCTGTACGACGAGGTGACCGTGAGCCCGGCTGATGATATAAATATAGTCTGCGAAACTCCCGGCGTGCCGACGGACCGCAAAAACACCTGCTATAAGGCGGCGGAGGAGTTTTTCGCCCGTACCGGGATAAAGGGCGGGGCGAAGATAGAGATCGTCAAGAACATACCCTCGCAGGCGGGGCTCGCCGGCGGGAGCGCGGACGCCGCCGCGGCGCTGCGCGCGCTGAACGCGATCTGCGGTGCGGGACTCGGCATGAGCGACCTCGCGGATATCGCGTCGAAGGTCGGCTCGGACGTACCGTTCTGCGTTTACGGCGGCGCGATGCTGTCGCAGAACAGGGGAGAGGTCATCTCCGCTCTGCCGCGCCTGCCGGGCTGCCGCGTAGTCCTCGTCAAACCTCCCGAGGGCGTTTCGACCGCGGAAGCCTACGCGGCTTACGACGCGCGGGGCGATTACCGCCGCACCGGGAGGGACTGGCTGCTTCACACCTATATGAAGGGCGACCTCGACGCGTTCTTCGCTTCCTCCTTCAATATCTTCGAGCAGGCGGTCTACATCCCCGGCAGGGCGCGTATCAAGGAGATCATGCGCCGCTCTGGGGCCGACTGCTGCCTGATGACCGGCAGCGGATCGTGCGTGTTCGGCGTGTTTTATAAGCATCCGGAGAGAGCGGACGACGCCGTAGCGCTGCTCAAAAAAGAGTTCGACGAGGTCTTTGTCGCCGAACCGGTGTAAAAACGATATGACGCGGCGCCTTCCGCGAGGAAGGCGCCGCCTGTTTACGTTGAGAACTCAGTGTTTTTTGTGATGAACGATAGCGGGTTTCTCTTTCGCTTCCGCGAGGAACTTCCAGCAAAGGCCGGCGAGAGCGCCGCCGATGGCGGGACCGACGATAAAGATCCAGACGACCTTTATGCACGCCGCGCCCTGGTTGATTATCGAGAAGATCGCGGGGCCGAAGCTCCTGGCGGGGTTGACGGACGTGCCGGTGTAGTGGATGCCGATGATGTGTACGGCGATGAGGCCGAGACCGATGATGAGACCGGCGACCTTGGGGGCGTCCTGAAGCTTGGAGGTCACGCCGAGAACAAGGAGAACGAAGATGAAGGTGAGGACGATCTCAATGAAGAGGCTTCTGATGATGCCTTCGCCGCCCGACCCGTACAGGCCGTTGGAACCGTAGTTGCCCGCTGCCTTGAAGCCGTTGACGCAGCCGATGAGGAAGGCGCCGAACAGACCGCCCGCGAACTGCGAGCAGACGTAGCCGCAGAACTCCTTGACGGAGAGCCTGCCGTCGATGAGCAGGCCGAGGGAAACGGCGGGGTTGATGTGGCAGCCGGAGATATTGCCGATGGAATAAGCCATCGTGATGAGGCCGAGACCGAACGCGAGGGCGGTCAGGATGTAAGCCGCGTTGGCGTTTGCGCCCGCAACTCCGGTGGCGACGGCGGTGCCGCAGCCGATGAAAACGAGCGTTGCCGTGCCGATGAACTCGGCAAGGTATTTTTTGGCGTTTGTCATAAATATACTTCCTTTCGGATTATTTGGCGCTTATCAGCGTTCGAACTTCCACAGATCGGCGCCGATACCGGCGACGTAGGTGCGGGCGGTGATGCTCTTTATCCCGTCGGATGAGACGCGGATGACCGTGCCGCCGTCGATGCCGGGCTGATAGCCCGAGCCCCTGCCGACCTTGGTGCAGTAGGTGAGCCTGACGCCCTCGTAGTCGAACGTGAAATTGTTGATATGGTCGTGGCCGCAGAAGATATACTTCGTGCCGCCCGCCTTGAGCGTGTCGAAAACGCCCCTCTGCACGGGCCCGTCGCCGTTGCGCTCGCAGCAGATCTCCTCGTGTCTGACGCCCATCGCGCCGTCGGCGATCCACTTTTTGTCCGCTTCGTCGCGGTTAAGGTCGTAGCCGTACTGATACTCGGCTATCGGTATGTGGAAGAACACCGAGATCTCCGGCCTGTAGCCCAGAGACGCCTCGATACCGTCGGCGGCCCAGGTGAACCAAGCCTGCTGCGCGTCGTTGACCGTCGAATGGTGACTGTCCATCATGAAGACCGTCTCGACGACCTTCGCGTCGTCGCCGTCACCCTCCTCGACGTTGATGATGTAGTTGCCGTTGCCCATCGAGGGGTCGCCCTTTTTGAAAAGGCAGTACCGCGAGGACGTCATGACGTCCGACAGGTAGTTGAGGTCGCAGTTGCCCTCGTCGTCGTGATTGCCGTAGACGGGCGCCCACGGGATGCCGAAGGAGTCCATGAACTTCGTCAGGCGGGATATCGACCAGTAGGTCGAGTCCGCGCAGACGTTGTCGCCCGTCAGAGTGATGAGGTCGGGCTTATACTCCGTCACGAGCCTCTTTACTACGCGCATCGAGTGGAACGCGTAGTAGGCGCGGTAGTCAAGGTCGGAGAAGTGGATGTCCGCGATATTGAGTATCGTGAAGTCCTTCCCCTTCTCCTTTTTGACCGTGAAGCATTCTGAGATGTCGAACTCGCTGTCCGCGCTCCATCTGTACTCGCTCGGGGTCCCGGCGTGACGCTCGTTTATTACGGCGTCGGTGTCCTTCAGCGCGTCGCGGTAGAACTCGAAATCCTCCTTCGAAACGACGCCGAAGAGCGACTGAACGAAGAGTATCACGACGGTGAGATAGGTGAATACCGTCCGCATGAAGGGGGTACTTTCCATAATGAGCCTCCGTGACGTTTGTTACGGGCGGTAAAACACCAGGGTGAACACCGTGCGGTCGCCGCCGCCGAAGCCGGCGTTGCCGGCGACGGTCGTCGTCATCGTGCTGAGTATCCAGCCCTGCTGCGCCCATCTGTTCAGTTCGTTGTCAAGCTCGGAGAGGTTCCGCGCGTCGTGACCGATGAACTTTTCCTTCAGGACTACCTGAGTGGTCTTGTACTGCATGCTTATTTGCCGAAGTAGCGGTCGAGCAGGCCCTTGAACGCCTTGCCGTGACGGGCTTCGTCGCGCGCCATCTCGTGGACGGAATCGTGGATGGCGTCGAGGTTGTTCTGTTTCGCCATGGCGGCGAGGTCGACCTTGCCCTGCGTCGCGCCGTTCTCGGCGGCGACGCGCAGCTCGAGGTTCTTCTTGGTGGAGTCGGTGACGACTTCGCCGAGCATCTCGGCGAACAGGGCGGCGTGACCCGCCTCTTCATAAGCGGCGGTCTTGTAGTATTCGCCTATCTCGGGATAACCCTCGCGGTAGGCGACGCGGGACATGGCGAGATACATGCCGACCTCGCTGCACTCGCCCCGGAAATTGGAGCGCAGACCTTCGATTATCTCGAGAGGGACGCCGGCGGTGATGCCGACCTTGTGCTCGGCGGCCCAGGTCATATCGTCGGCGGGCTTCTCGCTTACGGGCGCGTCGTCGGACGCGGGAGCGTCAAATACTTCCACGAACTTCTCGGCGGGAGCGTTGCAGAGCGGGCAGTTCACGGGGGGCTTGTCGCCGACGACTATTTCGCCGCAGATAGTGCATTTCCATTTTCTCATAATAAATCACCTCAATAAAAATATGAAAAACGTGCGAAGGCGCGTTTATTTCGTGCCGTAGATACGGTCGCCGGCGTCGCCCAGACCGGGGACGATGTAGCCGTGCTCGTTAAGATGGCTGTCGACCGACGCGCAGAAGATGTCGACGTCGGGGTGCGCTTCCTGCAGGGCTTTGAGGCCTTCGGGAGCGGCGATGATGCACATGAACTTTATGGTCTTGGGACTGCGGAGCTTGATCTGGGTTATAGCGTCTATCGCGCTTCCGCCGGTGGCGCACATGGGGTCGAGGACGATGACGTCGCGCTGGTCGATGTCGTTGGGAAGCTTGCAGTAATACTCGTGCGGCTTGAGCGTTTTGGGGTCGCGGTACAGGCCGATATGACCGACCTTGACCGACGGGAGCAGGGCGAGGACGCCGTCGACCATGCCCATGCCCGCGCGCAGTATCGGGACGATCGCGAGCTTCTTGCCGGCGATCTCCTTGGTGGTCGTCCTGCAGATGGGGGTCTCGATCTCCACGTCCTCAAGCGGGAGATCCCTCGTCGCCTCGTAGCAGATGAGGGTGGCTATCTCACCGACAAGCGTCCTGAACTCCATCGAGCCCGTTTCCCTGTCCCTCAAAAGCGTGAGCTTGTGCTGGATAAGCGGGTGATCTACGACTGTGATCTTGCTCATAACTGATCCTCCGAATTCTGTTTACGACATTATAACGCATGTTTTGAGCGATTGCAAGGAAATGAAATAAAAATACGCGAAAAAAACAGAGAATTAAGTGCAGAAAAACCAAGGCTAAAAAATATATGGACATATCCGCTATTCTGTGTTATAATTGCTCAACGGAAAGTAAAAAAAGCGGATTTTCCGCTTTTTTATCGGTGCAGATCACGGTGTGGTTTGCCGCCTGCTTTACAAAAAAGCCAACAAAAACGGATCGGGGGCTGTTTCATGCACAAAAATGTCAGCAAGATACCCTTCAAAGGGACGCCGGAGCAGAAAGAAAAGCTCATGGCGGTCATCGCCGGAACGAACGGCGACAAGAGCCTTCTCATGCACGTGATGCAGGAAGCTCAGGAAATTTACGGCTACCTGCCCTACGAGGTCCAGGTCATGATCGCGGAGGGGATGGACGTCCCGCTTGAGAAAGTGTTCGGCGTCGCGACCTTCTACGCTCAGTTCGCGCTTTCGCCCAAGGGCGAGTACGACGTTTCGATCTGCCTCGGCACCGCGTGCTACGTCAGGGGCGCTCAGGCTGTTTTCGACGAGGTCTCCAAGACTCTCGGCATCGGCGCGGGCGAATGCACTCCCGACGGCAAGTTCTCTCTTGACGCCTGCCGTTGCGTGGGCGCCTGCGGTCTCGCTCCCGTCATGATGATCAACGGCGAGGTCTACGGCAGACTCACGCCCGAAAAGGCGAAGGAGATCATCGAGAGCATCGCCGCAAAGTGATCCGGTCGGATCGGTCGCGAAAAGGTTTCTCAAAACATTCCCGAACTTCCGGACAATACCGGATCTCTCTGAAAGGATGATATTTTAGATTATGAAATCTCTTGAAGAACTTGCGGCAATAAAGGCCCGCATGCAGGATAAGGTCATCATGCGCGAGGGCAGCGGTCAGATCCGCGTCGTCGTCGGCATGGCGACGTGCGGCATAGCCGCCGGCGCTCGTCCCGTTCTCGACAGATTCGTAGAGGACGTCGAAAAGGAAGGGCTCGCGGACAGAGTCGCCGTCAAGCAGACGGGATGCATCGGCATCTGCCAGTACGAGCCCGTCGTTGAGGTACATGAAGGCGGCAAGGACAAGGTCACTTACGTCAAGATGACCGCCGAGAAGGTCGACGAGATCGTCGAAAAGCACATCAAGGGCGGTCAGCCCGTGCTTGAATACACGATCACGCACGTTGGCGATTGATCCGGGGAGGTAAATATGGTACATTATAACGCTTCTCTCGAAGATACTGAGTTTTATAAGCTCCAGAGGCGCGTCGTTCTGCGCAACTGCGGCGTCATAGATCCCGAAAGCATCGACGAGTATATCGCCGTCGACGGCTACGCGGCTCTCGGTAAGGCCCTTACCTCGATGACGCCCGCGCAGGTCGTCGACGAGATCAAGGCTTCCGGCCTCCGCGGCAGAGGCGGCGGCGGCTTCCCGACGGGCATGAAGTGGAGCTTCACCGCCGCTCAGAACAACCCCGTCAAGTACGTCGTCTGCAACGCGGACGAGGGCGACCCCGGCGCGTTCATGGACAGGTCGGTCCTTGAGGGCGACCCCCACTGCATCATCGAAGGCATGGCGCTGTGCGGCTACGCCACCGGCGCTCACGAGGGCTACGTCTACGTCAGGGCGGAGTATCCCATCGCCGTCAAGAGGCTCGGCAAGGCCATCGAGGACGCGCGCGCTTACGGCCTGCTCGGCAAGGACATTTTCGGCTCCGGCTTTGACTTCGACCTTTATCTCAGGCTCGGCGCCGGCGCTTTCGTCTGCGGCGAGGAGACCGCGCTCATGACCTCGATCGAGGGCAACCGCGGCGAGCCCAGACCCCGTCCGCCCTATCCCGCGGTCAGCGGTCTGTTCAAAAAGCCGACGACGGAGAACAACGTCGAGACCTTCGCCAACGTCGCTCAGATCATCCTCAACGGAGCGGACTGGTTCGCTTCCGTCGGTACCGAGCGCTCCAAGGGCACCAAGGTCTTCGCTCTCGGCGGCAAGATCAACAACACCGGCCTCGTCGAGGTCCCGATGGGCACGACGCTCAGGCAGATAGTCGAGGTAGTCGGCGGCGGCATCCCGAACGGCAAGCACTTCAAGGCGGCGCAGACGGGCGGTCCTTCCGGCGGCTGCATCCCCGCTTCGATGATAGACATCGAGATCGACTATGACAACCTCGTCGCGCAGGGCGCCATGATGGGCTCCGGCGGTATGATAATCATGGACGAGGACACCTGCATGGTCGACATTGCCAAGTTCTTCCTGCAGTTCACGGTCGACGAGTCCTGCGGCAAGTGCACCGCCTGCCGCATCGGCACCAAGAGGCTCTATGAGCTCCTTGAGAAGATCACCGACGGCAAGGGCACGCTTGAGGATCTCGACACGATGGAGACCCTTTGCCGCTACATCAAGGACAATTCCCTCTGCGGCCTCGGTCAGACTGCTCCCAACCCCGTCCTTTCGACCTATTCCAGGTTCCCCGAGGAATACAAGGCACACGTTGTCGACAAGAAATGCCCGGCGGGCGTCTGCAAGTCGCTTCTGACCTACGTCATCGATCCCGAGAAGTGCAAGGGCTGCACCGCCTGCGCCAGGGTCTGCCCCGTAGGCGCGATCAGCGGCACGGTCAAGGAGCCCCATGTCATCGACGCTGCCAAGTGCATCAAGTGCGGCTCCTGCATGGAAAGATGCAAGTTCGGCGCTATTTCCAAGAAATAAGGAGGAACGGACAATGAGTGAGGAAAAACTCGTCAATCTTAAAATAAACGGCATTGATGTCTCCGTTCCGGAGGGGACCACCGTCCTTCTTGCCGCGCGCAAGGCGGGCATCCGCATCCCGACGCTGTGCTGGCTCAAGGACATAAACGAGATCGGCGCCTGCCGTATCTGCGTGGTCGAGAACGAGGTCAAGGGCGCGCGCAAGCTCATCGCTGCCTGCACCTTCCCCGTCAGCGAGGGCATGGTCATTTATACCAATTCCCCCAAGGTCATCGAGTCCCGCAAGACCACCCTGCAGCTCCTGCTCTCCAACCATAAGATGGAGTGCCTGTCCTGCGTGAGGAGCGGCAACTGCGAGCTCCAGGCGCTTTGCAAGGAGTACGGGGTCGAGGACGCGCACCGCTTCGACGGCTTCAGGTCAACGTGGGCTATCGACGACAGCGCGCCGCATATGTACCGCGACAACGAGAAGTGCATCCTTTGCCGCCGCTGCGTCGCTGTCTGCTCCAAGACGCAGGCGTGCTCGGTCATCGGAGCGAACGACAGGGGCATCGACACGCATATCGCCTGCGCTTTCGAGCGCGGCCTTGCCGACGTTGCCTGCGTCTCCTGCGGTCAGTGCATCGTCGCCTGCCCGACGGGCGCGCTCAGCGAGAAGGACGACACGCAGAAGGTCTTTGACGCTCTCAACGACCCGAAGAAGCACGTCATCATCCAGACGGCTCCCTCCGTCCGCGTACAGCTCGGCGAGGAGTTCGGCATGCCGATAGGCTCGCTCGTGACGGGCAAGATGGTCTCTTCGCTTCGCATGCTCGGCTTCGAGAAGGTATTCGACACCAACTTCGCCGCCGATATGACCATCATGGAAGAGGCTACGGAGTTCCTTAAGAGATATAAAGAGAAGGACAACCTTCCGATGACGACCTCCTGCTCTCCCGGCTGGGTCAAGTACATCGAGTATTACTATCCCGAGCTGCTGCCGCACGTGTCCTCCACCAAGTCCCCGCAGGGCATCTTCGGCTCTATCGCCAAGACGTACTACGCCGAGAAGATGGGCTGGGACCCCGCGGACGTGTTCTGCGTTTCCGCTATGCCCTGCACCGCCAAGAAGTTCGAGGCGCAGAGATATGAGCACACCGCGGTCAAGGGCCTGCCCGACATCGACGCCGTCCTCACGACCCGCGAGCTCGGCAGGATGATCCGCAAGATGGGCATCATGTGGGACGAGCTCCCCGAGGGCGAGTTCGACGCTCCGTTCGGCCTGGGCTCCGGCGCCGGCACGATCTTCGGCGCGACGGGCGGCGTTATGGAGGCCGCTCTCCGTACCGCCTACGAGGTCGTTTCCGGTCAGAAGCTCCCCGACGATAAGCTCGACTTCACCGCGGTCAGAGGTACGCAGGGCATCAAGGAGGCCGATATCGACATCCCCACGCCCGAAGGCGAAACTCTCACCATCCACGTCGCCGTCGCGTCCGGTCTTGTCAACGCGAAGCAGATACTCGAGTGGATCAAGTCCGGCGAGAAGAACTACGACTTCGTCGAGATCATGGCCTGCCCGGGCGGCTGTGTCAACGGCGGCGGCCAGCCCATCCAGCCCGCGGACGTCCGCAACTTCACGGATATCCGCAAGATCCGCGCCGAGGCGCTCTATCGCGACGATCTCGGTCTCCCGATCCGCAGATCGCACGAGAATCCCGACGTCACGGCGATGTACGAGGGCTTCTTCGGCGAGCCCGGCAGCGAGAAGGCGGAAGAGATCATGCACACCGTCTACATCCCCAGAAAGCAGTACTGATAGTTCGGGGCTGTCGCGCAAACGCGGCAGCCCCGAAAACTTCACCGGTTCTATCTCGCGCCGAAGGCGCATATCGCGTCCGCGTGACATATCGCGCCGCGTAAGCGGTATATCGCGTTCGCGAAGCAAACATATCGCTGACGGGACGGTCGAAAGACCGTCCCGTCAATATTTTTGTAGAGTCCCCGCGATCACCGGCGGCGCCGCGCCGTTTTCGTCAGGGAAAAGCTTTGTGTGGAGGATGTGGAGGATAAATACTATCCCCCCCTATAGAATAACGGTTTCCTCAATTTTAAAATATATGTAAATACCCTCCATCATCTTCCACCATTTAAATAAACAAGGCGAAGCGTTCCTTAATTCCTCATTCCTCACTCCTCATTTTCCCCGCATCATTTCGCGAAGCGGTCTCCTCCGCTTGACTTTTCCCCGCTTCCGGCTGTATAATATAATAGCATAATATATCGGGGTGGTATAAATGAAAATATATGATGTTTCAAGACCTGTCGACACGTGTCCGCCGTACCCGGGCGACCCGGCGCCGTCGTTCGCTCGCCTTCGGGAGATAGAGACCGACGGCTACGAGCTGACCGGGATCACCGCGACGCTGCACGCGGGGACGCACGTCGACGCGCCGGCGCATTTCATCCCCGGCGGCAAGACGATAGGCGAGCTCGACCCCGGGCTCTTCTTCGGCGCGTGCGAGGTCATCGACACGCGCGGCGGCGTGGTGACGGGTAAATTCGTCAACGACGTCGTGCATCCGGGCTGCTTGAGAGTCCTCTTCAAGGGCAACGGCGCGTCGTACGTCAATGAAACGGCGGTCGCCGTGCTCAAAAGCTTCGGTGTGGAGCTCGTCGGGACGGACGCCCTTTCGATCGCTTCGCCCGGAAATGAGGCGGCGGTCCACAAGCTGATGCTCGGCGAGGGCATAGCCGTCATAGAGGGGCTCGACCTTTCCGTCGTGCGCCCGGGGAGGTACATACTCTCCGCGGCGCCGGTCAATATCGGCGCCAAGGAGGCGGCTCCGTGCAGGGCTCTGCTCATGAGCGGCAGCATCAATATCTACGTACCCGACGAGGACGAATATGCTTAAAGACAGACACGCGCTCTCACTCGAGCTCGACAAGGTAATATCCATGCTGGAGGACAGGACGACCTGCGCTCCGGCAAGGGCTCTCGCCGCCGAAACGCAGCCGCTTCCTTCATTCAGGGAGGCGTCCGGGGCTCTGAAGCAGACGCTCGACGCGCACATGCTCCTCGGGTCGACGGGAGGACCGTCGTTCTCGGGGCTCGAGGATATAAGCGGCTCGATAGCGAGGGCGCAGGCGGGCGCGGTGCTGACGACGCGCGAGCTGCTGAGCGCGGCGAGGGATCTGCGCGTCATCCGCGGCATCTCGGAATGGCGCTCCGCGAAGGCGAACACGCAGACGGTGCTCGATATTTATTTCAACTCCCTTATGCCGGACAGGTTCCTTGAAAACGCGATAAGCACGGCGATAATCTCCGAGGAGGAGATATCGGACAGCGCGTCGCCGGAGCTGCGCGACATAAGGCGCAAGATAGCGCAGAAAACGTCGTCCATACGCGAAAAGCTCGACGGTATGACGCGTTCGGAGCATTACCGCAAATTCCTGCAGGAGTCGATCATCACCCAGCGCGGCGGGCGCTACGTCGTGCCCGTCAAGGCGGAGCACCGCGGCGAGATACCGGGCATAGTCCACGACACCTCGTCCTCAGGCGCGACCGTTTTCATCGAGCCGATGAGCGTCGTCGAGGCGAACAACGACATAAGGGAGCTGCAGGCAAAGGAGCGCGACGAGATAGAGCGCATCCTCGAGGCGCTGTCCTCCCAGGTCGCCGCGTCGGGCGACAATATAAAGGCGGGCGTCGAGTGCGCCGCCGAGCTCGATCTCATTTTCGCGAGGGCGAGGCTCGCGTTCGAGATGAACGCCCACGCCGAGATCATAACGGACGACGGCGTCATCGACCTGCGCGGGGCGAGGCATCCGCTCATAAGCAAGGACACGGTCGTGCCCGTGAGTATCCGCCTGGGCAGCGAGTTCGACACGCTCGTCATCACGGGACCGAACACCGGCGGCAAGACCGTTTCCATAAAGACTCTCGGTCTGCTCGTCCTCATGGCGCGCTGCGGTCTGATGATACCCGCCGAGGAGGGCAGCAGGGTGTCGTTTTTCGACAACGTTTACGCCGACATCGGCGACGAGCAGAGTATCGAGCAGTCGCTTTCGACCTTCTCGTCGCACATGGTCAATATCAAGGACATCCTCGACCGCACCTCGCCCGAAAACGAGGCCGGGCGCTCGCTCGCGCTCATAGACGAGCTCGGAGCCGGCACCGACCCTGTTGAGGGCGCGGCTCTCGCTATGGCGATACTCGAAAAACTGCGCGAGCACGGCTGCCTTACCGCCGCGACGACGCATTACGCGGAGCTCAAGGCGTACGCGCTCGACACTCCGGGCGTCGAGAACGCCTGCTGCGAGTTCGACGTCGAAACGCTCAGACCGACCTACCGTCTGCTCATCGGTATGCCGGGGCGCTCGAACGCTTTCGCTATATCCGAGAAGCTCGGTCTTTCGCCCGACGTCATCGACAGGGCGAAGGAGCTCGTGAGCACCGAGAACATCCGCTTCGAGGACGTTTACGACAGTCTCGAACGCCGCAGGGCGGACCTTGAAAAGACGATAGCCGAGGCGCAGGCGGACAAAGAGGCGGCGCAGAAGGCGCTCGCCGCCGCCGAAAAGGCGCGCGAGGAAGCCGTCAAGGCCCGCGAGAGCGAAACGGCGAAGGCGCGCGAGCAGGCGGCGCGGATAGCCGAAAAAGCGAGGCGAGAATCCGCAATGCTGTCCGACGAGATAGACCGCGTGCGGCGTGAGCTTCGCTCCGGTGCCGCGGATGCGGAGGCGCTGCGGCGCGAGCTGCGTCAGGCGACGAGAAAAGCCGTCGGCGAGATAAGCGAGGCGGCGGACCCGGTCAGCGCTCTGCCCTGGGACGAGAACTACGTCCTGCCCCGCCCGCTCAGAAAGGGCGATAAGGTCATACTCGCGGACTACGGCCTTAAAGGCGAGGTCCTCGCCCCGGCGGACAGCAGAGGGCTCGTCAGCGTCAGGGCGGGTACCGCGAACATGAGGGTGTCCGAAAAGAGCCTGCGCCTCGAGGAACAGAAGCCCAAACGCCGCGAGGAGAGCGCTCCCGCCGTCAGGACGGGCGACTTCAACAGCCGTGTGAACGCTCCGGCGCGGATGGAGTGCGATATCCGCGGCTTCGACACCGAGCAGGGCGTCATGGAGGTCGACGCGTTCATCGATCAGGCGGTCATGTCCGGGCTTAAAGAGATGACCGTCATCCACGGCAAGGGCACCGGCGCGCTCAGGGCCGCCGTGCAGAAGCACCTGCGCACGCATCCGCAGGTCAAGTCCTTCCGCCTCGGCTCGTTCGGCGAGGGCGAGGACGGCGTTACGGTGGTCAATCTCAAATAGGATTTATATTACAGCTCGTCTGCCCTGCGCAGAAGGAGTTTTCGGGGACGCCGCGCCGCGTATACCGCGTTGGCAAGGCGTCTTTTGTTATTATTCGCGGTTTCCGGCGGGACCCGCCGTGAAAAATCCTCAATAAAAATAACACAAAAACTACACTTGACACGGCGCGCCCGGGGTGATAACATTTATATAGATAATACTATAGCTTTTCGCTTATCCGGAGGGTATATCATGAAAAGAAAAACCACGTCCATAATCGCCATAGTCCTGGCGGCGGCGGTGCTGCTCACCGTTTTCGCCGTCGGCATATCCGTCATGTCCGCGTCCGCGGAGGACGCCGTAAGCTACAGCTGGGACACCGAAGCGTGGACCTGCACGGCGACGGGCGCCGTCGGCGGCGAGACCGTGACCGAAACGGCGTCGTCCACAGCCGTCGAGGTAAAGAGCGCGACCTGCACCGAGGACGGCGTGATCGCGCACTACGCGGTATTCTCCAACGCCGCTTTCGAGCCGCAGTCGACCAACGAGCCCGTCGCGGCGCTCGGGCACAACCTCGTCACGACCTATGAGGACGTCGCTCCGTCGACCTGCGTGAACTATGGCAAGCGCGTCGTGACCGTCGGCTGCTCGAGGTGCAGCTACGTCGAGTCCAAGACGGAAGTCCCGCTGGGCAAGATGAACCACGTCTGGGACGAAGGCACCGTCGAGAAGGCGGCGACCTGCACCGAGGAAGGCGTCGTGACCTACTACTGCGCCAACTGCGACGGCACCAGGACCGAGATCATCCCCGCCGAGGGGCACGTCAACAGGAATTTCGACGACCTCTGCGACAAGTGCGGCGAGAACATCAAGGGTCTTTGCCTGTACTGCCAGAAGTACCACGATCAGACGTCCCTCGCCGGCAGGTTCGTGGCGATGTTCCACGATCTGTTCTATAAGATCGAGCAGATCATCTCGTTCTTCATGTTCAAGTAAGCGGCGAGCCATGCCCGAATAAACAAATACCGCCCGATCCGTGTCGGGCGGTGTTATTCGATTATTCGGGGGCGAAACGCGTCCGCCCCGCAAGCAGGTCTTATACCGGAACGGCGATCTTCTGCGCCGGTTCCGGTTCGAGCCGGGCGGCGATGCGCAGGACCTGACGCGCGTCCGCGGAATCGACCTTGCCGTTGCCGTCAAGATCCCCGAGGAGGATCTGCGCGGGCGTTGCCGTCTGCAGCTTCGCGGCGATGCGCAGCAGGATGCGCGCGTCGGTCGCGGTTATCTTACCGTCGAGGTCAACGTCGCCGGGCAGGTATTCCTTGCGGGAGGACGCGGGCGCGGCGCCGAGAGATGAGGTCGCGTAGCCGTTCGACTCCGCCCACTGTTCGGCGTAGCTGCCGTCGTAGCACTCAATTGTGAATTCCCCGTCCCAGCCGCTCTCCCAGCCGTCGAACGCGTTATCTCCGATCTCCTTCAGGTTTGAGCCCATATGAACGGTCCTGTGGGTAAAGTCCTTGGGCTTGTAGGGCTTGTCGCTCAGATCCCCTTCGACCCAGGAAGCGCCCATGGAAACTTCGGTAAGCTGGAATGCCTGTTTGCCGATATACTCCACGGAATCGGGGATCGTTAGGTCTCCGGGAATGAACGTATTCTTGAACGCGTTTTTTTCGATCCTGTTGACGTTCTCTCCGAAGTTAACGACGCGCAACTCGTAATCGTCCTCAAAACAGCCCTCGGGGATCGTTGTAACGCCGTTCCCGATCGTGACTCGCTCAAGATCGGTACATAGGTCAAAGGGACCGCCGAAAATCTCGTCTGTCTCCAGCTCCGTCACGCTGTCGGGGATGACGACCTCCTCCAGATACCAGTTGTCCTGGAAGCCCTCCTCGCCGCCGGCGGGATCCGTGGTGGTCCCGTGCAGCGCGCCTGCCGCGATCTTCGTTACTCCGTCGGGGATGATGAGGATGCCGTCGCCTTCCTCCTTGTCCCACGCCTGCCAGGCGCCGATAAGCACGTTGTTGACCACGACCGCGCCCTTGTTTTCCGCCGCCAGCTTTCGGATCCAGGGGGAATTGAAGAACGGTTTATAGCCGAAATCCGTCATGTTCGGATCCTTGACGGTCACCTCTGCAAGCGCTTTACATGAGTCAAAAGCAGGCCAGACGATCGCCGTCGGTCCCTCGAAGGTCACGGATTCCAGCCCCGTGCAGTAGAAGAAGGCGGACTCGTCGATAGTTTCCAGAGCCGCCGGGAACGTGACGTTTTTCAGCGACGGACACTTGTAAAAGGCGTACTTTCCGATGCTCTTGAGGGTGGAAGGGAAGGACACGTCCTCCAGATTCGAAAACGCTTCGAGCGAATCAAATAAGGATTCGGAGGAAAAGGCGTGCGGAGCCACGCTTGTGACGCCCTCGCAGATGACCACGTGCCTGACACTGTCCTCGATGTAATACCAGGGGAAGTCATGTCGATCCCCAGCGTAGGGTCTCATTTCGCCGGCGCCTTGGCCGTTGGCTATTGTCAGGGTCCCGCTTTCCGGATCGAAGTCCCAGAGCAGATACTCGTCTTCAAACGGTTTGCTGTAAAGTCTGCCCTCGCCGAGGACTTGGATCCACTCCATATTCCCCAGCACTTTGAGATCGTAGGTCTCTCCCTTCAGGAGATACCCGGACAGTCCTCGCCCGCCGTTGTCGGCAAGCGGAACAGTCTCGTCGGCGGGCTCGATGATGGAGCCCACCACGGCTTCCATCAGGACGGTGTAGACTCCGTCCTCCTCGGGCGTAAAGGAATAGAAAACATCCTCCCCGGGTGTATGCCCGACGGTCTGCCCCGCCTTCAGCGGGATGGGGTCGTTCTGTGTGCCGGAGGCGGCAAACGCCGCGGCGGGCAGCAGGGAACAAAACAGCAACGCCGTCAGAAGCAGAGAAACCGGCTTTCTTACACTTTTCATATCGTTGACCTCCTTGTCGCTTTTGACACGACGATCATATTATAAGCGTTTTTCTTTATGCGTTTTTCGGACGGAGCCTTCCCGTCTTCGGGCGGGCCTACGGCGCGTAAGCGCCGCCCTGCCGCGAAGCGGCCTACCGCCTCGAAGAGGTGGCCTATGAGGCGAAGCCGAGCCTACTGCACAAAGTGCAGCCTAATCGCCGGAGGCGATAAGAAGAACGACCGCGGGTATCCTGTTTTCAGCGTCCGCTCCGGCGTCGACCGCCGTCATAAGCCCGCCGGGGACGGTGAGGCGGCCGCCGGATAGTTCGACGCGGTCCGTCACGTCCTGGGCGGTATCGGACAGCATGCTCTGCGCGTAAACGCGCGCGCCCTCGATACGCTCGCCGAAATCGACCGTGAGCGAGGAGAACCGTCCGAACAGGCCGACAGGCGCGTCCGACTTCGCGCCCCTTACTTTTATATCGGCGGGCAGGGTGAGGTCTATGCCTTCGGGCAGCGTGCGCGGTGTGACCGCAACGCAAAGCGCTCCGCAGTCGGGGTGGACGGAGCAAAGGACGTAGGGTATCTCGCCCTTTGCGGCGACCTCGGGCAGAGGCATGTTGCGCGCGACCGCCGACGGAGCCGTCACGCAGTAGTCGCCCGCCGGCACGTTCGGCCACAGACCGGGCGCTCTTTCGGGGCAGCGCCAGATATCTTTCAGACGTTCGGTGGATACCGCGACGTCCGTTCTGCCCGCCGCGAAGGGCGGGGCGATGCGCTGCCAGCGCAGGGCGGCGACGGTCTCCGCAACCGGTCTCGGCGGCAGGGGGAGATATTTGCGCTTCGTTTCGAGAGCGTGGCGCATGACGCCGATCGAGCAGCCCAGCGCCGCGCCGATGAGCGGAGGATCCTCGATATTAAGGACGGTCTCTGCCCGGCAGGCGCGCGCCGCGCGGAGGCAGATAGAGGCGCGGTCGACCGTGGAAACGTATTTCAGTTCGTGGACGACGTCGTAGGTCCTCAAGAAGTCGCTCACCGGGAACACTTTCTTGAGGTAGTTTTCTGTTTCCTCGGTCACGGCGCCGTTTTCGTCCCCGAACAGCGGGTAGCCCGTGAAGCCGTGCTCCATCAAAAGACCGGGAGCGTATTTTCTCATACATCCGGTCATCATCGCGCAGTAATCCGCGTCGCCCTGATGAGAGCCCCAGTCGGCTTTTATATATATGACACCGCCCTCGGCGCACCACTTTGCGCGCTCTTCCCAGTAAAGACGCTCTTCGTCGGGCGTACGGCGTATCTCCCTGCCGTCGATCAAAGACTGCGACTGCGTGGGGACCCAGAGCCCGAGGCCCCGGTAGCCAAGCGCTTTTATGCGCTCGGACAGCGCCTTGAGCTTGCCGGCGGGGGTGAGAGCGCGCAGGGAAGGGAAGCGCTCCCCGTCTGCGTCGAGCGAGCCGAAGACGCGGGAGTCCGTCGCGCCGTAGGGGACGTCCCAGCCGTCGTCGAGCACGACGGTCAGATCGCCTCTGACGCCCTCGAAGCTGTTCAGCAGACCGTTTTCACCGAACAGGAAGTCCTCGTTCATCGCGTCGCGCGAGCTTCTGTCCTTCGGACGGTCCTTCAGGGTGTTCATGTGATCGCACTGCGAATCCCAGGTGCAGAAATAGTTGCCGGTGTCCTTCGGTTCCGAGGGTATAAGATTTATGCTCATAATGTTCCTCACTTCATTTTACGCCGCGACCCAGCCGTACCCCTGTACTGCCATGTCGATGAAGTGCGTCAGCAGCAGTTCTATCTTAACCGCGAACGTTTCCTTGTCATAGGATTCCGGCAGGTCTGCGTCAAGCGACTGTTCTATCGCCGTTTTGACCTTCGCGCGCGGCTGTTCGTCCTTGTACCAGTCGACGACCATCAGCTCCGACTTCTCCTCTGTAAGCTTTTTAAAGAGGTTCTTGGCGGACAGTTTGACCTTCTGCTCTTCCGCCTTCGTGAGCTTCTTTCCGGCTATCAGCAGATCGAATATCTCAAGCTCCTCGTCGGTCAGACCTTCCGCCTCCGGGCGCTTTTCTTCTGCTTTCATGTCCTCGATGAGCCGCAGCAGCTGTTCGTAGTAATCCTCGTTTTCGGACCCGCCCGCGTTGTAGCGGTCGATGATGCCTTTGAACCGCTGCGAGAAGACCTGCCGCGTGCAGTTCTTTTTGAGCATCTGTTCCAGCGCCCGTTCGATGAACTCTTTGAGATCGTCTATCTCAACCGCTTTATACTGCGCGACCGCGATCTCTTTTTTCAGCTCCTCAACGTCGATCTTCGACAGATCGATGATCTTGCCCTGATGTATGACCAGACCCTCGTCGTTATCCTGCGCTTCGCCGGAAGTAACGCTGTCGTCAAGCAGCTTCGCCATGCGCAGCCGCGCGCGGTTTATCTTTTCGTCGTCGATCGTGTTGCAGAACAGACCGTAGATATACGCCAACGGGGCGAATTTTTCGTTGTTCCAGTTCTTTTCGAATATCTCCGGCCGTGACGCCTCATACAGATTCATCATCGTATTGAGGATCACCTTGAATTTGTCCTTGTTCTCATCGTTTTCGATGATGAGATTATACGCATCGCGCAGCTGATCCAGCCTGTCGAACGTAGACGAGTCGCGGACGATCGCGCCTATGTCTATACCGAGTCCCAGCAGGAAGCCGTCCGCCTCGTTTACCGCGCTGTCGATCAGGGTGATAAGCTGATCGATATCCTTTGCCGGGAAGTCCGAGCCGTCGCTTCCGGCGGCGTATTCGCTCAACGCCTTCTGAATATATTTGAACACGTTGACGTAGTCGACGATTATTCCGCAGGGCTTGTTCTCATAGGTGCGGTTGGCGCGCGCGATCGCCTGCATCAGCGTGTGGCTCTTCATCGGTTTGTCGAGATACAGCGTCGACAGGTTCTCGACGTCAAAACCGGTCAGCCACATGGCGCAAACGAACACAAGCTGCAGCGGGTCGTCCGGGTTTTTGAAGCGGTCTTCGATGTCGTCCCCCTCGGGCGTGACCGCGTTCATTTTCTGTCTGTGGCTCGCGATATCGAGCCCCAGTTTCCCGAATTTCTCGATCTCGTCGTTTTCTTCGGATATGACGACCGCCATTTCTACGCGGTTCATATAGTTGAGTATCCGCGTCAGCTCGTCGCGTTTTTCTTTCGTTTCGGCGGCGTTTCGCTCCTGCACGATCTTCTGCTTCTCGATCTGCCAGTAATGCTGCACCTTGTCGTACATCTTCACCGTCGTGTATTTATCGACGGAAACGACCATGCCCTTGCCGAGGAAGCCTCTGCGCGGGAAGTGGTGCGCGATATCCTGCGCGATCTTGTCAATACGCTCGTCGCGCTTTATGACTTCAAGTATACGCGAAGAGGAGTTTTCAAGCAGACGGGTCTCGTCCTCATTCAGGTTCTCATCCTCTATGATATCAACTATGTCGTCATCAAGAAAATCGTTCTGAAGCCCGACCTCCGGTACGCGGCGGGAATAGAACAGCGGCACTGTGGAGCCGTCCTCGACGGACTGCGCGAAGTTATACTCCGAAACGTAGTCGCCGAACCACTGATTGGTAAGGCGCTTGCTGCCCAGCAGCGGTGTACCGGTAAAGGCGATATAATTGGCATTCGGCAGCGCGGTGCGCATATTCTCCGCAAGGTCTTTGTACTGCGTCCTGTGCGCCTCGTCGACAAGCACGATGATATCGTCCCTCGTCGTAAGGACGGGGTATTTCTTGCCCTTATCATAGCGGAATTTGTGGATGAGCGTAAAGATGAAGGATTTGTTCGTCTGCAGATATTCCCGCAGCTGCCGGCTGTCCTTCGGCTGACATTCTTCATCCTTGCCGATGACCCCG
This sequence comes from Clostridia bacterium, assembly GCA_017443405.1. Classification (GTDB taxonomy): domain Bacteria; phylum Bacillota; class Clostridia; order Oscillospirales; family Acutalibacteraceae; genus RGIG2893. The sequence continues at coordinate 2,889 of JAFRXS010000187.1, read as the reverse complement.
GTCTTCACAAAATTCTTATGGATCTGATCGTCGAGGTCGTCGCGGTCGGTAATTATGAGGAAGGTGAAGCTGCCGGGTATCTTCCGCTTGACCTTCCGTGTGAAAAACACCATGGAGTAGGATTTTCCCGATCCCTGAGTGTGCCAGAAAACGCCGAGCTTGCCCTGAAGCTGAGCCCGGTCGTTTACCGACTCCATCAGATTGTTGACGCCAAAATACTGATGGTTCTTGGCGATGATCTTGACCTTTTGATCGCGGAAGATTATAAAGTTTTCTATGTAATCTATAAGCCTGTCCTTGCGAAGGAAGCCGTCGATAAAATATCGCACGGAGCTTTCACCGACGGTCTCGGCGTTCCTGATCGCCTTTCTGTCCGGGTGCTCTTTTTCGGAGTCCACCTTCAGCCATTCAAAGAAGTGGTTGTAGCCTGCGTTGAACGCGCCGAGCCTCGTCTCAAGTCCGTTTGAGAGCACGCAGACCTGATTGAAAGCAAAGAGATTCGGGATATCGCGCTTGTAGTCCGTCAGATTTTTGTTATAGGCTTCCTGCACCTTGACGATACTGTTTTTCAGCTCGATGAACACCATAGGCAGGCCGTTGATGAAGACGAGCACGTCCGGGCGGCGCCAATAGACGCGTCCCTGAATCCACATCTGGGAGACAGCGGTGAACGTGTTATTCTCCGGGCAGTCATAATCTACTAGCTTTACAAAGTCAAAATCGTCCTTCCCGTTGCGGCGCAGGCTAATCTTAATGCCGTTGCGGATCTGGTTATAGTACTTGTAGTTGGTAGCTGTCATATCCGTAGCACTGAAATCGCGGCACAGATCCCGGAAAATCTCCGCCAGCTTCTCCTGCGGGATGCCGGGATTCAGGCGTGCCAAGGCCTCCCGCAACACCTGCGGGAGTATACACTCTTTCTTGCTACTGCGCCCTGTTCCATCCGGCAACAGTTCGCGCTTGTCCGGTGAGGAATCACAGCGCAGGATATCATATTGGAACGGCTCGCCCTCCAGTTTTTGCAGGATCGCCTGTTCAATATCGTCTTCGGATATGAAGTTGCGCATTTTGCACCTCTTTATTGCGGTAATTCAGGCACATAAGCAGAAAGGGCAGACAGAATCTCGGCTCTTGCTGCCTTGTTCTTGGTTAACACATTTATAACACGTTTAGGAAAGTCTCTGTCGGACAGCCTGTATTTCGATGAAATTTTACGAGAGAGTTCCTTGAAATTAAATACTGCAAGTATTTCGGGTAAAGTATTGGCAGAGTTGAAAATGGTTTCTTTTTCTGCCCGCCAGGTGCCAATGTTTTCAGCTGTGAAGCGGTTTTCTATTTTTTCTTTGATTTCCTCATTCGTGTGTTGCTGCTCACCGAGTTCAAATAGAGAAAGCTGGTGGGAAATTTCCTTTGAAAGCGCATCTGCAATCTGCTTATCTTTACAATTATTGAACAAGTCTTCAATGAATTGCTTTGCGGAATCTGCTGTGCCGGAATCGCATCCCAGCATTCGTTCCATAATCTCCAATACTTCCGGTACAACAAAGAGGTTTTCTACTTCCGCAACACCCAAAGTGTAAATACCATCTTCTCTGAGAGCAGCTATTTCTCGGTCGACGCGGAAATCCCGGTCTATGATTCCATAAACTTCGATTGGTTGTAGCTTTTCATATGTTCTTTTGGCCTTCACAAGCCGAATTACATCTTGACATCCTCCGCAGGGAATTACATGATAACCTTTTTCTCTATAGATTTCCTGATATAGCTTGTAATCATAGCTGTCTTTTGTACCTTCAACAAAGACTGTCTTTTGCCTCGTTCCCAGTATTTCCACAAGTAGTTCGCTTGGTAAATCAGGGTAGCAGTCCGTATCAAGAAATTCATACTCCCAACTGCTTCCGTCAAAGCTCTTGATCCATAAATACTGCGCGTTATTGCGAGAGAGAGCAAAATCAATGTCATGTGTTAAGTACATAAACACACAGTCTGGACGCTCATTTTCCAACAGCGTCCAGAGCTCATTTACAATCGCTTTGTGAATATGTAATTCTGGTTCATCAATAATAAACAGGGAGTTAGGCTTAACTACAAGCGCTTGGCAAATCATATAAAGCATAACACGCTCGCCATCGCTCATTTCTTTCCCGTGGTATTTTTGAGTTTTGTATTTTACATGCACGCCATTTCCGGACAGATCAAGTGCTCTGTGAGGAAGCAGCAAGTTCCATATTCTTTGTGCTTTATCAACAACCGTCTCCGATGGAGCTGGAATCATTCTCCCTTCTGAAATACATTTCTTTGCTTCATCGTGTTCTCGCTGAAGCTCAATTTGAGCTTCAGAAAACAAAAGAGACAAAGCTTGTTGATAGTCGTTGAGCGACTGAGTCACAGGATTGTGTTGGTACCTATAGCTACTCTTACTAGCGTAGTGTTCAGAATTTCCCAAAAACAGATTCTTTTCTGAACTTTCATGGTCATAAATGTGAATGGTTGTTTCGATAGTAAGCGATTTTTGCGCACAAAGTCTGTGAATATGGCTATTCTCTATTTGGTTACTATTAAATGCAGGATCATTAAGCTCTTCAATTTTGACACTGAATCTGGTTTTCCCTGAGCCATTTGCGCCGAGAAGAACAACAGGTTTTCCATACTCCAATTCAACCGTCTCATTGTGGGGGAATTTGACTGTCATTTTACCCATATTTATACCTCCAGCTTTCCACTCATCAGACGCGGCAGAAGCAGATCACGCTGCTTCATAAGGTTCTTGTTTTCCTGTACCATCTGATAAACGCCATCGAAGATTGGAGTAACGATTGTTTCAAAACGATCCAGCACAGTTTTTTCCGGTTGAACAATTTTAGTAGATTTCAGTTTTTCCTCGTCAAC
>JAFRXS010000186.1 GCA_017443405.1 Clostridia bacterium | reverse complement strand
GTTCACGACGAGCTTGAGCTCCCTCTTGGAACCGTAAGCTTCAAATGGAGCGGGGGCTTGGGCGGTCACAACGGACTTCGTTCCACAAAGGCGGTTTTTAATACTGCTGATTTCTGGCGCCTTCGTTTTGGTCTTTCACCTGTTTATACGCGGAAAAATCCAAGTTGGCAGTTCTTTTTTCGATTTTTTAGTCTTTTTTTGTTTCGTCAAGTCTCTGGCGGGCGACAAGTTCCGCGAAGAAGCCGTTCTTTTCGATCAGTTCCCCGTAGGTGCCGTCCTCAACGATCTTGCCGTGATCGAGCACAATGATGCGGTCGCACTGGCGTATGGTGGAAAGGCGGTGGGCGATGACGATGCGCGTGCATTTCATCCGATCAAGCGCCTCGGAGACCTGCTTCTGCGTGATATTATCAAGAGCGCTCGTCGCCTCGTCAAACATCAGGATTCTCGGCTTCGGTGCGACGGCGCGCGCGATGAACAGCCGCTGTCTTTGTCCGCCGGATATGCCGCCCTGTCCCTCGGAGATCAGCGTGTGCATTCCCATAGGCATCGCGCGTATATCGTCCGCCATACCGGCGATCTCCGCCGCTTCCCACGCGTCGTCGAGCGTCAGCCACGGCGCGGAGATCGTGATATTTGAGAAAATGTCGCCGGTGAACAGCTTGCCGTTCTGCATCACCGCGCCGATCCTGCGGCGCAGAGACTTGAGATCTATTTTCTTGATGTCGCGTCCGTCGTAATACACGGCGCCCTTCTGCGGCGTCTCGAAGCCGAGCATGATCCTCATGAGCGTGGATTTTCCGCAGCCGGTCTTACCGACGACCGCAACGTACTGACCCGGACGGATCTTGAGCGAAAGATCGTCGAGCACCGGCGGCATATCGTCGGTATAGCGGAAGGTGACGTTGTTCAGTTCGATCCCGCCGGACAGGCGCGTAACGACCTGTTTGTCAAAAGAGATCTCCGGCTCCGCTTCCATGATCGGCTTTGCCATTTCAAGCGTCGGACGGATCGTCGCAAGTCCCGTCGCGATACCGGCGAACGCCATAAACGCGCTGTTGACCATACCGTAAGCGGAATTGAACGCGTAATATTCCGCGACCGAGACCTGCGTCTTTATCGCGAGCGTATACATCACCATCGTGCCGATAAGCGAAACGGCGAGCGTCAGGACGGAGGAGATTTTCAGAAATATCGGCGGATCGTAAAGCAGTTTCGCCTCCTCCGCGTACAGTCTGCCCCATTTGGCAAACGCCCTCTTCTCCGCGCCCGAAACCTTGATTTTCTGTATTCCGGAGATCAGCTGATATGAAAGACCCATTTCCTTGCTCGCATGCTCCATATGCCGGCGGGTGATCCTCATCTGTACGACGATCTGAATCACGGTGAGCGTGATCGTAAGGAGCGTGATGATGAGCGCGGGCGCAACCAGCGCGGGCGCGTATCTGAATATCTGGAAAACGTATGCGATCGAGAGTATGGACGCCATGCCCGTCGTCAGAAACATATTTGCGATCTGACTGCACAGACCGTTGATGTAACCGGCTCTGTTTGACAGCTCGCCGGCGCTGTAATTTTTGAAGAAATCCGGCGGCAGCGAGAGGATACGCATCATCGTCGCAGCCTCGACGGACAGGTTGAGCTTCGTTC
>JAFRXS010000185.1 GCA_017443405.1 Clostridia bacterium | reverse complement strand
TGTGAAAAAACGTTCGAAGCGCTTATGTCGCCATTGCCGGTTCTCAGAAGCTCAAAAAGAGATGTATCAAACGAGAGCCACGCAGCGCCCTCTTCCAATCCGACCGCATTGTCGATCTTTACGGTAACGGTTACCTCGTCGCCGACCGCGACTTCGGTTTTATCGCTGACGGCGGAGACAGTCGGAGCCTTGGCAGACTGAGCGTTTATCGTAACCGTCGCTGTATTTCCGACCGTAAGATTCAACAGCTCGTCCGCCACAAAACCGAAAGCTGCCGTTCCGGCGCGTTTCGCCTTAAACGTCGCGGTATAGATCGTGACTGTGTCCTTTGTTTCCGAACCGACATAATACAGAAAGAAATTGTGAATCATTCCTTCGGAATTGGACTGAGCGATTTCATCATCTTCATATGAAAAAACGTTCGAAGCGCTTATGTCGCCATTGCCGGTTCTCAGAAGCTCAAAAAGAGATGTGTCAAACGAGAGCCACGCAGAGCCTTCTTCCAATCCGACCGCATTGTCGATCTTTACGGTAACGGTTACCTCGTCACCGACCGCGACATAGGTTTTATTGCTGACAGCGGAAACAGTCGGAACCTTGATTGCCGGAATGATTTTACCGCTGCTGAGTTTGGCGCCGCAGCCCTTACAGTAAGTATCACCTGTGTAGCCGTCTTCAGTGGAGGTTGCCGCTTTAACGTTTCTTAACTCTGTGCCGCCCGCGTGGTTTGCGAGGTTCTTGGCGATCGACTCGGTCTTTGTTGCCTTGCATACGGTACAGGTGTAGGTCTTTACGCCCTCGGACGAGCATGTCGCGGCTTTCGTTACCTTGCCGTTGTTCCAGGAGTGATGACCGGTCTTGTTGACTACGGTCCCGGAAGTAAGCTTGGCACCGCAGCCCTTGCAGTAGGTATCACCTGTATAGCCGTCGTCTCCGCAGGTAGCTGCCTTGACGTTACGGAGTTCGGTACCTCCCACATGGTTGGACGCGTCTTTGTCGATCGTTTCAGTTTTTGTTGTTCCGCATACAGAACAGGTGTAGGTCTTTACGCCCTCGGACGAGCATGTCGCGGCTGTCGTTATTACGCCGTCGTTCCAGGCGTGATCGACAGTAACCGTCGCAACGCTGTCGACCGTTAGATTCATCAACTCGTCCGCCACAAAACCGAAAGATGCCGTACCTGCGCCTTTCGCCTTAAACGTCGCGGTATAGATCGTTACTGTGTCTTGTGTTTCCGAATCGGTATAAGCAAAGGAGTTGTGAATCCTTCCTTCGGTATTGGCCTGAGCGATTTCATCATCTTCATATGAAAAAACGTTCGAAGCGCTTGTGTCTCCTTTGTCGGTACTCAGAAGTTCAAAAAGAGATGTATCAAATGAGAGCCACGCCGAACCTTGATCCAATCCGGCCGCATTGTCTACCTTTACGGTAACGGTTATCTCATCGCCGACAGTGACTTCGGTTTTATCGCTGACAGCGGAGACAGTCGGGACTTCATATTGTGAGAAATCAGATTTCAGATTAAAAAATCTTAAAGCAGGACGAACGCCGTGGATTTCATCCGCATAAGCATAACCGTCGCTGACTCTACCATCATCTAAGACCGAGTATACACTTTTGAAAGGTTTGCCCTCAGAACTCAACCACCAATCGCTATTGCCGTAGTGACCATATGCGTCCCAAACCATAAGACCCTGACATTTCGAGTAATCAGACCCGCTTGCCTCTCTTGTTTTTGACCGGCTATCAGAGCCTGAATAACCATAGCGGGAGTTTAGGACGGAACTGTAAGAAAGGAGAAAAACACTGTCGTCCTTAATATTGGCCTTCTGCGCATCGGTAAAAGCCGTGTTGTAAAACTCGTCGTTGAGCCACGCTCTTATTGAACTGTCAGTATAATTGTTTGCAAAAGACCCCTTATCGTTATAGCATACGGATTTTTTACTTATAACATAATTACTAAAGGGCTGGGCATCAATAATACTGTCACAGACAGCGAGACCGTTAGAAGGGTCGAGAATCCGCCAGATGATGGGTTCGAACCTGAACCAGTAGACTGTGTCGGTATAGTAACCGTTAGTATCCTGAATTGAGGTTGAAGCCAAGGACTTTTGCCAAGTCTCATTCGGTCTGTAAGAAGAAAACCTGACCGCGCGGTATTTGACGCCACCGACGACCGCGTCGCGGTACTGCATGTAATCCGATGAGGTCATCTTACCGTCATCCAAATTGCCTGTACCGGAATAATAACCGTAGGAAATCCACTGCGTGTCGGTGGCGTTCAACCGGTCAAGCGTGGCGCTGTCGGTCACCTCGCTTTGCGGGTAGGTGCCGAACTGAATTTTGTCGCCGACGGAATACGCGGAGACTTCCTGCGAACCGCCGGGCGGATCGGTAACGTCCTCGTCAAGACTCGCCGCCCACCGCAGAATAATACGCGCGTCTAAAGCGTTTATAACGCTGTTGCCGTCAACGTCGGCGGCTTTCGCCTGAGTCGCGGTGCAGTCTTCAAGCTTAGCCACGATGCGCAAAGCAAACCTCGCGTCTATTGCGGTGACATCGCCGTCAAGGTCGACATCTCCCGGAATGACGGCAAAAGGTTCATCCGAATGGTCAGTAGTGAGTTCTTCATTGCCGCTCGTTCCGCTATCAACAATATCCGCGCCGAACACTCCGACGGGGATCATCGTCAAAAGCATTACCGCAGACAGAATAAACGAAAGAACTCTTTTTTTGTTCAGTGTCATAATGCTCTCCTTAAATAATACTTCACATAAATCATTGATTCATCATAACTGTTCTGCCGATATGGTCGATCGCGGCGTCGTAAAAGCTTTGATATCCCGCATCGTTCATTTCTTCCCGGAAGTCCAGATCAATGACTTTTACATCATAAACTTCCAGCAACGATTCCTTCAGTTCATTCCCGTAAGAAGGTTCATAGAAGAATACCCGACCGTGCTCCGCTTTTTCCCGTTTTTTGCGATTCAGCAGCCACCACAGATCCATTTCGGAAAAGTCAAACCCAAAGCCCAGCACATAAACGTCCCCCATGATAAACGCGTCAAGCCAAGAATCCTGCAGGATAGGTTTCCCTTCCCGTTGGCGCTTGTATTGTTTGTTTTCCGATTCTTCCAGTTCTTTCTGATATTTACCGAGCAGCTTACCGTAATAATAGTGCCCGAGTATGATACTCTGTGCTTTTCTGGCTTCGCCGTGAATATGCCATATCTTGTGGATATGCCCGTTGAATTCAACCGTGTTGTACGTATGCAGAAGATATTTCGATTCGGCACGGTCGACTTTTTCGGTATGCGCCATGATCTTTGCGCATTCTTCGCCGCTGCGGGATATTCTCGGATCGGCGACTCGTTCCAGCTCATAGCTGTAATTCGTCGTCAGGATATGATCGAACGGGATCGACAGGATACGCTCTAAGAAGGGCTTTATCGATTCGGTGTCCCCGACTCCGCAGAAGGCCTCTTTATGGTCTTCGATCGCCCGGTCAACGTGATCGTCCGACGCGATCACCGCCTGTAGAGGAAAAGGCATATCTTTGATTGTATCAAACGTTACCTTCGGATTCTGCAATATCTCCTTGATCAATCCGGACCATTTATTACCGGCATAAGCTCTGTTCAAACCGTTGCCCAAAAGCAACACCTGAGGTTTTTTTCGCTCTTCCATATCAAACCGTATCGCTCGAAAAAGTATTATCCGGAGCGTCTTTTGAACCGTCGTTAACTTCCGGAGCTCCGTCATTCGGATAGGCGGGCGGTCGATCGTCCGCTGCAGAAGCTTTTATATCGGATCCTTTTTCGGATTTCCTGCATACGACAGTCCCTGCCGCAGAACCGAACAACAGAATCGCACCGCCGACAATAAATACGGATTTCATCGCGATTTGCCCCGCGATCTGACCTCCGCGAAGCGATGCTTCGATTATATAGTTATAAGCGTCGCCGCCAACATATTCTTCATATCCGTCTGAAGAATACGAATAATACGATATATGCTTTTTCTTTACAGGGAAGAAAACGCCCGCTAAGATAATGATCGACGCAACGATTATTCCGACGACTGAAAGAATTCGAAGTTTTCCTCTTGTTTTGTCATCCAACATAATCAACAACCTTTCGACTTTAAAATATATAAATCCGTCTATTATTACGATTTTGTTATATTATAAATCGAATGATGTATATTGTCAAGTGTATTTCACCTTATAATGTGTTTATTAAGCGTCGCCGGACCTGTAAACTTCAATCGAGGTGAAACAAATGTACGTGGATTATAAAGAGCTCGGGCGAAGGATAGCGAAAAGACGCAGAGAGCTGGGCCTGAAGCAGTACGAGGTCAACGAGCTGGCGGGGCTGAGCGACAAATATCTGTCGAACATCGAGCGGGCGTCTTCCGTGCCGAGCATTGACGTGCTCATGAAGCTTTGCCATGCGCTGAAAACCACGCCGGATCACCTTCTGCTCGGAACGGAGACAAAGCCCGCCGGAGAGATCGCGAGGTATATAGAAAACGCGCTGTCCGCCATGAGCGACAAACAGCGCGAGCTCGCTATAGATTTTATGGAGTGGATAAGCAGGCAGGATGTCTGACACTATCGGCTTGCCGATGTGCTGACCTCACCCTCCAAAACTAATAACTAAAGCCGCCGGAGCGGAGGTCGTCCGTTCCGGCGGTTTTACGCTCGTTTGAATTATTTCTTCGCTTTTTTCGCCATAGCCTTTTTGTACTGCGTCAGCAGGAAGCTGCAGCCGAGCACCAGGATGACGCAGCCGAGCAGGAGCGAGAGCAGGTTGCTCGGCAGGTGCGCGACCGTTTCCTTCGAATCGATCAGCGCGACGATGAAATAGCAGAAGCCGACGTTATTGAAGAGGTAGGGAAGTATCGGCTGGAGCAGGATCAGCGCGGCGATCGAGACGAACAGCATGATCGAGATGGCGACAACGTGCGAAACGCCCGCGCCCATCAGCAGCCCCGTGCACTTCACGACGCCCGCGGCGATCAGCAGACCGACGGCGCCGCCGAGCAGCGTGGTGAGGAAGCGCTCCTTGTACGACAGCTCCTCCTGCATGAAGAAGACGGTGACGCTGAGGAAGAACGACCAGTTGATTATCTCAAGACCGCCGATATGCGTCAGATGGTGGGCGTGAAGTATCTGATAGATCACGTTCACGATGATGATCCATAAAAACACGATCGCGAGGCCGATCAGTTTCGCCTTTTTGGGTTTATTGAAAAAAGAGAGGGCGGTATGCTCCATATCGGGCTCCTTTTTTTTATTTTGTGTAAGGTTCGGGGTATCGGCTTATTCCATATTCTGCAGCGCGATGAAGTCGGTCTTTTCGAGCTTCGTCACGGGCATTGCGTCGATATAGCGGATATCGCGCGGGATGTTGAACTTGACGAGCTTTTCGGTGATCTCGTCGATGATGATCTTATCCCATTTCTCCTTCTCGACGGCAAGACCCGCCTTGGGCTGAACGAAGAGCCTGACTATCGGCTTGCCGTTCTGTTCGCCCTGGACGGCGCAGCTCGTCTGCACGAAGGGCAGGTTGTTGACGAGGTTCTCGATGTCGCCCGGATAAACGTTGTAGCCGGAGATGATGATGACCCTCTTCTTGCGGCCGGCGAAGGTGACGAAACCGTCGTCGTCGATCCTGCCCAGGTCGCCCGTGCGGATCCATCTCCTGCCCTGTGCGTCAACGATGACGCCGACGCCGCGCTCGCCCGTGGGGGTGAGGTAGCCCGCCATGACCTGCGGACCGGTCAGCGCGATCTCGCCGATGGTGCCGTTGGGGACCTTGTTGCCTTCCTCGTCCCAGATCTCGACGTCAAGACCGACGCCGACGCCGACGGTGCCTTCCCTGTTCTCCCAGAGCATGTTGACCGTGCAGGTCGCGACCGCCTCGGTCAGGCCGTAGCCGGCGTGGAACTCCGCCTGCGAGCCGTACTTTTTGAGGACGGAGTACATGCTGTCGCGCAGGTCCGCCGTGACGGAGTCGCCGCCGACGAAGATGCACTCGACGTTCGCGAGCGCGGGACTGTCGAAGTCCGGGCAGGCGAGCAGCTTGCGGAAGAAATTCGGCACGCCGTTGAACTTGTAGACCTTGTTCGCCTTGAGCAGGCCGATGAACTTCTCGGCGTCGAAGCGCGCCATATAGATGACCTTGTCGGCGGAGAAGAAGCTGTCAAGACCGCCGGCGCAAAGGCCGTAGGCGTGGAAGAAGGGCATGCAGCCGATGGCGGCTCTGTCGCCGGGCGCGTCGGGCAGATAGTTGACCGTGTTGTTGACGTAGTTCTGATAGTTGATATTGACGTTCGTGAGCATTATCGTCTTGCTCTCGCCCGTCGTGCCGCCGCCGTTGATGTACAGCGCGATATAGTCGAGGTCGTCCGCGACCGTTTCCGTAGTTTCGCCCTTATGCGCCCTGAGCGTCTCGGGGAAGCCGCAGACAGGAACGCCCGAGAGCATCCCGAAGAACTGGGGATCGGTCTCGGCGTCGGCGGCGTCGCTCTTCGCGTACGCGGGATACGAGAAGACCATCGTCGGCAGTCCGATCTCGTTGATAAGGTCCTTCTTGCTCGGGATGAGCAGGTCGGACACGCAGAGGTACTTCGACTTGCAGTCGGAGATTATCTTCTTTATCTGGTAATCGGTGTAAAGCGGATGGATGAAATTGACGATCACGCCTATCTTGTTGAGCGCGAAGAAGGTGATGATGCCCTCGATGCAGGTGAGCGTGAGTACCGAAACGCAGTCCTGCGGCTTGAGGCCGACCTCGTTGCGGTAGTAGGACGCCATAGCCTCGATGTCGGCAATGAACTGACCGCGGGTATGATCGGTGCCCATGTGGGAAAAAGCCGTGTAGTCGCTGCCGTAACGGTCCGTGCACTCAAGATAGTACTTGTATTCGCACTGATCGCCCGGGAAGGGGATGGTCGAGGCGACGGTCTTTTCAAAATCGGGATAGTTTACAAGATGCATTGAAAAACGTTCTCCTTGCTGTCGTACGTATTCGCGCCTTTTCGGGAAGCGCCGCGGCGGGCGCTATTCTTTCTTTTGCCGAAATATGGCAAAATTGTTGCGTGATAGTTAAGGATATTATACTACAAGCACAGTAAAGTCAACAAGCGATGAATGAATGACCTGTTTTTCGAAATGAATGACGAAATGTTCGGATATGACGCCGTCATTTTTTGATTTTTTTCCGCGGCGCGGGACCGATTTTGCCCAACGCCTTGAAAATCCCGCCGATAGATGATAGAATATCAGAAACGGCGACGCAAGGGAGTTTTATATATGGAAAAGGACAGAAAAGCGTATTCTTCCCCCTTCTCCGCGAGATACGCGAGCCCCGAGATGCAGTACGTGTTCTCGGACGACTTCAAGTTCGGAACGTGGCGCAGGCTCTGGATATCGCTCGCCAAGGCGGAAAAGGAGCTGGGGCTCGACATCAGCGACGAGCAGATAGCGGAGCTTGAGGCGCACGCGGGCGATATCAACTACGCCGACGCCGAGGCGCGCGAAAAGGTCGTGCGCCACGACGTCATGTCGCACGTCTACGCCTACGGCCTGCAGTGCCCGAAGGCGAAGGGCATAATCCACCTCGGCGCGACCTCCTGCTACGTCGGCGACAATACCGACGTCATCATCCTGCGCGAGGCGTCAAAAATAATACTTAAAAAGGCGGCGAAGGTCGTCGCGAACCTCATCCCGTTCGCCGAGAAATACAGCGGCGCGCCCTGCCTCGCGTACACGCATCTGCAGCCCGCGCAGCTCACGACCGTCGGCAAGCGCGCGACGCTTTGGATGAACGACCTGTGCATGGACATCGAAAACCTCGAATATCAGGTCTCGCGCCTGAAGCTGCTCGGACAGAAGGGCACGACGGGCACGCAGGCGAGCTTCATGGAGCTTTTCGACGGCGACGAGGAGAAGGTCAAAAAGCTCGAGGCGCTCATAGCGGCGGACATGGGCTTCACGGCGTGCGTGCCCGTTTCGGGGCAGACCTATTCGCGCAAGACCGACTACTACTTCCTCGCCGCGCTGTCGGGCATAGCGCAGAGCGCCTATAAATTCTCGAACGACCTGCGGCTTCTGCAGTCGTTCGAGGAGATGGAGGAGCCGTTCGAGAAAAATCAGATAGGCTCGTCCGCGATGCCCTACAAGCGCAACCCGATGCGCTCCGAGAGGATATCCTCCCTTGCGAGATACGTCATCTCCAACGCGCAGAATCCGGCGTTCACCGCCGGCACGCAGTGGTTCGAGCGCACGCTCGACGACTCCGCCAACAGGCGTCTTTCGCTCGCGGACGGCTTCCTCGGCGCGGACGCGATCCTCAACATCTTCATCAACATCACCGACGGGCTCGTCGTCAACGACCGCGTCGTCGCGCGCAGAGTGACGGAAAAGCTGCCGTTCATGGCGACCGAGAACATCATGATGGAATCCGTCAGGCGCGGAGGCGACCGTCAGGAGCTGCACGAGAGGCTGCGCGTCCACTCGCACGCCGCCGCGGCGAGAGTCAAGAGGGAGGACGGCGTGAACGACCTCGTCGACCGCATCGCCGCAGACCCCGCGTTCCCGCTCGGAAAAGACGAGATAATCGCCGGCCTCGACCCCGCCGACTACACCGGCAGGGCCCGCTCCCAGACGCTTGAATTCATAGAAAACATCGCCCGCCCGACGATAGAAAAATACGACGTCGCCGAAGTCACGGCGAAGGTCGAGGTATAAACGACGCGGCTCTTCCGTTTTTTTGCGGAAGGGCCGTTTGTTTTCAGTCTCACGTTATACTGTTTGACGCGCCCACGGCGCATAGAAAAGAGACGATATCCCTCATACTGTCCGTCCTGCTGCTCTTTTCCTGTTTCGCCGTGTACGCGTCCGCCGCACAGGCGGTCCCGGGCGACGCGCTTCCGGGCGACGAAGTCGTCCTCGCCCGGTCGGACGGCGACGTTTCGATCGCGATGAGCGCCGACGCCTCGCCGCAGACCCGATACGCGGCGCGGACGCTTCAGACGTACCTGGGCCGGATACCGGGCGTGACTCCGCGGCTCGTCACCGGATCTGCGGACGCCGGCTTCGTCCTCGTTTCCGATGAATCGATGGGCGAGGGCTCGTATACGCTGACTCCGGAGGACGGGCCGCTCGTGATCCGCGGCGGCGGGAAGCGCGGGCTCATTTGGGGCGTTTACGGTTTTCCGGAAAAGGTCTGCGGCTTCCTCAAAACCGTCCACCGCGACGCGTGAAGCCGTCATAAATACAGAACCGGGAGCGATCACGACCCGACCGCTCCCGGTTTTTATTGTTTTCCGCGATCCCGCGGAAACGGGGCTTGACAGAGAGGATAAAACGTTGTATTATATACATAGAGTATCTATGCATATAGGTTCTATGTAACTTCAGAAAAGGGATGACCGCTATGGATATCAAAAAAGAACTGACAAAAGGCAGCAGCGCGATGCTCGTGCTCTCCGTGCTTGAAAGCGAAGACCTGTACGGCTATCTGATCATCAAAAAAATCTCCGAAAAAAGCGGCAACGTATTTCAGTTTAAAGAAGGAACGCTGTATCCGATCCTTCACAATTTTGAGCAGAGCGGATATGTAAAGTCCTACTGGGTCGAAAGCGACGGCAGGAACCGGAAGTATTACCGGATCACAAAAAAGGGACTGGACGCTCTCGCCGACGCCAAAAAAGAATGGGAGGCGTATACCGCGGCGGTCGGCAAGGTGATCCACGGCAACGCCGCCGTTATGGCCTGAATCTACGGGAGGGGTATTCGATGACCGACGAAATCAAAGGGTATCTTGATGCTCTGATCCCTCCGAACCTGCCGAAACAAAGGCGCAAGGAGCTGTACGACGAGCTTTACTGCCACTTGCTCGACAGAGCGGATCGTTATGAAGAAATCGGCTGGTCAAAAGAGGAAAGCATACAAAAGGCGATGGAGGATGTGGGAACCGATCAAGCGGTGAACCAATCGATATCGTCTGAATTTGAAAAGCTTTACCATGAAAGGACGTGGTGGGCGCTGATCCCCGCGGCGGTTATCATGCTGATGAATATTTTCTGCTTGCCGCTGGATACGTGGGTCGCATCTGCCGACTATAATGCCAAGCCGACGCCCGCAAAAGCGCTGATCAGCTTTGTGATGATATTCATATGCGCCGGATTCATTTTCTTTGCGCGGGCGAAACGTTACAGAAAAATGCT
>JAFRXS010000003.1 GCA_017443405.1 Clostridia bacterium | reverse complement strand
TGTGATTTTATACTTGTTTTATTATATTTAAAAATGTTATAATAAATTAATTTTATATATAGGCGGCATATGATGGAAAGAATACAGATTTCAGACATATTCGGTTCCCCGGAAAAGTTCGCCGGCGGTCAGATCACCGTCGCCGGCTGGGTCAGGACCATTCGCGATTCCAAATCGATAGGCTTCATTGCTCTCAACGACGGCAGCTGCTACGGCAATCTTCAGGTCGTTTTTGAGGAAGCGAAGCTCGGCGAGGATTTTAAGGCTGTAGCAAAGTACAACGTCGGCGCGGCTGTCATCGTCACCGGCAGGCTTATCCTGACGCCCGACGCTTCTCAGCCGTTTGAACTCAACGCGGACAGCGTCGCGCTTGAGGGCGCGTCTACCCCCGATTATCCTCTTCAGAAGAAGAGGCACACCCTCGAGTACCTTCGCAGCATCCAGCATCTGCGCCCGAGGACGAACACCATCTCCGCGGCGCTGAGGGTGCGCAGCGCGGCTGCCTTCGCCATTCACAGCTTCTTCAACGAGCGCGGGTTCATTTACGTCCACACACCGATAATCACCTGCAGCGACGCGGAAGGCGCGGGCGAGATGTTCCAGGTCACGACGCTCGACGTAGGAACCCCTCCCTTGACCGACGACAACGCGGTCGACTATTCGCAGGACTTCTTCGGCAAGCGCTCCTATCTTACGGTCTCCGGTCAGCTCCAGGGCGAGGCGATGGCGCAGGCGTTCGGTAAGATATATACCTTCGGTCCGACGTTCAGAGCCGAGAAATCCTATACGCAGCGTCACGCGGCGGAGTTCTGGATGATAGAGCCCGAGATCGCTTTTGCCGACCTGCACGACGATATGGAGCTTGCGGAGTCGATGATCAAATATATCATCAACTACTGCCTCGAGCATTGCCGTTACGAGCTTGAGTTCCTGAATAAATTCATCGATAAGGGACTTCTTGAAAGACTTGAGCACGTCGCTTCTTCCGATTTCGCGAGAGTCACTTACACCGAGGCGGTCGAAATACTTGAAAAACATGCCGATGAATTTGACTACAAGCCTTTCTGGGGCTGCGACCTGCAGACGGAACACGAGCGTTACCTCACCGAGCAGGTGTTCGGCAAGCCGCTTTTCGTTACCGACTATCCCAAGGAGATCAAGGCGTTCTATATGCGCCTCAATGACGACGGAAAGACGGTCGCCGCGATGGATATGCTTGTTCCCGGCATAGGAGAGATAATCGGCGGCAGCCAGCGCGAGGAGCGTTACGATCTTCTTCTTTCCCGCATCCGCGAGCTCGGTCTTGACGAGAACAGCTATGACTGGTACCTCGATCTTCGCAAATACGGCGGTACGCATCACGCAGGCTACGGTCTGGGATTTGAAAGAATGGTGATGTACCTTACCGGTATCTCCAACATCCGCGACGTTCTTCCGTTCCCCAGGACGACGGGAAGCGCCGAATTTTAAAAGGTGATAACTATGAACAAGAAACCTTTAGCCGAAATGACCCCCGAAGAAAAAGCCGAATTCAGGGCTGAAGCGCTCAGGCGTTACTATGAATTCTGCGAACGCAAGCTTCACGTCGATATGTCGCGCGGCAAACCGAGCAAGGAACAGCTCGATATTTCCGACCGTATGCTCACCGAGCTGCAGGACGGCGCCGACTGCATAAGCAACGACGGTTTTGATTGCCGTTCCTACGGCAATCCTGCCGGCGTTCGTGACTGCCGTGAGCTTTTCGCGAACCTGCTTCACGTTGACGTTGGCAATATTATCGCCTGCGGCAACTCAAGCCTCAGCCTTATCTATGATTTCCTCTCGCAGTGTATGACTCACGGCGCCGGTTCGACTCCGTGGTCGAAGCTTGACGAGGTCAAGTTCATAGCGATAGTTCCTGGGTATGACAGGCATTTCGCGATGGCGCAGCATTTCGGGATCAAGATGATCAACTCCAAAATGACGCCTACCGGACCGAATATGGATGAGATCGAGGAGCTTATCAAGGATCCGAGCGTCAAGGGCATGTTCTGCGTTCCCAAGTATTCGAATCCCGACGGCGTTACTTACGACGCGGAGACCTGCGAACGCCTCGCGGCGATGAAGCCCGCCGCCGAAGACTTCAGAGTCATCTGGGACAACGCTTACTGTGTCCACGATCTTTACGAAGACAGACACGACCATCTTCGCAATATCTTCAAGCTTGCCCGCAAATACGGCACGCAGGACCATTTCATCGAGTTCTCCTCCACGTCCAAGATAACGTTCCCGGGCTCCGGCGTTTCCGTTATAGCCGCTTCCGAGCGCAACGTTGAGATGATACTCAACCGTATGCATTACCAGACGATAAGCTACGACAAGCTCAACCAGCTCAGGCACGTCAAGGTTTTCGGCAACGTCGCCGGGATCAAGCTTCAGATGAAGAGACACGCCGCTATCCTGCGTCCGAAGTTCGAAGCGGTCGAACAGATATTCGAGGAGGAGCTCGGAGGGCTCGGCATCGCGCACTGGAGCAAGCCTGTCGGCGGTTACTTCATTTCTCTTGAAGTCACGGGCGGCAGCGCTACCACGGTCGGTACGCTCTGCCAGGACGCCGGTCTTACTCTTACGAAGGTCGGCGCTACCTATCCTTACGGTTACGATCCGGATGACAGCAACATACGAGTAGCTCCGACGTATCCTCCGCTCGACGAGCTCAAGATATCCGCGGAGCTCCTTGCGGTCGCCGTAAAGATCGCATGCTCGGAATGATCAGGATAGGCACGGGGTACGACGTTCACCGGCTCGTCGAAGGCAGACCGCTTATTATCGGCGGCGTGAACATCCCGTTCGAAAAAGGTCTTCTCGGTCATTCCGACGCCGACGTTCTTCTCCACGCGGTTACCGACGCGCTTTTCGGCGCTGCCGCTCTCGGCGATATCGGTTATCATTTTCCCGATACGGACGAAAAATACCGCGGCGCGGACAGTCTGATGCTTCTTGAGGAGTGCCGCAGGATACTTGACGAGGCCGGTTATTCCGTTGTCAATATAGATTCGACCGTTATTTGTCAGAGGCCCAAGCTGCTCGGATATATTTCCGCCATGCGCGAGAACATCGCTGACGCCTGCGGAATATCACCTGAATTTGTCAGCGTCAAAGCAAAAACCGAGGAAGGGCTCGGCTTTACCGGCTCAGGCGAAGGCATAGCCGCTCAGGCTGCCGCGCTGATCCGGACCAGATAAAGATGGGAGTGGTACAGTTTTGCTCCATGCTGCCATAAGCGAAGCGTTCAGCACGTTTTTCGGCGTTTTTTCGGGATTCGATTCCATCATAGACGTTCTTGACGTGCTCCTTGTTACGATGCTGTTTTACAGCGTCATAATCCAGCTTCGCCGCACTCAGTCCGTTCAGATACTGAAGGGCGCGTTCATCGCGATTGTTGCCTATGCTGTTGTTTCGCTGCTCAAGATGCAGGCGAGCAAAATGATATTTGATCAGATAGTTTCAAATATCGTTCTTATCTTCATCATCGTATTCAATACCGAGATACGCCAGGTGCTCGGCCGCCTTGGACGCGCGAACTGGAGAACGGTGTTCCTCATCAACAGCGCGGAACGCAACAGCGTGATGTCCGACGCTATAAACGCGACCGTTCGCGCCTGCCAGAGCATGAGCGAGGACAGGATCGGTTCGCTGATCGTATTCCAGCGCAATACGAATCTGGGCGATCTTGAGAAATCCGGCGTTTATATCGACAGTAAGACCACGACAGAGATGCTGTGCAGCATCTTCTTTCCGAATGCCGCTCTGCATGACGGAGCTATTATTATCAAGGACGGCAGAATAATCGCCGCAAGGTGCATAGTTCCCCTCAAAAACGACCATACCGTTACCGAAAAGGTCGGCACGCGTCACCGCGCGGCGATGGAGGTCAGCAGAGGCGGCGACGCTATCGCCGTCGTCACAAGCGAGGAGACAGGGATCATTTCGATCGCGATAGAAGGTACTCTCGTCAGAAATATCACCGACGCCGAGCTCAGGGAACGTCTGAACGAACTTCTTCTTCCCGACGATGAAAGCGACAACGGTTTCGTTCGTTGGGTAAAACGCTTCTTTACCGGAGGTGGATCCGGCAGATGACAGATAAAAATGAGATCATTGTCGTCGATGACGGCAAGAAAAAGAGAAAAACCATAGACGCCGTAATCAGCGACAACAGGTTCGTTTTTGCCGTTTCGCTTATTCTTGCGCTGACGGTCTGGTTCTTTGTTTCGATGTACGCAAGTCCCAGCGTGACCAGAACTGTGTACGACGTTCCTGTCAATATTAATTACGAGGATTCGACCCCCGCCAATCTTGGGCTCGTCATGTTCGGCGATACGAACTTTAAAGTTGACGTTACGGTCAGCGGTCCTCAGTACAAGGTTTCGGAGTCTGCTCTTAAGGTATCCGACATAAACGTCACGGCGAATACGAGTTACGTCAATACCGCGGGGCTTGCTGTGCTCGACCTGCGCGCTACCGTTAACGACGCGACCGGCGACATTTCCGTGCTGTCCCTTTCCCAGTCCAATATCAACGTCTATTTCGATACGCAGAAATCTGCGGAGTTTACTCTCGTTCCCGATATTCTCGCTTCCGGCGATTCTTATGCTGCTGACGGCTATATGACTGATACTCCGGTGCTTTCGATAAGCAGGGTGCTGATCACAGGCGCGGCGAAAGAGCTTGACAAGATAGATAAAGTCGTAGCCAGAGCCTCTCTCGATTCCCGCCTGACGTCGACGACTACGCTTGACGCTCAGATAGTTCCGGTAGGCACGGACGGCACAAGATTCCGCTATCTGACACTGGAAAATGAAGAAGTCACCGTGACTCTCCCGGTCAGAAAGATCATCGATCTTCCTGTTTCCGTCAATTTTACCTCCGCTCCCGCGGACTACAGTTCTTCTCCTATCTCCTATACGGTCAGCCCGTCCTCAGTAAGCTGCGGCGTTCTTTCAAAGGATATCGATACGATCACGGCATTGACGGCAGGAACGATAGATTTTTCCGAGATCGGCGCCGGTATCACCCGCTTTTCCTTTGACGCGGCCGGTGTTTCCGACGTTATGATACTTGACGACGTCGACGAATTCAATGTTTCGGTCAACGCGTCGGAGATGACGTCGAATGAATATGAGATCACCCTGACTGAAGAGAACACCAGTCTCATAAACGTTCCGGAGGATTTGAGAGTTTCCCCCGTCACCGGTTCTGTTTTCACCGTTCGCGCGATAGGAACGGAGTCCGATCTTGCGGCGCTCGATTCGTCGGGGATCTATATCGAAGCAAATCTTGCCGGTATTGACCTTTCAAGGGGACGCAATACTGTCACCGCTCATGCCGTTGTGAAAAGCAACACTTCCTGCTGGATCTACGGCACTATTCAGATCGAGGTCGAGGTGTCTTGAAAAGAGCGTTCGGTCTGATTGCCGCGTTTCTGGTCTGCGCTGTCCTGTGCGGATGCGATTTCAGTATAAAATCGGCTGACTCCCTGATGCGCGCGCCGGAGCTCCCGGGCGATTATGCGCTTTTGCAGAAGGCTTTCGCAGCGAGCGTCGATACCTCCTTCAAACTGAAAAACCCCGTTTCCGGGGATCATCACTCCGCGTTCGTGCTGCATGATCTTGACGGCGACGGCAATGAAGAGGCACTTGTCTTTTATACCCGCGAGGACAGTTCTACCGTCTATGTGACGCTTATGCGTCGTCAGGCGGACGGCAGCTGGATCGATTCCGGGGTTGCGGAATCACCCGGCACGGACGTGAATTCCGTAAGATTTGCCGATATCGGCGGTGACGCCGCGGAAGAGATCATAGTTACGTGGTCGGTAACGGATATACCCGCGAACAAATACCTTTGCGTTTACGGAAGCGGTCCGGACGGCAATATCTTCACAATGGCTACCGAGCTATACGATATGCTGTACGTGACCGACGTCAACGGCGACGGCGTCTCGGAAGTATTCATCGCGCTGCGTGATACTGTCGACGATGAGCCCCTGAATTATTTTAAACTGCTCGGCTATTCCGCGGAATACGGTCTTGTCTCCAAGATAAGCGACGTTTCCGTCGCGCCTGCCGCTGAGTCGTTTCTTGCCGTCGCTTCCGATACCAAAGGCGGTTCCGTCCGTCTGTTCGTTGATGAATCGACCGGCAACAACATATATCAGACCGAGATCATCTGTTGGGACGACGGATCGAAAAGGCTGTATATACCGAAAACAGTATCGGACAGACCGCTTTCATCCTTTACTCAGCGCAACGTCAAGACTTTATGTGAAGATATCGACGGCGACGGTATGATAGAGATACCTTCCGTCGTCCGTCTCCCGGGCGCGACACGTTACGATCCCGAAAACGGCGTTACCGAGAATCTGTACCTTAACGTCTGGTATGCCGCGGAAGACGATAAGCTGACTGATTTCAAAAGGTACATCGACTGTTCGGGCTCGGGATATACTTTTGACTTTCCCGAAAGTTGGATGAACCTTTACACGGTCCAGTACGACATATCCAAGGGTTCTCTTGAATTTTATCTCTATAACGATGAGGACTCTACAAGAGGCGGCCTGCTGTTTTCTCTTGAACGCGAGACGGTTTCGGACGCAGTCGATGATGATGACGATCTCGACAGATACCCGGTATATTCCGGGAATGAATATAACTATTTTGCGATCATCACTCCCGCAGCGCTTGAACAGGGAATAACCGCTGAAGAAATAATCGGGCATTTTGCCCCGGATTCCGACGGATAAGAAAGGAGAAAAACCATGAACGTTCTTATCGTAATGTACGGTCTTTATGTGACGTCTTTTCTGGCGTTTTACCGTTCGGGTATTTACTCGCTGAGCAGCACATATCTGTATATACTCCTTGTCGTTCCCGCCTTTATCCTTGCTCTTATAGCGCAGATAAGGGTAAAATCCGTTTATTCAAAGTACTCCAAGGTTTTCAGCCGTTCCGGCTATACGGGGCAATCGGCGGCTTTTGAACTGCTCAGACGAAACGGAGTCACTAACGTTTCTATCGGTCAGGTCGCCGGAACTCTTTCGGATCATTTCAATCCCAGGACCAACGTTATCAATCTGTCGGAGGGGATATTCAATTCCAATTCGGTCGCCGCTATCGGTATCGCCTGTCATGAAGCGGGTCATGCTCTGCAACACGCTCAGGGGTATAAGGCTCTCAGCGTACGCGACGCTCTCGTTCCCGTATGCAATATAGGTTCCTATCTGGGGATCCCTCTCGCGTTTGTGGGTTATTGGCTCGGTTTTGATACACTTATAATCATCGGTCTTGCGCTTTACTCGCTTATCGCTCTGTTCCAGCTCGTTACGCTGCCCGTTGAATTCAACGCGAGCCGCCGCGCTCTGGAGCTTATCGACGATTACGGTCTGCTGTCCGATGATGAGCGCGCGGGCGCGCGAAAGGTGCTTTCCGCCGCGGCTATGACCTACGTCGCATCCCTTGCGGTAACTCTCGGCAACCTCCTGAGATTTATCGTTCTTTTCCTCGGAGGGCGCAGAAAGAATTGAAAAAGCACGCCCGAAGGCTTGCGTTTGACGCGCTGCGCCGCGCCGACCGCGAAAAAATATTCGCCGGCGACGCTCTGCGCGACGTTTTTGCTGACGCCGCTCCCGATGCCCGCGAAAAGGCTCTTGCCGCCGCTATCGTTTCATCTGTAAGCGAGCGTCTGATCACGATCGATCATCAGCTTTCTCTTTATCTTGAACGTCCGGTCGGCAAGCTGCAGCCGCAGATACTGACAATACTTCGTATGGGTATCTGTCAGCTTTTTTTCCTCGACGGTGTGCCTTCTTTCTCCGCGGTAAACGAAAGCGTTAAACTCGCCGGCGAGGTCGGCGTTTCTTACGCAAAAGGGCTGATAAACGCCGTTCTCAGAAAAGCATCCGCCGCCGGTCTTTGCTATCCCGACGGGAAGAAAGATCCCGACGGCTTTCTTTCGGTCAGATACTCGTTTTCGAAAGATATCATTGCGATATTGAAGGATTATCTCGGTGACGCGGGCGCCTTATCTTTTATGGAGTCGGCTTTCGGTTCCCGCGAACTGCGCTGCGTTCTGAATACTGTAAAATGCCCATCGGACGAGCTTTCTTCGCTGCTCGCAACCGATAACGCTTCGGCTGTGTTTGATGACAGCGGTGAAACGTTCGTTCTTTCTTCTCCGATCGCGGTAAACGAACTCAAAGCTTTTCGTGACGGCTGCTTCTTCGTTCAGGATAAAGCATCATTCCTTTGCTGCGCCGCTCTCGTAGCGCAACCCGGCGATACGGTCTTGGACGCTTGCGCCGCGCCGGGCGGAAAGAGTTTTTCGACTGCCGTAAGGATGAAAGACTCCGGACATATTTATTCCTGCGACGTTATTGAAAAACGCGCCGTGAAAATCAGTGAAGGCGCGGAGCGTCTCGGATTCAAGTCAGTCGAAGCCCTTGTGCGCGACGCTTCCGATCCCTCGTTATTCTTTCCCGACTGCGACCGTGTGCTGTGCGACGTTCCGTGCTCCGGTATCGGCGTCGCCTCGAGAAAACCCGAGATAAGATACAAGACGTCAGCCGATATC
>JAFRXS010000184.1 GCA_017443405.1 Clostridia bacterium | reverse complement strand
TTTTGAAACGTTCCGAAAAAAATTCGAAAAAACCGAAAACTTAGTGACACCGTGTCAGTAATGTGCTATATTGTAGTTGCTGACACTGTGTCAGCAACTACTCTGACACGCGGAGGAGATCTATGCCGACAAGAGAAACGCCCGAAGTACGGGAAGAGGAGATTCTGAACGCCTGTGAAAAGCTCTACGGAAAAATGAACTTCAGAGACGTGACCGTCAAAGAGATCAGCGCGGAAACGTCATGCTCCCGCCCGTCGATCTATAACTACTTTCAGACGAAGGAGGAGATATTCCTGCGGCTGTTTGAACGCGAATATCTGCTCTGGTGTGAAGATCTCGAGAAGATCGGTTCCCGCGCCGTGAAAGCGGAGAAATTAGCCGAAAAACTTGCACGGTCGCTCGAAAAGCGCAAACTGATGCTCAAACTGCTCGCCGTTAACCTCTACGATATGGAAGAAAACAGCCGCATCGAACGGCTCGTTTCCTTCAAAAAAGCTTACGGCAGGAGCGCTGATCTGCTTGACGCTATACTGAAGCGCACATTCCCGGAGAAAACGGACAAGGAGCGCAGAAAAACTCTCGTGACGTCGCTCCAGTTCCTGCACGGCGTATACCCCTACGCGCACGCGACGCCGAAGCAGATCGAGGCGATGGACGCCGTCGGGATCAGGCATGACAACGGAAGCATTTACGAGTTATCGCTTGCGGGACTTAAAATGATAATAAAATAAAAGGAGATTGACCGATGAAAACAGAAGAGCTCAAGCTAACGCAAGAGTGGGACAAAACGTTCCCGAAAAGCGACAAGGTCGAACACTGCAAGGTGACCTTCGTCAACCGCTACGGCATTACCCTCGCGGCGGATATGTACGTTCCGAAGAACGCTGACGGCAAACTGCCCGCAATAGCGGTTTCCGGCCCATTCGGCGCGGTCAAGGAGCAGTGCTCCGGACTTTACGCGCAGGAAATGGCGGAGCGCGGATTTTTGACCGTAGCCTTCGACCCGTCCTTCACCGGCGAGAGCGGGGGCGTCGTACGGTACATGGCGTCGCCGGATATCAACACGGAAGACTTTATGGCGGCGGTCGACTTCCTAACGCTGTGTGACAGAGTCGATCCCGACCGCATAGGCATCATCGGGATCTGCGGCTGGGGCGGCATGGCGCTCAACGCGGCGTCTCTCGACACGAGGATCAAAGCGACGGTCGCCTCTACGATGTACGATATGACCCGGGTCAACGCGAAGGGATATTTTGACAGCGAAGACAGCGAAGAGGCGCGTCACGCCAAGCGCGAAGCTATGTGCGCGCAGCGCACGGAAGACCTCAGAAACGGCGAATACAGACTCGGCGGAGGAGTCGTAGATCCCCTCCCCGAAGACGCGCCGTACTTTGTAAAGGATTACTACGATTATTATAAGACGCCGCGCGGATATCATCCCCGCTCGCTCAACTCGAACGGCGGCTGGAACGTGATCGGATGCGAGTCGTTTATCAATCAGCCGATACTGAAGTACACAAGCGAGATCCGCTCCGCCGTGCTGATCGTACACGGGGACGCGGCGCACTCCTGCTACTTCGGCCGCGACGCGTACGCCGATATGATAAAAGGCAGCAAATACACGGAAAACAAGGAACTTATGATC
>JAFRXS010000183.1 GCA_017443405.1 Clostridia bacterium | reverse complement strand
CTTGCGGTCCAGGTCAACGGAAAGCTCAGAGGCGTCTTCAAGATCCGTGCGGACGCGGCGGAAGAGGAAATAAAGGCCGCGGCGGCCGAGGCTGCGGCTGCGGCGCTCAAAAATATGACGGTCGTAAAGACGATAGTCATAAAGAATAAAATAGTCAATTTTGTCGTCCGTCCTCAATAAACCCACTTGACAAGAAGTCCCGAAACAAGTATAATATCTCTTGTTTAATAGACCGCGCCGCGATCCGGCACGGGAATCAGCTGCAACGGAGGGAGGGAAATCAAATGTCAGAAATCCGCGTGAAGCAGGATGAATCTTTGGACAGCGCACTCAGAAGATTCAAGCGTTCCTGCGCGAAGTCCGGTGTTCTCTCCGACCTCCGTAAGCATGAGCACTATGAAAGCCCGAGCGTTCGTCGCCGTAAAAAGAGCGAAGCCGCGAGAGCAAAGAAAAAGATGTATCGCTGAATCAAAGATAACGGGAAAGCAAGCGAAAACGCTTGCTTTCTTTTTTGCGTAAAAAACATGGTAAAAAACTTAAAAAAATGCTTGACATCCATTTTGGGAAATGATATTCTATAAAAGCACCTGTGTGGGGTGTATTATGTCCGCGCCTCGGCGCGGGAAGCTATGATGCTTGAGATTGCCGCGTCAGCGGGTAAATTAAGCGGAGCAAGTCCGACAATCGGGCGGCAGAGAGAAAATAACGTTTGCGTAACCGTTGTGACGGGAACTGTCCGCATATGCGGGTAAGCCCTGAGGAGACCAACAAACGTATTTGTGCCGGATTGATGTGTGTGTCGCCGGTTTTAATTATGCCCCGAAAGAGATACACACGGAAGCGTGGCGACTTTCCGCCGTATAATGTCACACGAAAACATTGTATGGAAAACAGGAGGAAAAACTCAAATGGCAGACATGAAGAAGATCCGCATCAGACTCAAAGCATACGACCATCAGGTCATCGACCAGGCTGCAGACAAGATCGTCGAGGCGGCAAAGCGCACCGGAGCCGAGATCTCCGGCCCCATCCCGCTTCCGACAGAAAAGAAGGTCGTGACCATACTTCGCGCCGTTCACAAATATAAAGATTCCCGTGAACAGTTCGAGCGCAGGACCCACAAGAGACTGATCGACATTCTCAATCCCAACCAGAAGACGATGGAGGCACTCACCAACCTCGATCTTCCCGCCGGGGTCGAGACCGAGATAAAGATGTAACCAAGCCCTGGACCGCAAATATTCATTCATGCGGTCAAGGTCATGTCGGAAAGTGAAGAGGCGCTTATATAATAAGGTAAGTCCGTTCTGCCTTCCGACCAATGCCTGTAAGGAGGAAATAAAGTGCAAAAGGCAATCATTGGAAAGAAGATCGGTATGACTCAGATCTTCGACGAAGCGGGAAAGGTCATCCCCGTCACCGTTATCGAAGCGGGCCCCTGCACGGTCGTCCAGAAGAAGACGGTCGAAAAGGACGGTTACGATTCCGTTCAGCTCGGTTTCTGCGATGCGAACGAAAAGAAAATGACCAAGCCTGCAAAGGGACACTTCGCAAAGGCGAACGTAGCCCCGAAAAAGTATCTTAAAGAGTTCAGACTCGACGACT
>JAFRXS010000182.1 GCA_017443405.1 Clostridia bacterium | reverse complement strand
TTGCCCGCGGGAGCGGAGATAACGACCTTCTTGGCGCCGGCGTCGATGTGAGCCTGGCTCTTCTCCTTGGAGCAGTAGAAACCCGTGCACTCAAGAACGACGTCTACTCCCAGTTCGCCCCAGGGAAGCTCGGCGGCGTTGGGCTTGGCGTAGATGGTGATCTCTTTGCCGTCGACGATGATGGAGTTCTCGCCCGCCTCGACGGTGTGAAGGTCCTGACCGATGTAACCGCAGTAACCCTTCTGCGCGGTATCGTACTTAAGCAGGTTGGCAAGCATCTTGGGGGCGGTGAGGTCGTTGATGGCGACTATCTCATAACCCTCCGCGTCAAACATCTGACGGAACGCGAGTCTGCCTATGCGGCCGAAGCCGTTGATCGCAACTTTAACTGACATGCTGTTTCCCTCCGAAAAAAGAATGTGTGTATTCGTGTATGATGCTATTTTACCGCCTTTACGGTATATATTCAAGCTATTTTTTCAAAACGCGGCAAATTCGGAAACTTGCATTAAAAATACCCCGCGGCGGGGGTATTTTTTATTCTTAAAAGTAGCGGTGATATACGGTCCTTACGGCTGGCTGAGATAATTCATCGGGTTGCGTCTCGAGCCGTTGACCCTGACCTCATAGTGGATATGCGGACCGGTCGAGTTGCCCGTGCTGCCGACGGCTCCGATGACGTCGCCCCTCGACACGGAATCGCCCTCCGAAACGTAGAGCGCCGAAGCGTGCGCGTAGTAGGTCGAAAGACCGTTGCCGTGGTCGATGACGATATAGTTGCCGTAGCTCCAGTGATAGCCGGAGATGATGACCGTGCCGCTCGCGGACGCGGAAATGTTCTTGCCGTAGGCGCCCGACATCGTGATGTCGACGCCGCCGTGACCGTTCTGCCCGTAGTAGCACGAAATATAGGTCCCGCTGTACTGCAGCGGCCAAAGGAGCGTTCCGCCGGACTCGAACAGTATGCCCGAGCCGCTCGAACCCCTCTGACGCACGAGCGCGTCGATCTCTGCCGCGAGCTCTTCCTTGGCTGCCTCCGCCTTCTCGTTGAGCGCTTTCAGCGCGTCGCTCTGCTCCTCGAGATTATTGATGACGGAGTTGACCGCTTCCCAGTTCTCCCGTATGCCGGACTGCGTATCCTCGAGGTCGGACCTCGCCTCGCGCAGTTCGTTCTGAGAGGCTTCGACGCCCGCCTTTTCCTCTTCAAGAAGAGCTTTCGCCTCGTTGAGAGCGGCGATATTCGCGTCAAGACGCGCCTTCTGCTCGTTGAGATCGTCGACCTGCGAGCGTATATCCTCTATGATCGAGGTATCGTGGCGGGATATGCCGTTTATCAGCTGAGTGGACAGAAGGAATGTCTCGAAGGTGTCAGCCTCGAGCAGCGCTTCGATCTCGCTCGTGGTGCCGTACATATACAGGCTGCGCAGGCGCGCTTTCAGAATATTGTAGGTCTCCTCGATGCGAAGCTGACACTCGGCTATCGCGGCTTCGGCCTCGTCTATCTCGCCCTGAAGAACTGTGATACGGGCGTTTTTCTGCTCGATCTGCGCCTGAAGATCGTCGACCTCCTCCTGAAGGATGGACACCTTCTGGTTGAGGGCGTCGACCTGCGACTGCAGGTCCTCGATCTGCGCGTTGAGCTCCTCGGCGTATTTTTCCTGCTCCGCGCTCTGGCCCTCGAGCTCGTCTATAAGCTTATCGCGCTCTTTTATCTCATCGTTGAGGGCGTCTATCTTCCCCTGAAGCTCCGCCTTTTTCTCGGAAACGTCCTCAGAGAATGACGGAAAGCACAGGCAGGAAACGAGCAGCGCTATGCTGATCAGCGCGCAGAGCGGCCTGAACAGAGGAAAGCGTTTTGCCTTATCCATCACACCACGCCCCCCTGATTCCGAAGGTACCTGCCCATGGAGATCGAACTGCCGATGACGCCCGTGAGCACGCCGGTGACCGCGAAGAACACGAACAGCATGACGGCGTTCTGCGTGAACGGAACGAGGCTGCTGTCGAACATGACGACGATGGACGCAAGCTCGTTTTCGGCGACAGTATAGAGTATGTAAAGAACGAGCTCCGAAAGACAGGCCGCGAAAAGTCCTATTATCATGCCCTCGATGATGAAGGGCCAGCGGATGAAGCTGTTCGTCGCGCCGACGGCCTTCATTATGCCGATCTCAAGACGGCGGTTGTACATCGTGACCCTGACCGTATTGCCGATTATGAACAGCGAAACGATGAGCAACAGGGCGATAATGCCGACCGCGACGTAGGTCACGGAGTTGCGTATCTCGGTGAGCTTGTCGGCGAGCGCGGTATTCTCCCTGACCGTCATGACGTTGGGAACGGCCTTTATCTGCGCGACCGTGGCGGCGAAGGCGGACATATCCTTGAGCGTTATGCGGTAAGAGTCAGGAAGAAAGCCGGAATCGACGCCCTCGAGGAGCGACGCGTCGCCGCCCATTGATTCAAGTATGCTCTGATAACCCTCTTCGCGCGATACGAACTCGACGGTATCGACGTTCTCTATCTGACCGAGGTCCGTTCCGACCTGCGCGGTCTGCGCCTCGGAAACGCCGTCCTGCACGAACGCCATGACGATGTTCTGCGACTCGATGCCGACGAGGATATTGTTGATGTTGAGGAAAAGGAGCACCGCCGCGCCGATTATCACAAGGCAGGACATCAGCACGGTGACCGACGCCAGCGACATGAGCCTGTTGACGCGGATGTTTCTGAAACCCTCTTTGGTGAGGTACCTCAAGCTTGATGCTTTCATGATATGCCTCCCTCCGACGGATCCCGGTTTTCAAAGTATTTGCTGAACTTGCCCTCTTCGGGCTTGCCGGAAGGTCTTTCGCTGTTTTTGATATCGTCGGCCGTTATGCGTCTCGCCGCGGGATTCACGGGGATGGGGCTGACGTCGGAGGTGATGACCTCGGCGGGCGCGGACGGAAGAGCCGAAACGTCGATCTTGGCTTCCGCGGTGGAACCGACGCCTACCGCGGGCGGGATGTTCGCCTGCGCGGAGGGAAGATCGTAGTAACCGCCGGTGATGACGGGCTCCTCGAGCATATCCTCCTTGTCCGGCACGAATTCCGGATGCGCGGTATCGGAGAACAGCGTGCCGTTGCGTATCATGATTATGCGGTTGTCGAACTTGCGGACAAGCTCGTGCTCGTGCGTGACCATTATGACTGTCGTGCCGTTGGTGCGGTTGATGTGGTTGAGCAGATCGACTATCTCGTACGACATCTGCGGGTCGATATTGCCCGTAGGCTCGTCCGCGATGATGACCTTCGCGTCGTTGACGAGCGCTCTCGCGAGAGCGACGCGCTGCTGCTCGCCGCCGGAAAGCTCGCCCGGATAGACCTTCGCCTTGGACGAAAGACCGACGAGGCTCAGCGCGTAGCTGACGCGCTTCGAGACTTCCCTTTCCTTGGCGCCGATGACGCGCATGGCGAAAGCGACGTTGTCGTAGACCTTCATCTTGGGTATGAGGCGGAAATCCTGGAAAACTATGCCGAGCTTGCGGCGGTAGTAAGGGATGCGCCTGTTTTTCATCGTGTTGAGATTTTCGCCGCCGATGATGACTTCGCCCTCGGTAGCGGTCTCTTCACGCATGACGAGCTTGAGGAACGTGCTTTTGCCCGCTCCCGAAGCGCCCAGAACGAACACGAACTCGCCGTCGTCGATCTTGATGTTAAGGTTCTTCAGCGCCTTCGTGCCGTTGGGGTAGGTTTTTGAAACGTTATTGAATTCGATCATAGAAAATCAGAACCTGTCCGGCCTGGTGTCAAGATAACGCTTGACCATCAAAGCGACCTTGAGCACGATCGCGTCGTCGAAATCGCGAAGATCGAGACCGGTGCGCTCGTGTATCTTCTCAAGCCGGTAAACGAGAGTATTGCGGTGGACGAAAAGCTGGCGGGAAGTCTCGGAAACGTTGAGGTTGTAGTCGAAGAAGGTCTGGATGGTGAACAGCGTGTCCTGATCGAGATTGTCGATGGAACCGCGTTTGAAGACCTCTTTGAGGAACATCTCGCACAGCGTGGTGGGCAGCTGGTAGATGAGGCGGGCTATACCGAGGTGCTCGTAGCTGATGATGGTCTTTTCGGTATCGAACACCTTGCTGACCTCAAGGGCGACCTGCGCGTCCTTGAAGGACCTCGCGAGCTCCTTGATGCCGGTGACGGGAGAGCCGATGCCGACGAGCATGCGGATATAGCATTCCGCCCCGATGGAATCGGAGATCGAGCGGCCGAGCTTTTCAAGGTCGCGCGAGTCGATGTCGGGCCTGACCTCTTTGACGAGCGCGATATCCGTCTCGTTGATGTTGATGACGAAATCGCGCGTCTTGTCGGGGAAGAGGTTCTGGACTATATCGTAGACGCTGACGTCTGTCGGCTCGCTAATGCGAAGGAGCAGGACCGCCCTCGTGGCGTCGTTGTTGAAGTGGAGCTCACGGGATTTGAGGTAGATATCCCCGGGCAGGATATTGTCGAGAATGACGTTCTTTATAAAATTGGAACGGTCGTACTTCTCGTCGTAATACTGCTTGACCGACGAGAGGGAGATAGCGATGATGGCGGCGTCGGAAGCGGACTTCTCGTCGTCTCCGTCGACAAAGACGGCGTATTCGGGATGTATCTGCGCGCCGAACGCGTGGTAGGTGCGCCCGTCGATAACGACGGAACCGTTGGAGCTGAAGCAGGGAGAGACAGAGGAGCCGACCTCCTCTCCTATCCGGCTCAGGTCGCTGCACGCGATGATCGTCCCACCCTCATCGACTACGCCGAACGCCGGGGAGATCACATCCTTCATCTGATGGATCAACTGCTGAAAAAGCCTGCTTGACATTGATATCTCCTCCTGGTTGGACTGTTTTTACCCGATTTGTAATTATGCATAATTTTGACGCCTGATTTTTTCCAAATAAATGCACAATGAATTACCGTTTGATTATACACATTTTGACAACAAAATGCAAGTGAAAAACAAAAATTTCACAATAATTTTATCTAAAATGATAATGCCGCGAACATTCGCGGCATTTTTTCTTTATTTTCTGCGCCATTTGACGCCCTGCGGAGTGTCCTCGAGGATTATCCCCGCGGCGTTCAGCTCGTCGCGTATCCGGTCGGCTTCAGCCCAGTTTTTGTTCTTCCGGGCTTCGGCGCGTTTTGCGATGAGTTCGTCTATCTCCGCGTCGGAGTCCTCCTCTTTTCGACCGTAGACGATGCCGAGGACGCCGGTCAGTTCGTCGAACACCGCGGCGCTGTCCT
>JAFRXS010000181.1 GCA_017443405.1 Clostridia bacterium | reverse complement strand
GCTGTTCACGGAGCGCGAGGAACGCGTCTGGCTCGACCGCGTCACACCGAGAGATGACGACGTCGACTGCGAAAAGACCGATATCGAATACTACCGCTCGCGCTACGAGCATCCTCTGTGGAAGAAGTATATCGACGACGGCGAGAAGGTCAGGCTCGGGCACGGCGGAATGGATTATTTCGTTGAGTGTGCCTTTGCCGAGAGCGTCCGCGAGCGCAAGGCGCCGCCCATCGACGTTTATGACACAGCGCTTTGGATGGCGATAACCTATCTGTCCGAGCAGTCGGTCGCCATGGGCTCGATGCCCGTTCCGATACCCGATTTTACCGACGGCATGTGGATAGACCGAGAGCCCTATGAGCGCGGGATGTACTGCCTCAGCGAGATCTGCGACGACTTTTTTGAGGAAAAAAGATGAAGTATTATCTCGGAGTAGACGGCGGCGGGACGAAGACGCTCGTCGCGCTGTTCGACGAAAACGGCGAAATGCTTGACAGCGTAAAGACCGGCGGCAGCAACCACGAAAACCTGCCCGGTTCTTTTCCCGAGGCGGCCGATATTATCTTCGGCGCCGTTTCGGAGCTGCTTAAGAAGAATTCACTCTCGGTCGACGATGTTTCCGGCTGCCTTATGGGGCTCGCCGGCATCGACCATCCCTATCAGCACGACGCTCTTTATAAGGAGCTTTACGACAGGGGCCTGCGCCGCTTTGACGTGCTCAACGACGGCTTCATCATCACGTTCGCCGGTCTGCCCGACGGAGTGGGGATAGGCTATAACTGCGGCACGGGCACTTGCTGCAACTCGATCGGCTCCGACGGCAGGATGCTGCAGATAGGCGGCTTCGAAGCCCTGTCAGGCGATATGGGCAACGGCCACTGGATAGCGACGAACGTGTTCAGAGCCGTTTATGACGACGTCTGTCTCGCCGCGGGCAGGACCGCGATGACGGGCGTCCTCGCAGGTAAACTCGGCGCCGACCTCGACAGGGATTCGCTTCTGTCGCTCATCCCGAAGCTCGACACGGAGGAGGGCGAGGAGCTCATCCGGATGCTCATCGACGTGTTCTTTGATGTCCTGAACGCCGGCGGCGACGCGGCAGCGGACGGTATCTGCGAAACGATGGCGGTCCGCGGCGCGAAGTTCATCTGCGCGCACCTGAGAAAACAGCGTTTCGACGGCGAAAGCGTCCGCGTCGTGCTTTCCGGCTCGATCCATACGAAGCTCCCCTCGGGCAAATACCTCGACGCTCTGCGCGCCGAATGTGAAAAACGCTCGGACGGCAAAAAGCTCGATTTCATCATCCTCGATAAACCGCCCGTCACGGGCTGCGTCAATAAACTTTTGAAGGACAGTGCTTTATGAAAGAGATCAACGTTACGGTCATAGGGTCGGGCAGCACCTACTGCCCCGAGCTCGTCGACGGTTTTCTCAAAGCCGCCGATCATCTTAAAGTCAAAAGGCTCGTCCTTATGGATATCGACGAGCGCAAGCGCGTCATCGTCGGAGGTTTGTGCGAGCGTATGCTGAAGGCCGCGGGCTCCGACTGCGAGGTCGTCATGACTGACGATCTCGACGCGTCGCTGAAGGGCGCCGATTTCGTCGTTACGCAGATAAGAGTCGGCAAGCTCTGGGCGCGTTATCACGATGAGACCATACCGCTCAAATACGATCTCATCGGTCAGGAGACCACCGGTATCGGCGGCTTTTTCAAGGCTCTGAGGACCATTCCCGTAATAGGTCATATCGCGGAGCGTATGGAGGTCATCTGCCCCGGCGCGGTGCTCATCAATTTCACCAATCCGTCGGGCATAGTCACCGAATTCCTCCAGAACCATACTAAGATCAGGTCCGTCGGGCTTTGCAACGTCCCGATAGATATGTACGACGATATCAAGGAGAATCTCGGCGACGACGTTAAGATCACCTACGTCGGACTCAATCACCTCAGCTGGGTCATCTCCGTCATAAAGGACGGCGAGGAATGTATCGACCGCATGTTCGACGAGGGGTTCGCGCCCAAGACGATGGCGAATATCCACGACGACGGCTTCGATCTCGACTGTCTGAGAGCGGTCAGGGGCATACCCTCGTCGTATCTCCAGTATTTCTATTCCCGCGAGGCGAAGCTGGCTTACCTTAAGCGCGAGCCGCGTTCGAGGGCGGAAAACTGCATGGAGATAGAAGAAAAGCTCCTGAAGATATACGCCGATCCTTCCGTCACCAAAACGCCCGAGCTGCTGGGCAAGCGCGGCGGGCACAAGTATTCGCTGGTCGCCGTCAACCTCATCGACGCGATAGCCAACGACCTGCGTACCGAGCAGGTGATAGATATCCGCAACAACGGCACTCTCGACTTTATGGCGGACGACGACGTCGTCGAGATAGCGGCATACGTCGGCAGTGATAAGATAACTCCCGTGACCGTTCCGCACTTCGAGAACGAGCACATAAAGGGACTTATGCGTATCGTCAAGGCGTACGAAAAGCTGACTGTCAAGGCGGCTGTTGACGGCGACGACGAAGCCGCGCTCAACGCCCTTATGCTCAACCCGCTCGTCGGCGACTACAAAAAAGCCAAGGCGTGCTACGAAGAGATGAAGATAGTGAACGCCGAGTATCTTCCGCAGTTTTTCGGCTTTTGATCAAGGTGCCGCCTTATGTTGGATCTTGAGGGGAGACTTATCGACGACGCTGTCAGATCCGTCGGCCTATATCTTCTTGACATGGACGGGACTCTTTATCTCGGAGACGAAATCTTCCCGTTCACGATCCCGTTTCTTGACAGTCTGAAACGGCACGGCAGGAAGTACCTGTTCATGACGAACAATTCGTCAAAGAGCGTCGATTCCTACATCGAAAAGCTCGCGCGGCTGGGGATAGACTCCGGCAGGGACGAATTCATGACCTCGTCTCAGGCGACGGAATACTACTTGAATCTCCACCATAAATATGATAAAATATACGTTATGGGTACGGAATCCCTCAAGGAGGAATTCCGTCAGAACGGGCTCGACGTCACCGACGTTTACGACGAGGACGTCACCTGCATCGTAAGCGGTTTCGACACCGAGCTGACCTTTGAGAAGCTCGACGACATTTCGAAGCTGCTCACGCTCAAGCCCGATATCCCGTATATCGCGACCAATCCGGACCTTGTCTGCCCGACCGAATACGGCTACGTGCCCGACTGCGGCTCGGTCAGCGAAATGATATATAACGCGGTCAAGCGCAGACCCGTTTTTATCGGCAAGCCCGCTCCGCTCATGGAGCAGCTGGCGATGAAAAAACTGGGCTTCACTCCCGACCGCACCGCCGTAATAGGCGACAGGATATATACCGACATCAAAAGCGGCCTTAACGCCGGTATCACGGCGTTTCTTGTAATGAGCGGCGAGACTACGAGGGAGATACTCGACGCCTCGCCCGACAAGCCCACCTTTGTTTTGAACGATATTAGCGCGATAACTTCTGTTTTGGAGGCTATGTGAAGATGAAAAAGCTGATAAGCGTCGCTCTTTCTCTGATACTCGCTCTGTCCTGCTGCTTCTGCGCAGCTTACGCCGCGGAGGGCGCGCAGCCTTTCAGAGTCAGCGTCACGGTCAACGGCGACACGTCGACTTCCCGCGGCATCTGCTGGTATACCGCCGGGGATACCGGCACCGTCGCCGAGATATACGAGGACGGCGTTAAGTCGGAGACCTGCTCCGCGGAGTACGACTCCGGCGAGTGGAAGGGCAATTATTACCATAAGGCTCTCATAACCGGACTTGAGCCCGGGACGACCTATACCTACCGCGTCGGCAACGGCAGCGTGTGGAGCGATGGGTCTTTCACTACCGACGACGGTGACGGCAGCTTCGGCTTTATCGCCGTTTCCGACATCCAGGCGAGCAACGCCGATAATTTCCGCAAGAGCGCGGAGACTCTTGCCGCCGCGGTCGAAACGATGCCGGACGCCGAGCTCGTCGTGAACTGCGGCGACTTTACGGACGACTGCACCAACGAGCAGTGGGACTGGTATTTCGAAACGACCGCGGAGAGCATGGACGGGCTTACTCTCGCGCCCGTCGCCGGCAACCACGACGGTCTTGTCAAGGACGGCGCGGGCTGGTTCTCGCATATTTTCGATCTTGACGAGAGCCGCACGGTAGGCGATCCCTTCGGCGTCAACTACTCGTTCGATTACGGCAACGCCCATTTCGCGGTGCTCGACACGAACGACTGCATCGTCGTTTCGGACGCGCAGCTCGAATGGCTGAAGAACGATCTTGATTCGACCGCGAAGGACT
>JAFRXS010000180.1 GCA_017443405.1 Clostridia bacterium | reverse complement strand
GGCGAAGACCCTAAACGATTACGCGCCGATTC
This sequence comes from Clostridia bacterium, assembly GCA_017443405.1. Classification (GTDB taxonomy): domain Bacteria; phylum Bacillota; class Clostridia; order Oscillospirales; family Acutalibacteraceae; genus RGIG2893. The sequence goes on along the minus strand of JAFRXS010000180.1, from coordinate 5,348 downwards.
AGAGCGGTATCATGAGCACCATTCACGCCTACACCGGCGATCAGATGATCCTGGACGGCCCGCACAGAAAGGGCGATCTCAGAAGAGCCCGCGCCGGCGCCGCCAACATCGTGCCGAACTCCACGGGCGCCGCGAAGGCGATCGGCCTTGTGATCCCCGAGCTGAACGGCAAACTGATCGGCTCCGCGCAGAGAGTTCCCGTAGTCACCGGCTCCACGACCATCCTTACCGCCGTCGTCAAGGGCGAAGGCGTCACCGCCGAGGGCATCAACGCCGCCATGAAGGCTGCCGCTTCCGAGTCCTTCGGCTACAACGAGGATCCCATCGTTTCCTCCGACGTTATCGGCATGAGATACGGCTCCCTGTTTGACGCCACCCAGACCATGGTCTGCGATCTCGGCAACGGTCTCTATGAAGTACAGGTCGTTTCCTGGTACGACAACGAGAATTCCTACACCAGCCAGATGGTCCGCACCATCAAGTATTTCGCCGAGCTCGGCTGATCATCGTAAAACATACGGTTTTCGCGGCGCCTTCTTTACCGGAGGCGCCGGTTTTCTTTAAGTCAAGGACTGTTTACATAATCTTATACTTTTCGCAGTATGTCCGCCTTGAAAAGACCGCCGGGGTATGATAGAATGGTATCGGTCATAAAAGGCGTTATGATATATCAAAAAGGATCGAAAGGAGTGCGGTTTTATGAAGAAAGCTTTCTGCGTGATCCTTGCATTCACTCTTGTATTTATCTGCGGTCAGTCCGCGTTTGCCGTCGCGGCGGACGGACCGGGATTCAGATTCATCTCGTCCTATGTCAAGGAAGGGACGGGGGATATCAAGGTCCTCGGCTGGACGGATGAGTCCGGCGCCGAGGTCTCCCTTTTGGAGGGCGTCCCCGCGGCAAGCCGCGGTATGAAGGCGGCTGTCCTGCCGTCCTCCTATGACCTCAGGAACGTCGGCGGCGCCGCTCAGGTGACCTCGGTCAAGGATCAGGGCTATTCGTCCTCCTGCTGGGCTTTCGCGGCGCTCGGCGCGATCGAGTCAAACGCCATCAAGGACGGGACCGCGGACTCTGCCGTCGATTTCAGCGAGGCGCATCTCGTGCGGTTCGCGATGCAGGGTCTGACGGACGATACGACCGATCCGACCTACGGCGACGGCTATTATTCCGATTATCCCTTTGACGAGGGCGGAAGCTGGATCGACGTGACCTCCGCTCTTTCCCGCCGCTGCGGCATAGCGAACGAGGCAGATTTCCCGTTCGATCCCGCGGATTTCACGGCGGTGACCGTCAACAGCCGCGTGCATTTCAGAACATCGAACGGCGCGTTCCCCGAAAGCGCCAGATATACGTCCGTCGCTCATCTGCAGGACGCCGTTTACTACGACGTCGGCACGGAAATCGGCGTTATCAAGGACGCTCTTTACCATTCGGGCGCTCTTACGATGAGTATCGCGTTCGACCTTCAGCTTGTCAACAAGACGAACTGGGCTTATTACTCAAGGATCGGCTTCGTCCAGAACCATGACGTTCTGGTCGTCGGCTGGGACGACTCTTATCCCGCTTCCAACTTCGGAACGACCGTCGGCGGCAAACCGTCAGCAAACGGCGCGTGGCTCTGCCGCAATTCCTACGGCGCCGACACCGAGGGCTGGAGCCCGGACGGCTACTTCTGGGTATCGTATTACAGCAAATCGATAGGTCCCTGGATCTCCTATAACACGACTCCCGCGGACGACTACAAGAACGTTTACCAGTACGACGCCTATAATATGATGGACTGCATCGAGGCGCTGAACTCTTCGACCGCGGATTTCGGCAACGTATTCGTTTCCCGCGGGCACGAGGACCTGAAGGCGGTATCCTTCTACACCACTCAGACCGATCTTAAATATACCGTCAACGTTTATTCAGACGTCGCGGTATCGAGCGGTTCGCCGATAAAGGGCGCGAAGGTCACTGCCGCCGCAGTCTCCGGTTCGCTTCCTTACGCCGGGTATCATACCGTTGCCCTTGCTTCTCCCGTGGAGCTGACTCCCGGCGAAGTGTATTCCGTCGTAGTCACGCTTTCAAGCGACTCCGGCGACACCATCATGATCAACGTCGAGGGCAAGGACGATCCGCGCAACAATATCCACCACTCTTCCGCCGCGGGGCAGAGCTTCATCGGCTATGACAATACCTGGTACGATTCCACGTCGATAAGCGGGATGAATATGAACAACGTCATCCTCAAGGCGTTCACCGACGACCACGACGAGACCGCCGACGTCGCCATAGTGCCTTCCGCGAAGACGCTCGTCATCGGTACGGAGTTCGCGCCGCAGCTCAGGAATCTCCCTGACGGCGCGGAAGTCGAATGGGCGAGTTCAGACGAAAGCGTCGCGACGGTCGACCCCGAAGGTATAGTCTACGCCGTCGGCGCAGGCGAAGCGGAAATAAGCGCGACGGTATCCGCGGACGGTCACAGCCATACGGTCGTCTGCCTTGTGACGGCCGTCGATCCGCAGCCCGATCCCGTGCCTCAGCCGCCGAGAAGCTGGCTCGCGACCATACTCGCGAAGATAAGCGAGTTCTTCATTACCCTGCGCAACTTCATCCTCGGGCTGTTCAGGTAAGAACGTTGCGTCAAGCCGCGCGTCGCGGCAGATATGAAATATCCCGTCCGTTGACTCAGCGGACGGGATATTCGTTCTTTGTGATCGGTTTACGGCAGTCTTTCGCCCGTGACGGCGGTGTAAAGATAGTACCACTCGCTTCTCGTCAGTGTCACGTCGCCGGCGGCGCAGATCTCTTTGAGATGCTGCGGATCTCTCGTGCCCGTGAGCGCCTGCATGTTCGCCGGGTGCCGCAGTATCCACGCGAAAGCGACCGCGGCGGGCGTTATGCCGTACTTATCTCCTATTTCCGCAAGTCGCTCGTTGAGCGTCTTGTATTTTTCGTCCCCCAAAAACGTCGGACCGAAAAATCCGTACATAAGCGGCGACCAGCACTGTATCGTGATGCCGTTTATCCGGCAGTATTCGAGCGTTCCGCCGTCGCGGTCGACCGCGAAATCGCGCGGGGTGTTGACGTAGATGCCCTCGTCGATCATCTGCGCGTGACCGAGCCCGAACTGAAGCTGATCCGCGAGCAGGGGAGTATGGAGACCTGTTTTCAGAAGTTCTATCTGCCTCGCGTTTTGGTTGCTGACCGCGAAATTCAGCACCTTTCCGGAGCTTTTGAGAATATCGAACGCCTCGCCGACCTCGTCGGGCTCGACGAGCGCGTCGGGACGGTGCAGTGTGAGAATGTCGATGTGATCGGTCTGCAGCCTTTCAAGACTGCCGTCGACCGAAGCGAGGATATACTCCTTTGAAAAATCGAAGCTGGCGGGGCGTATGCCGCATTTCGTTTCTATCATGACGCTGTCGCGCAGACCGAGAGCGGCGAGCGTGCGTCCGAGTATCCTTTCACCCTCGCCGCCGCCGTAGATGTCGGCGGTGTCGTAGAGGTCAATGCCGTTTTCGTACGCCGTGCCGATGAGCCTTTGCGCCTGCGAGTCGTCGATCCCCGCCGTACGCCAGAAACCGAGAACGATCGCGGACGCCTCGAGCGTCCCGCCTATGACTACACGTTTCATTTCTTATCTCCTTTGAAGCTTTGCTGTGTGGGGCCGTAATTCGCGCCGCCGGTGTACTCGACGTCCTCGGGGCGCGGGTAATACTTCGGGACCGAAAGATCGCGCTGCCACAGGCGGACGTGCGCTCCTCTCGGAGTCATGTCCACGACGTCCGGTCCGCGCATATAAAGGGTGAACTCCGTTCCCCTGACGGTCTCGGTCTTTTGCTTTGTGCTTATGTCGAACAGAAGAGCGAATTCGTCGCCTTTGCGAAGATCGGCATAGTAAATGCCGTCCGCCGCGCGGTCGGGACGCGCCGGCGCGCCGCCGAGCGTAAAGTCCGGCTCGCCCATCCATTCATAATACGCGAAGCCCGCGCGGCAGTCCTTTTTCGCGGTCAGGACGATCCTTCCCTCATTCGGTATATAGGATTTGAGCGACAGCTCTTCCGTCTCCCTGTCGCACTGGATGTTGACGGTGAGTATGCCCGAGCGTTCTGTTATCACGTTGTCCCAGACGGTCGCCAGCGCGACGGGCGCCGTGCCGACGCAGCAGCCGGCTATCGAGCGGAATCTTGTGAGCGATATACTGTTGGGTTCGCTGCCGCCGGTGAAGCCGCCTATCATGCGCTTGTCTATATCGCGGTAGGTGATGCCGTTCCCGTCGGGCAGGGAATTGTCGCAGACGACGTAGCCTGCGTAGCGCACCTGATTTTCGATAAGCTGATTGCGCGCGAACATGTTCATCACGTTCATGTACTCGTAATACCCGCACTTTATCAGCTCGTCCGCGCCGACTATCATATCCTTGATGCAGCAGGTCTCGCAGTGTTCCTCCTCCATCGGGTGCCACTGCGCGTACTCGGGCACCCAGCCGAAGGACGAGGACAGCGACAGAACGTAGTCGTAGATGCCTTTGCCCTTTTCGATATAACGCTCGTCCTTCGTCAGCCGTCCGAGCTTGATAAGTCCGCAGGCGAACCAGACCGCGGAATGAACGTGCCCGAAGAACTCCATGCGGTAGTTGAAATACCTCGACACGCCGAGTACGTGGTTGGCTATTCCGCGCGCAAGATCGAGCGCGACCTCGTCGCCCTTGAGCTCGTAGCGGTTGACGAGGGCGAGCAGCGACACGGCGTTCCTTATCGGCTGTTCGCCGCGGCCCGTGTGCCTTGTAAGGTCGAAACCGCCCTCTTTCAGATAAACGTCGTTCGGGAATTCGTAGACGGGCTCCGTTTCGGGTGAATCGCCCGACCAGAAGGTGCGGACCTTGCGCTCGATGACGAGCTCTCTCATCCCCCTGACGAGCTCCGACGCGCGTTTTTCGGCTTCCGCGTCGTCGGGGTATTCCGCGGTCAGCAGGTTGATCGCCGGCAGTATGTAGCCCATTTCGTGGAACGAGGAATGTACCGTGTGCGTCCACGGATATTTTTCGCAGAAGCGCAGCCCGTGCTCGCCCCAGGACTTCATCAGATGGCGGCGCAGGCCCGCGCGGACCTCCTCGCCCTCGGTCGTGCCGAGCATGCGCATCGCGTAGGTCAGTCCTTCGTACCACGAGCCGACAAGTTCCGCGTCGTCTACCCGGCAGTGAGCGGCTTCCGCCGGCTTCTTGTTCGGCAGCAGCAGCCAGTAGGGCAGATAGTCGTAAGCGGGATCGACCATATTCGTGATGTAGTGGTGTACCAGCCTCGCGCTTTCTACGGGATCAAAACGTTCGTACATATCCTGCCTCCGTTGTTAATCGTTTGGT
>JAFRXS010000179.1 GCA_017443405.1 Clostridia bacterium | reverse complement strand
CTTAGCGCTTCTTTCCGGTTTTCTTTTCATCCGCCACGATCCGCACGCATAAGCGGATCCGACGGCATTAAATTCTTAATCCGATTAACAGAAAGCTTTTCTCTTGCTGATAATAACAACTGCTGCCACAGCGAGAACGGCGACGACTGCGATGAGAGCGATCGTCATATCGCCGGTCTGAGGCGGATTCTCCTGAGTGTCAGGCTGAGTATCAGGCTGAGTGTCAGGCTCTTCAACAAGCTGAGCTTTGTAATTCACGTAGGCGTCGCGGTCCTTAGTGCCGTTGTCGTTTCTGTTGAGCTTAACGATCTCGCCGCTCTCAAGTTTGGCGACAGCCTGGATCTTGTGAGTCTCACCGTCTTTAAGTCCGGTAACATCGATGACGATATTGTAGCGGGACTCGCCGCCGTTATCGATAACAGCCTGCTCGGTAGGCTCAAATTTGAATTCGCCGTACACGGGGTCGTTGTCATCGATCATATAACCGAAGGACTCGATCTTGGAATTGTCGTTGCCGTACCAGCCGTACATTGCCACGGTCTCGATGGTACCGTCGGAGCCGTCAACGAGAGCTTTTGCAGCGATAACTGCGTCATTGCCGTCAGCGATCTCGCCGCCGTTGACATAGATCTTGTCGTAAGACATATGGTCGCCCTTCGCGGAGTCGAAATCACGAAGTCCGGCTTCAACCTGAGCGCCGCCTGCTTCACCGTATTCGGTAGCAGCGTCTTCGCTGGTGAAGAAAGCGATCTCGGCGATGTCGATAGCCCAGTCAGTTCCGGATCCGGCCATCATATCGAAGCGGGCAATAGTTCCGTTTCCGTCCCATTTATTGCTGCTGCCGCCTTCGGACATATCAGCATACGTGTAATGCCACTCTCCATCGGCAACGATATTGCGGGCAATGGCGTGGGGCTCGTCAATGGCAATATAAAAGTCGATGGAATCCACGCCTGCGCTGCTGGTTCTGTATTTGACCGCGGCATATTTGTTCGCTTCGCCGACATTAAGGGGCGTTTTGAAAGTGAGCCAGGGGTCGTTGTTTCCGGTAACGTCGAAGTGTACGAATTTTACTCCGTCTGCTTCGTCCAGCGTCATTACGACGGACGGGTTGGAAGTTCCGTCAAGATCGTTGTACAGATCTTCTGCGGTCTCCAGAAATGCCGGTTCTGCTGCTGCCATAACGGGCAGGCAAAGGGCAATGATCATCATAGCTGATAAAGCTATCGCGATAATCTTTCTCATGTTTTTTCCTCCTGTTTGTAATTGAAAAGATGTATTCCTTATCATTTGCTTGATGTTTCCGGCAGTTGACTGCTGCCAAAAGCTGACTGATTTTATCATATGGCGCTCCGGTTTTCAATTATTTTTTTCGTTTTCGTGGCTGTTTTTAACCGGTTTTTGATCCGTTTCTAACCAGTTTTCGGCATGATCATGGCCGTTTTCGGCGAGATGCAACTTGATTTGTTGGCCCCGATATGGTATATACGGAGGCGGATCTCTTAGAAAACAGGAGAAAAATACATTGAAACGCACATCATATATTGCCCTTGTTGGCCTTATTGCCCTGAATATACTGCTTTTGCTGAGCTGCCTGACCGGCTGCGATAACGCGCGGCCTTCTGAAGGCACGGACAACGATCCGGGCCTCTGCACATATACGGTTTATTGCCGCGGCGCTGATAATCGCGATGCCATCCAGGGCGTCATCATAAATTTCTGCACCGATACGACCTGCACACCTGTCACTTCTTCAGAACAGGGAGAGGCGGTTTTTACCGGCGCTCCGGCGGAATATCACGTTGAGATCGTAAAGATTCCCGACGGCTGGGAGCTTGCTCAGGATGAGGCCGAATGGTATACCGGGACCCAAAGTGAGACCCGGGAGATACTCTTCGCGGAGGTGGGACAATGACGCGCAAACGTGTGCTGTGGTTGACGCTCTTAGCCGCGGCGGTTTTGTTTACCGTTCTGGGCATATTGAACGGCGGCGTCAAGGATGTATTGGCGAAGGCTATTAAGATCTGCTCGGAGTGTATCGGCATTGGATAAGAATACAGAGAAAAAACTGAAAAGGCCCATGACCCGCCATCTGATACAGCTTTATTCGGCGCTGCTTTATAACGCGCACATAAAGGGTTTCGCCACGGG
>JAFRXS010000015.1 GCA_017443405.1 Clostridia bacterium | reverse complement strand
ATCATCGCCGCGATCGCGGTTCTCGTCGGCGATATGCTTCTCGGGTGGGGTACGGCCGACGCGGGTCTTGCCGGCGCAGAATCATATTTTTCGAGATATCTTTCCGTATCCGATTCGCGCATATTCTGGTCGTCTTTGCTCGGACTGATCGGCATCCCGGTCGAGACTATGAGCTATTTCGGTATTTATCGGCTGATAGCGTCAAGATCTCCCAAGCAGGCGCACGCTTACCGCGCCGGGCTGATCGGGATGCTGACGTTCGGAGCGCTCGTACACGTAATATGCTGCGTCGCGGTGTATTACTTCAAAAAAATGAACGCGGTGACGCCCGGAAGCGCTGCGGCAGATGCCGTGAGATTTGCTTCATACTTTTTGCTTCCGGCAACGGTCATGTTCGCGGCGTTTTTCTTCATAACGGCAGGCGTTCAGATCGCCGCTTTTGCCGGAAATAATACTCCCTATCCGAAATGGTGTCTGATATTTAACGGTTTATCGGGATTCGTCGTGATCGCTGTTATGAAACTGATCGGGAACTATCCGCTTTCAAACGCGCTCTCGACCGGTTGGATCAGTCTCGGAAGCATATTCATGCTCTCGGGTCTGTTGATCATGTCAAAGAAAGCGGAAGGCGCTTATGAAAACACACATTGAGAAAAATACAGTTCAGGAAACCCTTGTGATACCGCTGTACGGACGTAAACTCTGCACAGAGCAGTTTCCGAACCTGTTCCGCGACGATAAAGCGGTCGAGCTTATAAACCGTCTTGATTACGATTTCGGCGCGCTTGAAAAACAGTCGAAGAGTACGGCTCACCGTTTCGGAGCTCTTGAAGTCGCAATGCGTGAAAACGATCTGATGATCGAGGCAAAGGAATACCTGAAAAAGCACCCTTACGCCGCGCTTGTCAATCTCGGCTGCGGGCTCGATCAGACCGCCGAAAACTGCGACAACGGACATTGCCGTATCTACAATATCGATCTGCCGGACGTGATCGCCGTGCGCGACGAGCTGCTGCCCGGTACCGAAAGGATCAGCAACGTCGCCGCGGATCTGAACGATCTTTCGTGGTTTGATAAGATAGACGCCTCGCGCGGTGTCTGTTTTATGGCGGCGGGCGTGTTCTACTATTTCAGGACCGAACAGATAAAAAGGCTTATAAACGCCATGGCGCTGCGATTCCCCGGAGGAAAACTCGTGTTTGACTCGGCGAACAGACGCGCCGTGAAGATCATGCTGAAAACGTGGGTGAAGGAAGCCGGCATTACGAGCATATCCGACTATTTCAGCGTTGACAGTACAGAAAAAGATATAAAGCCGTGGCTGAAGAACGCGACCGTATCGTCACGCGGATATATGCTCGGCTACAACGATCTGAAGGACCCGTCCGTTCCTTCTTCGTTTCGGCTTATGGCAAAGCTCGGAGACGGCTTTATGAAAATGCAGATCGTGAGGATAGATTTTACATTATAAAATAAAATCGGGGCGCAAGCCCTTGATTTTAAGGATATGAGTTAGCCTTGGCTAACCAAAGGAGGCAATATGAATAAAGTGACCGTAAAGATCGAAGGTATGATGTGCGGTATGTGCGAGGCGCATATCTGCGACACGATAAGACGCGCCTTCCCCGACACGAAAAAAGTAAAAGCGTCGAGAGCGCAGAAAGAAGCTACATTCCTTATCGACGGCTCAGCCGATACGGAAAAGCTCAAAAAAGCGATAACCGATACCGGCTATACGTTTGTTTCAGCCGGATCCGAGCCGTATAAAAAGCGAGGATTATTTAGATAAAGAAGCAAAAATAACTGCCCTCACAGCAATAACGTTTAGGGCAGTTATTAAACCCAAACTTCCAAAAATACCTCTTTTTTTAAGTTT
>JAFRXS010000178.1 GCA_017443405.1 Clostridia bacterium | reverse complement strand
GGCTCTTCGCTCATCAAAAAGGTGCTGAAGGGCGGATATGACGTCGTGTTCGGATGCGACATCCACGATCCGCAAAAAGTCGGCGAAAGCGGACTCGAAAAGACGCTGAAGATAACAGAAAAGCTCAAAACGGATAAAAAATCAGAACTTGAGGACTTTGAAAGGTCGGTACTGAACCGATAGAGGGTTTTGTTTTGAAAGTTAAGATAAGAGATATGCTGCTCATGATAGTGGATATGATCCTCGTTGTCGTAGGGTTCAACATATGCTTCCACTATACCGCCGATTTCATACCTGCGCTGACAGACGCGTATTTCGAATCGCTCGGGATAATGCTCCCCGTGTACTTCGTCGTTCTGTTCCTTTTCGGAACGTACAGGAGCCTGTGGCGCTACGCCGAGGCTAAAGAATTCCTGATATGCACCATTGCGTCCTTCACTGCCGGCGCGATCTATTTCGCTGTCAGCAGACTGGCGTTCAAGGACGACATTCCCTTCTTTTTCTATCTGCTCGTCGCCGCGCTGATATCCGGCGCTCACGTCATTTTCAGACTTGTCTACAGGATATACCGCGATATCATGACAGGAACGAAGAACAACAAGTCCAAAGCAAAGGCGAAGCGCACGATGATCGTCGGATGCGGCGACGCGTGCTATCACATGCTCTCCGAGATAAAGATCTCGCGCAGCACCGATATAAGACCTGTGGTCGGTATCGACGACGATATATCAAAGGTCGGCAAGACGTTCAACGGCCTCAAGGTGTCCGGAACGACGGACGATATACGCCGTCTCGTCAAAAAGAACGACATCGAGCAGATCATCATTTCGATGCCGTCCGCGAGCAATAAACAGATCTCGTCGATAATAGAAAAATGCGGAGAAACGGGCGCGGAGATAAAAATACTGCCGAAGCTCATCGACTTCGAGAGCGAGGACAGGAACTTCCTCAATAAGGTGCGCGACATAACTCCGGACGAGCTCCTCGGCAGAAACGCGGTGGAGATAGTCAACGACGACGTACTCGGCTTTATAAAGGGCAAGGTCGTTCTCATCACCGGAGGCGGCGGCTCCATCGGTTCGGAGCTCTGCCGCCAGGTCGCGGCGAACGAGCCGAAACAGCTCATCATAGTCGATATTTACGAGAATAACGCGTATGAGATCCAGCAGGAGCTGATCCGCCACTACGGAGACCGGCTCGACCTTAAGGTACTTATCGCGTCCGTGCGCGACTTTTCAAGGATCAACCGTATAATCAGGACTTACAAGCCGGATCTCGTCATCCACGCCGCGGCGCACAAGCATGTGCCGCTCATGGAGTATTCTCCCGCCGAGGCGGTAAAGAACAATATATTCGGAACGATAAACGTCGCGTCCGCGTCGCGCAATAACGGCGTCGGCAAGTTTATCATGATATCCACCGATAAAGCGGTCAACCCGACGAACATCATGGGCGCTACGAAGCGCGTGTGCGAGATGGTGATCCAGTCGATGATCAACGAGGCGGGCAGCACCAGCTTTTCGTGCGTCCGTTTCGGCAACGTGCTCGGCTCCAACGGCTCGGTCATCCCGTTGTTCAAGAAGCAGATAGCCGAGGGCGGGCCCGTCACGGTCACCCATCCCGATATAATCAGATACTTTATGACGATACCCGAGGCGGTACAGCTCGTGCTCGTCACCGGAGCGATCGGAAAGGGC
>JAFRXS010000014.1 GCA_017443405.1 Clostridia bacterium | reverse complement strand
TTTGCCGTTGTTTCCGCGTTGAGGAACAGCGGCAGCTCATCGTAAGATTTGTAGGATGAATTCTTCATGTTTTGTCCTCCTTGTTTTTTGGATTTTCATACCTGCATCAGGTATGTATGGCGCTGCCGCTGTCTGTGCGGACTGTCTACGATGAATCAAGAAACCCTTTTCGGTGTTTCACGTTATCACGTTCCTTTGTTTTTGAAATGTATTTGTATAACAATTATACAAACAAAGCAGATCTTGGTTGCGAGATCAATATATCCGGTGATTATACCGATGAATTTGCAATTGATACTACAGCTCCGACCGGAGAAATAAAATCCGAGAACAAACAGACCTCATTGTCTCGTGTTCTTGATTATATAACGTTTGGTTTGTTCTCAAATGAAGGTTCTGTTGACGTTATTTGCGATCCTGTTGACACTTTTTCCGGTGTCCAGTCTGTACGCTACTATGTTACGGAAAATACTGACGTTATGTCTGAGTCGACCTTGGATGATATCGCAGAGGCAGACTGGCAGATTGAAATAAACATTGACGCAGATAAACTCTTTATTGTATACATATCAGATCTCTTAAGAAAAAGCTACTCAGTATCAAATTTGGAATGAACGACAATTGAGTGAAAATTACGCTCCCTTGGATCTCGGCAAAACGCCGCAGATCCACGGGAGCGTTTTCATACGACCACATGTTTGACCACAACCGCCTTTGGAGGGTGTGGAGACAGCGGAGAAAAGAGCGCCGGAGAGCAAGTTTTCCGGACTAAACAGCGCCAAATGTAGTTCATGCCCATGTAACAGCAGGTTCGAGTCCCATTGGGAGCAGGATGTCGGGGGTTCGAGTCCCTTCACTCCGACCATGAAAAAAGCGCTTTTTGTCTACCGGACAAAAGTGCTTTTTTCAACGAAATCCGTCCTTACGGCCGGGTGAAATCCGCCTATGGCGGGTGAAATCGCTTCGCGGTGAAATCACGCGGCGCGGGCGACAAGGTTCCGGGGTATCCGGCCGAATCCCCGATCCGGTCCGGCTCTTATTTCGCTGTGAGGCGAAGCCGGACGATTTTCCTATTGCTCTTTTCCGTCTTGTATGATAAATTATATAAGAGGCAGTATAATAGGTTGAGCGCGGTCTCGCCTGCCTTTCAACGGGTCTTGCCGTTACGTTCAGGGAAATCGCGTGATAGTATAAAATTCCGCGAACCGGGTCCGGAGGTGTTTTATGAGTACGCAGAGTTTTGCTTTTGTCGGCAAGGGAGGCGTGGGCAAGACCTCGCTTTCCGCGGCGTTCATCCGTCTGCTCGGGGAGCGTTATCCCGATAAAAAGATCCTTGCCGTGGACGCGGATCCCGCGGTCGGACTCTCCGTTGCTTTGGATATGGTTCCGCCCATGACGGTAGACGATATCAGGATGCGGATCGCAGAGAACATCGAAAGAGGTGAAACCGCGGACGCGGTCTCGCTTCTGAGCGAAGCAAGGTTCCATATGACGGATTGCATCGCCGAGCGCGGCAATCTTTCATTCCTTGCCATAGGCCGACCGGAGGCGGCAGGGTGCTATTGCAAGGTCAACGCCTATCTTAAGCAGGTCATCGAAATGTTTTCGGACAATTACGATTTCATCGTGATCGACGGCGAGGCCGGTATCGAGCAGATCAACCGCCGCGTGATGGAGCGCATAACATACCTCGTTCCGGTGAGCGACGGCAGCCGCAAGGCGATAAGCGTAGCGCAGACGATCGCGGACGTCGCGTCACGGTTGGTGTCCTGCGAAAGGACCGGCATGATCTTCAACCGGGTGCGTTCCGGCTTTACGCCCCCTGACGCGGATGAACTGCCGCCTGTGCTTGCGGTGATCGGAGACGATCCGAACCAGACGCAAAAGGATATGGAGGGCGAAAGCATATTCACGCTGCCGCCGGGGTCGCCGATCCTCGCGGGCGCAAAAAAGGCTTTGGAAGCTCTGTTGGGAGAAAAAAGTGAATCTCTATAAAGTCATTCTGGATTCTTTGTATTCGCTTCTGCCCCGGCAGCCGGATAAATCCGCGGTCTACAGCGATGCTCTCTGCGCTCCCGAGGGCGATAAAAACGCACTGCTGTTTCGCGCGGATACGGCGTTTGAGCTCGGCGGCAGCGGCAAAGCGGCCGTTGAGAGCGTTGTGTTCGGCGATCCGCCGCAAAACAGAGACGAGGTCCTTCTTTACGGCAAAGACCTGCGCGAGCTTTCGGACGATACGCCGTTCGCGCATTTTACGGTCATAAAGCTGAGAGAGGACAGCGATAAAGACCTTCGTTACGAACAGCTGCAAACGATCGCTTTTTCGGTCTTTCAGCTCTATCCCGAAGGCTATCACATCCGCATTTCGCCCTCCGCGGGGCGGGAGCAGGTGCGTGTGGCAAGATCCGCCCTGGAGCGGGAGCATCCGCTGTCTTTTATGAACGTGGGCTGCAGTCTTATCCGGCTGCTGAAGAAACACGAAGACGTGGAGAGCGTAAATACGGTATTTATTACGGATCAGAACTCCGATTACCGCGCGCTTGCCGAGCTGGCGCGCAAAGCAAAGGCGATAACAGACACGGTTCAGCGTACGCTTATGCCGGATACGCTCGATTGCGCCTCGTGTAAAATGAAGCCGGTATGTGATGAGATCGAAGGCATGAGAGAACTTCATTTTCAAAAAGAAAGAGAGAGAAAACGACATGGAACATAAAAACGGCGAACACGGCGCAGCGCCCGATACCCGTTCCGAAACGCTTGCGCTGCTGCGATATATGGCGCATCATAATCTGCACCACGCCGAAGAGCTCCGGCAAACAGCGGCTTCGCTGCCTGATGCCGCGCTTCTGGAGGAAGCCGCAGCGCTGATGGAGCAGGCGAGCAAAATAATCGAAACGGCGATCGCCGGTTGGGAGGAATAAACCGTGTGTCTTTCTTCGGTATATCAAAAAACGGACGGAGAGGCTGTTTTCCTGTGTAAAAACATCGCGCGCGTGATCCCCGGGCAGGGCGAAGTCGTATGTTACGATCTCATGGGCGCCCGCACGGTGATCCCGGGCGAGATCATGGATATCGACCTTATGGAAAACGTTATTCTGATAAAGGAGAAAACCGCATGAGATACTTTGGCGGATGCGACGTGGGTTCCACCTATACCAAAGCGGTTATCCTCGACGAAAACGGCCGTATCGCCGCGTCTGTGATAATGCGAAGCAAAATGAACGCAGAGCAATCCTCCCGCCTGGCGATGGAGGAGTGCCTTTCACAGGTGGACGGTCTGCGTTCCCCCGACGACCTCGCCTATATCGTCGGCACGGGATACGGCAGGAACCGCGTTCCCTTCGCGCAGGAAAACATCTCCGAGATCTCGTGCCACGCCATGGGCGTGCATATCACGGATCCGTCCGTAAAGGCGATCATCGATATAGGCGGTCAGGACGTTAAGGGCATTGCCGTAGCGCCCGACGGCACCGTGAAAAACTTCGCGATGAACGATAAATGCGCCGCGGGCACGGGACGGTTTTACGAAGCGATGGCGCGCTCGTTTGAAATGAGTCTTGAGGAATTCTCAACGCTGTCGTTAAAGGCAAAGAACGTGATCCCGATCACTGCGCAGTGCACTGTGTTCGCGGAATCCGAGGTGATCGCGCTCGTGGGCGAGGGCAAACCGCCGGAGGAGATCGCCGCGGGCATACAGATGGCGGTGGCAAAGCGCTGCTTCGTTATGGCAAAAAAGGCGGGAGCACTGGGCAGCATCACTCTTTCGGGCGGGTGCGCCAAAAACGAGGGGCTGAAAAAGGCCGTTGAAAAAGTGCTGAAAACAAAGCTGGTTGAACTGAGCGTCGATCCGCAGCTGATGGGCGCGCTCGGCGCGGCGGAGTTTGCCCGCCGAAAAGGAGAAGCAAAATGAAAGACCTGAAATACCGCATTTTTTTTGAGCGGCTGCTGGACGATGTAAAAAACGAGCTGGTGGACCGCGCGCTGGACGACGGCAGACTGGCACTCGGCTACTCCTGTTATTTCGTGCCGGAAGTACTGATGAATCTGGACGGCTGTTTTTCCGTGCGGCTGCGCGCGCCGGGCATCACGGATACGTCGGTCGCCACCTATTACATGTCCGAAAAAACCTGCATGTATTCCCGCAGCGTTCTGGAAAGAGCGATCGAAGGCGGCTACAATTTTTTCGCGGCGCTTTTGAGCAGCGAAACCTGCAGCATGATGAACAGGTGCCACGAACACTTTGAGATGCTGAACCTGATAAAAGATACAAACGAAAAGTTCTTCGTCTGCCATCTCGATTCTCCCTTCGTTACAAAAGACTACGCGGTAAAGCACTACGAGCGGCAGCTCCGGAAGCATATCCTGGACCGGCTGCACGAGGTTTACGGCGTGGACGTAAGCGAAGAGGCCCTGTTGACCGCAATTGAAAAGCACAACGAGCTTTGCCGTGTGGTGACTCGGATCGGGAACTACCGAAAACAGGAAAACCCGCCCCTGACAGGCTATGAGTTCCATCTCATAGAGCTTGTGAGCGAATGCTGCCCGCATGATCTCATTTTGCCGTATCTGAAAGAAACGCTTGAGGAGCTTTCGACGCGCGTACCGGATAAAGAACCGCGGTACCGCGTGCGCGTGGTACTCGGCGGCGGCGAGAACGACGATCCCGACTTTACAAAGCTGATCGAGGATACCGGCGCGTTTGTGGTTGCCGACCGCTACTGCTTCGGCTCGCTGCCCGGCAGAGAAGAGATCGCGATCAAAGAGGGCGAAACGGCGCTCGGCGCGATCGCCCGCCACTATATCGAACCCAACCAGTGCCCCCGCTTTATGAACCCCGAAAAGGTGCACGGCAGAAAGGCCTATTTCAAACAGCTTGCGCAGGAATACCGCGCCGACGGGCTGATAGTGCAGCAGATGAAATTCTGCGAATACTGGGAATACGAACGCATGTACTGCCAGCAAGTGATGGAGGAGGAATACGGCCTGCCCTGCATGGGCATTGAAAAAGAATACGTAAATACATCAGTCGGTCAGCTGCGCACGCGCTTCCAGGCGTTTGTGGAGGCGCTGGAGATCAAAAAGCTTTCGGGAGGTGCGACAGAATGAGCAAAAAGACCGACAGAGGCACGCGCAGCCGCTTTTACGACGGATACGAGCTTGCCCGCTACAGAAAATGGCGCGGATTCAAGGATTCGTGGGTCGATTTCCGCGAGTGGCTGACCGAGAAAAAGATCAGCGGCGAACTGATCAAGGCGGATCCGGTGCGCGCTTTCAAAGCGCTGACCACTTATCACTGGCTTGCCCCCTACCTCGGCAGCGGCAGCATGCTTGACCGCACCATAGACGACGCGCACGGCGAAGCGCTGCTCATCGCCCACAAATACATGCAGTTTCTGCTGAAGAGCAACGTGGACGCGCTTGTTAAGATCATCCGCGCGGACGAGCGCTTCGGCAAAAACGAGTATGCGAAAAAAATGGTGATTTTCGAGCAGGATACCTCTCCGATCCTTATCGGCGGCTTTCCGAACCTCACGAACGCCGTGGAGGAACCCTATTTCGGCATACTTGCCGCCGCCAACGATCAGCACGCCGGGCATTATTTCACCGATATCATCGATTCCTACGGACTGCCGTCCGATTCCTGCCGCAATTCCTCCATCGTATGCGGCGTGGCGATCGACGACCAGCTGCCGTATTACGGCGCCTGTCTTATCACAAGCAACGCGCCGTGCGATTCCTCGGTCATGAACTCCTCCGTAGTGGAACGGCGTCTGAAGATCCCCTCCATCCAGGGCTGCACGCCGATGCGCTGGAAGGACGAGGATACGCGCGAGTACGCCGTGGCTCACGTAAAAGAAGTGATAAAGTTCATTGAGGACTGTACGGGAGAGACCTTTGACTGGGACGCGTTTTTCAAAACGGTACGTCAGTATAACGAGGAAACGCGCATCCAGCACGAGCTTTGGGAACTGGCGAAATCACCTTATTATCCCGTACCGAGCGTGCCGAATCTGCTGTACCGCTCGTTCCAGCTCTCCTTCTCCAGCGGACTCAACGAAAACTGCGCCAAAATCGGCAGGGAGATGCTCGCCATCTGCGAGAAATGCGTGCGCGAAAAGATCAACGTGCGGCCGAAAACACGCCACCGCACGCTGGTTTGCGGCGCGCCGGCCTCCTACTATATGCACTTTTCCACCTGGATGTACGAATGTTGGGGCGTGAACACCGTCGCCGTGCTCAACAACCTGTCGCATCACGAATATATCTGTGAGGACGATAAGGAAGAAGCCCTTTGGGGCGTCGCACAGCTTTGGGAGCAGGCGATCATGCGCCGCCACCTCGTGGGCGGATACGAGAATATGCTGGAGCTGTTTGAGGAATACGAGCGGTTCAACTGCGATATGATCGTGTATTACGACAACATCACCTGCAAGGGCAGCAAGGCGATCACCGGCATGGTGCAGGATATCGCCAACGAGCGCGGTATCCCGCTGGTGTGGATCTCGCACGATCTCATCGACCCGCGGAACATCCCGCGCAGCGAGATGCGAAGGCAGTTCAACGATTTCATGTCTACGGTAATGAACGAAGAGCCGCTGGACGCGTCATTGCTCGATTTCGACGATTCCAAGGGCTGGTAAGGAGGCGCGATATGAAAAAAGCAATCATTCCGGTCTGTAAGCTTCTCGGGCTCCTCCTCGGCGCGGCCGCGATAGTTTTCGCCGCGGTCCAGGCTGTTTACTGGCTGAATCTGGATAATAAATTCATGTTTCTGCTGCACCGTATCCTGAATAAGATCACAGACCGCGTCCCGCGCGACCGCAGGTTCTGAAGAAAAGCTCAGTTTTCAAACCTTGGTCCTCTTCCGAAAAAACGCCCCGGAATTGTAAAGTCCGGGGCGTTTTCAATCAGATCCGACGTTGCGGACGGATCTTATCCCTCCCCGAAACAAAGTCCGGGGATCTCTCCAACAGCGTTTCCGGTTTATTTCAGTACTGCTCTTCTTTGTGCGCCGATATTTATTTTGATATTTATCGAAACAGTTCTTGACAAGCGACTGTTTCCGTGCTATAATTATTTCGATGATCATCAAATCAGATGCACAAAGAGGTGATAAGTATGAACGATTATTACTGCTGGCTGGACGGCCGTATCGAAGCCTGCCGCGCGGAGATCGCCGCGCTGGAGGCTGCCGGACGGCGGGACGACGCCGACTTTGCAAAGGTCCGCGCCAATATCTACGACGTATGCAGGACCGTGAGCAGGGTGCAGATGAACCGCCCCGGCGGCGGCAGCGCAGCCGTCGGCGCGCTGTTCGCGCGTTTCGGCAACGAATGGGGCGCAGCGCTTGAGAAAGCGAAAGATCACGGCGACGTTAAGGCTGTTGCCGTAGAGGAGACGAAGCTCGCCGCGCTTTCGGAGGTGAGAGCGCGCTTTGAAGAGGCGGCAAAGTCATGACGCAGGAAAACGCGCTCAGGATCTTCAAATGCCTTTCGGACGCTTCGCGGCTCAACATCATGCAGGCGCTGACGCAGGGCGATACCTATACGGAGCTGCTTGCCGAGCGGCTGGACCTGAACCCGTCCACGGTCTCATTCCACATGAAAAAACTGGAGGAGGCAGGGCTCGTTTCCTCCCGCAAGGAACAGTATTACACTGTGTATTCCCTGCGCCGCGAGGCGCTGGACCAGACCCTCGGCGCGCTTGTCGCCTACGCGCCGGAGCTGCCCGACGAGCAGCAGAAGCGGGAAGCGGAGTACCGCCGGAAGGTACTGCAGTCCTTCTTTGAATACGGCAAGCTGCGCGCCATCCCCGTACAGCGCAAAAAAAAGCTGATCTGTTACGAGGAGATCGCCGCGAAGCTCGAGCCCGGGCGCGTGTATGAGGAGAAAGAGCTCAACGCGATCATCGCCGCCGTCCACGAGGATTACTGCACCATCCGCCGGGATATGATCGGCGAGGGCATACTGCGCCGCGACGGGAACCGGTACGAGCGGATCAAATAACGAGCAAATATGAAGACCCGCGCCTTATCGGCGCGGGTCTTTAAGTTGAAACGCTTCGGTCACCCGTCCGTTTCGCCGCATCCTGCGAAAAAGCCGTCTGTTTGGGCTATCATCGCGTAGTTTTTCGCCTCTGTCAGATACTTCCGCGCTTCACGGAGCGCCTTTGTGCATTCCATATACCGCTGATACTCCGTCTGCGCTTCTTTGATCTTACGGGAAAGCTCCTTAAGCCTCCGAGTCACAGAGTCTATCTCCGAACGGTCCGCCTTTTCCTTTAAAAGCTCCGCCTTCTTTTCACCGAGCGTCTTTTCCTCCTCGTAAAGATCGTCGAGCGCCGTCTCGTCGAACGAAACGATACCGTCGGGATAATACTTAAGGGCGGCTTTTTTGCAGCGCAGTTCCAGCCCGGCGTCGGCGACGGCTTCTTTACGTATCTTCCGTTCCTCGGCTGAAGCCGCGGGCAGAGCCCTCGCGTCGCTCAGGACCGTCCCGCTTTGCGCCGGTATGCCCTCCTCTCCGGCGTCAACGACGCGCTCTGCCCAGACGAGTCTTGCCTTCGCCGCGGGAGTGGAGAAGCGCTCCATCTCGTCGAGAACGGCTTTTGATATCTCATATTCCTCGTTCGCTTCGGCTGCCGCTTTCAGCTCTTCGCGCGGGACTTTTCGCTTTTTCAGTTCCGCGACGTCCGTCTTGCCCGCCGCGACGCAGACTCTCGCGTCCCGGACCATCGCGGCTGTGCTTTGCAGATCCTCACCGGAGAGCACGCCGTTGCCGTAATCCTCGATAGCCGCGCGGAGCTTAAGTATGCGGATTATGCTTTTCTGCTTCGTTTCCGTCAGGTCGTAGAAGAAAAACGGGATCACGTTCAGCGCCGCTCCGACGGCGGAGAGGATCGCCAGCACGCCCACGAGCTTGAACAGAACGTTCGTATCGTAGAGGACGTCGTACATGTTCTCGTAGCCGTTGCCGGAATAGATGCCGTACTTTTCGTAGACGGCGGGCAGAACAGAACTTGTCGCCATGGTTATGAACGAACCGATCAGGGCGACCGCGCCGAACATGCCGTCGATGCGCTCTCCGCTCTTATACTGCTGATAATCGCGGATATCCGCCTGTATGGCGGGGTTGAGCACCAGGATGAAGGAATCCGCGACGGAATTCATATACATACACAGCAGTACCGTCCATATCGAGCCCATCAGAGGATATACCAGCGCGAGGAAGAGGATATTGACCAGATTGGTGACGATCAGTATCTTTTTCTTTCCCCAGCGCTTGACCGCGAACGGGGCGAGGATCATGCCCCAGCTGTAGGCGGTGCCGCGGATGAGCGTGATGAAGGAATACTGCTCGGGCGTGCACAGGTGGGCGTAGTTATAAAGCCACTGCAGCACGACGTAGGTGCAGGTCTCAAGAAAGCCGAGCCAGCCCGCGAGCGAAATGATCCAGAAATACTTGTTTTTAGCCACCTCGCGCAGCGCGTCCGTGAACTTTATCTTCATCGGATGCGTTTTGGCGATAACGATCTTTTCTTCGGTTCGCGCGTAAACCAATATCAGCAGCCCAACGCCGAGCACCGCGATAAACGGATAGAGCCACTGATACACCCTCAGGTCGTACATGTTGCCGTCGGCGACCTTTGAGGCGATGAGCGGCGTGACGAAATTCGTGACGGTGGGCGAAAGAGAATAGATCATGCTCTTGATCGCCGTTACATTCGTCCGCTCCTGCGAATTCGGCGAAAGAACGTGGATCAGGTTCTCATAGGCGTCGTAAAAGAAATTATAGAAAAACTGCAGACCGAAGTTGTAGATGAAGATCAGGAGGCAGCGGACGATATACGGGACGGATGAATACGGCGTGAACACGAACAGAAGCGAGATCGCGACGGTCGGGATACCCATCCTCAATAGATACGGACGGTATTTTCCCTCCTTGTACTTCACGTTGTCCACCATGTTCGCGCGGACCATGGTGAGCGGGATATTGGTGATCACGGAGATGATATACATCACGTACATATGCATCGGCTGGATGCCGATGGTGTTGCCGATGATCACGTTAGTAGTGGAGAGCAGCAGCGCCTGAGCCATCGTGAACACGGAGTACGCGCCGAAGCCGCCGACGGAATACGCCAGCACCTCGCGGAAAGACATATAGTTCCCCGACTTGGGGTTTTTCCAGTAGGTAACGACGTCCTTTGCCAAACCGACGCCCTTGCTTATCAGGTCCATGAAGTATCTCCTTTCCTGAACGCGAGTACGATCTCGTTTTCGCCGCCGTCAGCCGTGACGCCGATAAGCGACGCTCCGTTGGGGTACGAAGCGAGCGTCCTCACGCTGCCGCCGCTTTCGACTTCGCATGGGGCGTGCGCGTAGATCACGGTCTCGCCGCCCGTCTCCGCCTCGTAGCGCAGAGAAAAGCGATCGCGCTGCGGGGAACGGCCGTAACGCAGGACGCGCCCCGCGACGGCGACAGGATAGGAACGGCTGAGCATATCCATCAGCGGCGCGTCCATATCGTCGCCGTGGTAATCCCAGTACAGCTGCCCCCAGAAATTAGTATCGAAGTAATCGAGAAGCTCGTTCGCGTGCGGGAACCAGGAGGTATCCCTGTTATCGCTGCATCCGCCCCATTCGCCCACCACGGCTGGCACTTCAAGCCGCAGCTGGGAATTGCGCATTTCGCCGAAAAACGCCTTTACGCGGTCGGCGTTTGCGTATTTGTAAAGCGGCGTATCCACCGTCATATCGTAGGCGTGCGGACCGAAGCACTGCAGGGGCTCGCGTTTTCCGTTCACCGTGATGGGAGGCACGCTGAGCCTGACGCCGCCGTTACAGAGATACGGCTGCTCGATCATCAGGAACCCGTTGGGCGTGACTTCACGGATCGCAGCCGCGATCTTATTCAGGAACGGACCGTAATATACGGTGTCGAAGCGTTCCTCCATAGCGTCGACGCCGCTCACGGCGTCGCGCACGATCGCGCCGGGGATCGAATCAAGCAGCTTCTTCCGGTCTTTGCCGACAAGAGCGGAAAAGATGGCGCGACGGTCGATCTTGCGGCTGAACAGCGCCTGCCGGACGCCTCCGGCGGCAAGACGGGCCGCCATCTTTTTCGCCGCGGAGCCCGGCGCGGGTTCGTTGAGAAGATCGAAACCGAACAGCGCGGGGCTGTCGCCGTATCTCGCGGCGAGCATTTTCCACAGGTCGGCGTAGCGGTCCTGAAGGCCTTTCCCGGCAACGGGATCGTTGTTCCAGAAATGATCGAAGCAGTTATGCACCCATTTGCCGAAGACGTAGGCCTCCGCCCAAACGAATCTGTAGGGCTTCGGTCTTGCGCCGTCCGTAAGGCAAGCCCAGTCCGGCGCGCCGTCGCCGCCGCCGATACCGCCGAAGCCCGAATACAGATCCTGATGCATATCGAGAAGTATGTAGACGCCGTAACGCTCCGCCAGGCGGAAGATCGCGTCTATCGACTGAAGATAGCTTTCGCTGTACTCTCCCATCCGCGGTTCCAGATTCGCCCATTGGACGGCGAGGCGGATAAGGTTGAAGCCGTTGGCAACGTACTTACGGAAAAACTCCTCGTTCAGATCGTAACGAAAGGTATCGCCGATCAGCTTATCGTCGATATTCATTCCGTTGAAGATCCGTTTTCTTCCGTGCTCATCGGTAAAATGCAGCCCGTCCGCGGTTATCCGGTCCACTGCGAATCCCCCTTTACTGTCAAAACGAAAGAACGCTTTTGATTTCACCGGTCCGCCCGTTTCCGCCGTCCGCGGCGGCAGTCAGAGCGGCGGGCCCGCCGTTTTCATCAAGGCGGATATATACGACCGATCTGCCGTTGAAGGTCGCACGGAACGGCTCGTAATAAGGCGTGAGGTCATCCGGCTTGCCGTTTTCGATACCGAGTATCTTTCCTCCGCCGGAAAGGCGGTAGCTCACCGTCCTGTCGTCATCCGTGACGTTTCCGTCCTCGTCCGTCAGGCTGACTTCCACCTGAGCGATATTTCCCGAAATATACGGCTCGAGCTTCAGTCCGCATGCCTGTCCGGGAGTCGCGAGGACGTCCTCCGCGCCGTCTGTCACGGCCTTCAGCGTTCCTTTTTCAAAGGGTATCTCAAAGACCGCCCTGCCGCCGTCGCACGCCGCGAGTTCTTTTTTACCGAGGCTCCTGCCGTTGAGGAAAAGCTCGACGGCGCCGCGGTTCGTATAGCAGCTCACCTGCGTCTTTTCGCCGTCCCTGCCGGAGTAGACGAAGCGGTCCGTCCAGACGGAAGTGTTTTCCCGCTCCCCTTTCGACACGGCTATCTTCACGAAAGGTTCGTCTGTCCAGAGCGCCTTCCGCTGATAGAAAAGCGGCTTTTTGAAACCGCAGAGGTCGAGCAAGCCCGCCTGCGATATCCTCACGGGCCAGCCGCGGCATTCGCCGAGAAAGTCGACGCCCGTCCACAGGAACTGACCGCAGATAAAGTCGTTGTCCCGGACCGCGTACCACGCCGACGCAGAGTGCGAATTCTCGCTGCCGAAGATGACCTTATCGGGGAAACGCCCGTGATCCTCTTCGTAAAGCTTCTCCCGGTAATTATAGCCCCAGACGTCGAGCGTGCCGGCAAAGCCCGTGCGGGTAGAAAGCTCCGGAAAAGACATAGCGGACAGCGCGGGCCGTGAGGTATCGACCGAGTGAACGATGCCGATAAGCTCCTTCGCGACCGTCGCGAGCCTTTTGGCGTCGGGCTTTTTGGGGTCGTATCTCCTCTCGGAGGCGGGCTTGCCGTTATCGTTGTTGCCAAGCACCTCGTCAAACAGCGGCGTGACGTAGGGGTCGTTGGGATAGTCTATCTCGTTGCCTATCGACCAGAGTATCACGCAGGGGTGGTTGCGGTCGCGCTTTATCATGTCCTCAAGGTCCGCCCTGTGCCAGAGGGGAAAATCCTCGGCGTATCCGAAACGCTTGGGCGGATAGACGTTGTGCCCCTGCCACCACTTGTTTTTCGCGCCCTCCCACTCGTCGAACGCCTCGTCCATGACGAGGAAACCGAGCCTGTCGCATAGGTCCAGAAGTGCAGGATCGGGGGGATTGTGCGCCGTGCGCAGAGCATTGCAGCCCGCGTCTTTGAACGCAGTTAAACGTCTCTCCCATACGGCGGGAGGGACGGCGGCGCCGAGCGCGCCCGCGTCGTGATGCACGCAGACACCTTTCAGCTTCATGTTTATCCCGTTCAGGAAAAAGCCCTTATCCGCGTCGAAACGGATAGTTCTGATACCGAACGGTATGACCTCCTCGTCGCTCTTCGCGCCGCCCGAAAAGGCCGTGAAGCGGATATTATAAAGATACGGACTGTCCGGCGACCAGAGCTTCGCGTTTTCGACTCTCAGCTCAAGTCTTCCCGACTCTCCCGACGCTTCGGACCGTGCGATCACCGCGCCGTTTTCGTCTTCGACGGCGGCTTCCGCCCCGTCGCAGCCGACCGTTTCATATTCGGCGGAGAGTATGGCGGCGCCGTCGGAGTCGACGCTTTGCGTTCTTATGAATATCCCGTTTTGTGTGAAATAAGCGTTATTCGAAACGGTCAGATATACGTTCCTGTATATGCCGCTGCCGGTGTACCACCGGGAGTCCGCGGTCTCGTTACGCTCGACTCGGACGCTTATCACGTTCTCGCCCTCGCGGACGAATTCGCTCACGTCGAAGCCGAAGGTCGAATAGCCGTAGGCTCTGCCGCCGAGGTGGTTGGAATTGATATAGACTCTTGAGTGTCTGTAAACACCCTCAAAGAGAAGATAAACGCGCTTTCCGACCGACTCCGCCGTCAGCGTGAAGTGCTTTCTGTACCAGGCGGTGCCGCCGGGCAGGTAGCCCGTTCCGCTTGAGCACGATCTGTCAAACGGATGTTCTACCGACCAGTCGTGAGGCAGGTCTACGCTTTTCCACCCGGTATCGTCAAAGCCCATATAATCGGCGTCGGGCTCGTCGCCGAGGTGAAATCTCCAATCCTTATCAAGAAGTATTTTACCGAGCATTTTTCGCCTCTATCCGTTCTTTCGCTTCGCAGTAAAGGCTCATCAGATCGTCGAGCCTTTCGTAGTTTTCCGCCTGCGACAGCGTGCGCTTCGCGTCGAGATACGGCTTCGCCGCGCGGTAATAGACGGAGTAGCCGTCCGTCGCCTTTTTGATCTCCCGCTGCACGAGAGAGCGTTTCACGCGCAGCGCCTCGACCTGCTTTTTAAGCTCTCGCGCTTCGCCGCGGTCATTGTGCTCTCTCGCCCCTTTTACCGCCATGAGAGCGTCGTGTATCTCCCTTTCGAGCGCGTCCTCCGACGCGAAAAGCCCGTCGAAAACGGAGCTGTCGAATTCCTTTATTCCGTCGGGGAAGTATTTCTTCCTCGCCCTGACGGCCGCCTTATGGTCGGAAACGGACAAAAGCGCGTCGTTGCGCCTTTCCTTCTCGGCCTGAGTCGTTCGCGGCATCGCCTTTGCCTGCGCGCGCGTCAGCGAGAACGCCGAAACGGAGCCGTCGAGCCCCGCGGCGACGACCGCCCTTGAATTCTCAAGCTTGAACTTTCCGTATTCTGTTTCGTATTTCGTCAATTCCTCATTGACGATTTTCGCGATTTCGATCTCCTCGTTTTCAATGATGTTTTGCTTTCTCTGCTGCTTCGATAACTTCTTTTTGTCCGTCGGGAGCAGGTCTTTGCCCGCGTGTTCCCTCGCGGAGTTGATGATCTCGACCGTTTCGCAAAGCTTTTCGTCGTTCAGGACGTTGTTTGCCCTGTCCTCAAAGAGAGCTCTGATCTTCAGCACCTTGACCATCGCTTTCTGCTTCGTTTCCGTAAGGTCGTAGAAGAACATCGGCAGCACGTTGAGGACGGCGCCGATGACCGACGCGACTATGAGCACGCTGCTGATCCTGACGAAATACGACTGATCGTAAAGCACGTCGTAGACGTTCGAGCCGTCGTAGCCCAGAGACAGAGCGACGGCAGCGTTGAGCCCCGAGCGCGAGTAAAGCGTCGGGAGAACGAAGCCCGTCGCCAGCGTGATGATCTCCCCTATAAGGCCGACGGCGGCGAACATACCGTCTATGCGCTCGCCGGACACGTACTGTTGATAGTCCCTTATATCGGCGTTCACGCTCGGGTTCAGCAGATGACCGAGCGACGTTATGAACTGATTGACGAACGTGCAGCCCAACAGCAGCCAGATGATGCTTTTTGAACCCGTCATCCTGACTATCGGAAGCATGAGGAGTATAAACCCGATATTCAGAAGATTGGTAAAAACGAGTATCTTCTTTTTGCCGTACTTTCTGATAAAGAACGGAGCGACGAGATTGGGCCAGAACGAGGCGTTGCCGGATATCGCGGTTATAAGCGAGTACTGCGCCGCGGTCGCCGCGTGCTGATAGTTGTACATCCAGCCCAGTATACTGCCGAACGAGCCTTCGAGGAAACCGAGCCAGCCGGCAAGAGATATGATCCAGAAATACTTGTTTCTCGCGACCGCCCTGAAGGCGTCCGAGAATTTCATGCCGATGACGTGCGTCTTTGCCCGGACTATCTTCTCCTCGGTGTTGACGTAAACTATGACCGAGATAAGGAAGCCGACCAGAAGCATCGGCGGAAAAAGCACCCTGTATATCTTCAGGTCGTAAAGCGTGTCGTCGCCTGTTATCGCCTTTGCCACGAGCGGCAAAAAAATGCTTACTATAGACGGCGACAGATTTTCGACCACGCTCTTGATGGAAAGCACGTCCGAGCGCTCGATACTGTTGGGCGATAGGACGTTAATCAGACTGTCGTAAGCGTCGTTATAGAACCTGAAGAAGAACTGGAAGCCGATGTTGAAAGCGAGCACCGAGGCGCATTTCATGACGACGCTCATTCTTTCGTACGGCATCCACATGAAGCCCGCGCCGAGCAAGACCGTCGGTATGCCCATCGAGATGAGGTAGGGTCTGTATTTGCCCTTCATCGAGCGGGTATTGTCTATCATCCTCGCCCGCAGCGCAGTCAGCGGGAAGGCGGACAGCACGCTGATTATGTAAATGACGTACAGAGAAGAAGGATCGATGCCTATCGTGTTGCCGATAAGCACGTTGCCGACGGAGATCATCATCTGACTGATAGTGTAAACTATCAGCCTGACGCCTATGCCGCCGAAGGACAGCGAGGCTATCTCCTTGAAGCTCATGTACCTGCCCTTGGGCGGGACCTTCCAGTAGAGCTTTACGTCTCCGAGCAGTTTTATTATCTTATCCTTCACTTTTCGGCCCTCTCGAGTATAAAGGTCGTAACGGACCTCGGGGTAAGAACTGTCTCTTTACCGGACTTTTCCTCGAAAAGATCCCTTTCGGCGTCGGTGACGATCTTTAACGCCGCGCCGGGAAGAGTCACGCTTTTTTCCTTTCCGGTATCGTTTATTATAACCAACACCGTTTTGTCGTCGCCGTCAAAGGCGAGGGGCTTAAGGTCAGCGTCTCCGCACCGGACGTCGATCCTTCTCGCGCCGTAAGGGATATATTTTGAGAAATTGCCTGTGACGAAATACCGCTTCGTCAGTTCATAGTCTTCATTGTCGGTATTTATATAGATCAGCCCGTCGCAGAAATCGACCTCCGACACGGCTATCCAGTGCTGCCAGGAGGTCACGCCGAGTATGCTTATATCCTCGTACATGACGTTCGCCATGACGAGCGCGGAATCCATCGTCTTGTCCCGCCCGCCCTGCATGTGGCACCATTCGCTCATCCTGACGGGTACACCGGGCCATCTGCGGTCCATATACTTCCTGAACCTTCTCAGAAACGCCTGCCTGTTGTTGAAGAACGGAAGCGGAAAATGAAGAAAATACGAGTGGCAGTCCACCCCGTCGATCCTCGCCCGCGTCTCGGGGTACCTGAGCAGGTTGCGCGTGTAGGATTTGTTGAACCAGCGGATATCGCCCGACTCCACGCCCGAAAGACGCACGCCCGAAAGCAGCGGACGTCCGTTCATCTTTTGCGCGAATACTCGCATGAGCCTGCCCGCCTGACGGGGCGAGTAGTGGCAGCCCTCCTGCCCTCCGACCCATATCCAGAACGGCTCGTTTATCGGCGAAAGATATCTGACCGGCAGACCTTCTTTAACGAAATGCTCGCACACGTCGAGGCAGTAGTCAGCGAAAGCGCCGTAGTTCTTTTCGCTAAGATTGGTCCTGAAAACGTGCGATCTGTCAAGATGGGACTTGTGATTTTTCGTCAGGAACTCCGGAGGAGAATTAACGAACAGGATGATCTCGTCCGCGCCGTCCTTTGCAGCCTGCTTCATCATATTTACGGCGTTTTCGTCCTTCTGAAAATCGTATTCTCCGTTTTCGTCAAGAAAAGAGAACGTCCGTCTGAGCGGATTGCCGATATCTCCCCTGCCGGAGTCCGCCGAGCCCGCGCCGATATTGTAGCGGTAGGTGCGCAGACCGATACCGTCCCGTTTTGAGAACAGCAGGCGCGATATCACGTCGCGGTAGCTTCTGCCGCCTACGAGCTGCGCCCACCACGCTCCGCTTGCTCCGAATCCCTCAAAGCGCTGAAAAGTCCGTGTATGATCGAGCATGACTTTCATTATTTCCCCCTGCCGCAAGGATATGATTGTAAATATGATCGTTGACTCTCTTATTATCGCCGAAATCCGGCAGGAAGTCAATAAAACTTCGTCAGATTTTTATATTCGCCCGAAATCCGCCGATGTTATATTCCATTCCCAAAGATAGGGCTTCGGCCGACGAAGCGGTCGGCTCAATATAATACAAAACGGGACGGCTTTCGCCGTCCCGTCTGTTTGTGTGGGTTTATCCGAAGAGCTTCCTGAAGATCATCAGGATCGAGTGGATGAAGTAGGCGATGGCTCCGAAGAAGCCGGTGTGTACCTGACCGCAGTACGCGCATACGTTGCCGTGAGAGCCGCCCTGAGTGTTCGGCACGTACTTGACCTGAGTCTCGAATACGGGATTATCGAATTCGGCGGTGTAGGTGGCGTTGCCGTCCGCGTCTGTCTCGACCGAGGCGACGCTCGTCTCGCTGATGGTGTGAGCGGAGTTGTTGGCGCAGTAGAGCGTTGCGGTGCACTTGGTGTAGCCCGCGGACCAAGTGTAGACGATCTCGCCGTCATCCCAGTTGTGGCCGATCGCGGGAACCGCCTCGGTGTAGGTCGCGCCGCAGTCAGCGCAGGTGTAAGTCCTGACGCCGTCGACCGTGCAGGTCGGAGCAGTGGTGACTACGCCGGAGTTCCAGACGTGATCCTTAGTCTGGACGTGGGTCGGATCGTTGGCGCAGACTCTGGAGTGAGTGCCGTTGCCGTTGTCCGTCCAGACGCCCCAGCTGTGGCCGGTAGCCGGTGTGTAACCGTCGACGTAGGAGTAGCCGCAGTAGTCGCAGGTGTGCGTCGTGTAGCCGCCGAGCGTGCAGGTCGGAGCGGTGACGACTACGCTGAATTCGCAGTCGGCCTCCTCGGTGTAGCCGCAGATCTGGCAGACCTTGGAGTGCGTGCCGTTGTTGTGCGAGACGTAACCGTAGGTGCATTCGACCGTGCCCGCGTCGACCGTGACTGCTCCGGTGACGGTACCGATGACGATGGTCGCCGTCCTGTCGCCGAGAACGCCCGTGTAGGAGTAGCCGGAGGTGAGGATCTCGCCGCCCATCGTGAGCGTCAGGTTGCCGTCAAGGTGATAACCGTCGTCCGCGGCGACCTCGATATTCAGGATGAGACCTGTCTGCGCGGGATCGGGCGTGTGAGAGGTTATCATGATGAGCGAGCCTTCCGCGACGGATACGTCGGAGTCGGCGGGAAGGATGGAAGCGGTAAGCGTGACGTCCTCTATGACGAGGTCGTAGTTCACCGCGTCTTCACCGGTGAGAGCGGGCGCCTCGAAGGTGACCGTATGCTCACCGACGTTCGCGCCGTCCGCGTGACCGATAACGGTCTCGACAAGGGCGACGTCATCCGTCTCGACAAAGTCGGGAGCGGTGAAGCTGACCGTGAACTTGTCGTTGCCGTCGTAGTACTTATCGCTGACGGACGGTGTGGTCGTGACCGTCTTCTTCGAGATCTCGACCGTCGTCTGCGTGTCGACCGTGATGTTGTAGTTGACCGCGTCGGCTCCGGTCACGGTGATCGGATCGAAGATGACCGTGCGGCTTCCGGCGTTCTTGGAGTCCGCCGTGCCCGTCGCGGAGGCGTTGACAACGATGTCGTCGCCGTCAAGGAAGCCCTCGGTCGAAGTCGAGATCTCAACAACCGTCGTGCCGTCGTAGGCTCTCGGAGCCGCCGTCACGGAGACGGAAGCATTGATCTTCGAGATGACTACCCTGCCCTCGGTGACGGTGTTCCAGGTGTAGTTCGCCGCGGGGGCGCCGTCGAGAACGATCGCGGGAGCCTCGAAGGATACAGCCTGCGTTCCGGCGTTCTTGCTCGCGGCCTCGCCTACAACGGAGGTCGGGCTGAGCTGCGCGCCGTCGCCTTCGACAAGGCCTTCGGCAGTGAAGTTGACCGTGACAGCCGTCGTGCCGTCGTAATCCCTGTTGACCGGCGTTGCGGTGATGACTACCGTCTTGGGTCTGATGGAGGCGGTCGCCGCCGTGATGCTGTTGACGGTGTAGTTGCCTGCGTCGTCACCCGTGAGAGCGGGCTGCGCGAAGGTGACCGTCTTGTTGTCGCCGACGTCGGGATCGCCGGTGTTGCCGACAACCGTGTCGCCGTCTGCTATCGCGACGTCGTCGCCGTCATAGATGCCCGTGAGGCTGAGGCCGACGTTGATCGCCGTGTTGCCGTCGTAGACCTTGTTCTCGCCAAGAGCGTCGATCCTCGCGGAAGCCGGAGTGATCGAAGCGGTGGTCGAGGTAAGCGCGTTAAGGGTGTAGTTCGCCGCGTCGTCGCCGGTCAGAGTCGGCTGAGCGAAGGTGACTTCCTTGTCGCCGACGTTCTTGTCGGTCGCTTCACCGGTCGTCGTATTGCCGCCGGCTATCGCTACGCTGTCGCCCGCGACCATGCCGGAGAGGGTCAGGTCGACGGTGATGTCCTTCGTCGCGTCGTAGACCTTGCTGCGGCCGGAAGCGGAGACCGTGAGCTCGAGCGGATAGATGTCGACAAGAGCCTCGCTAACGGTGTTGATCGTGTAGTTCGCGGCGTCAGCGCCCGTGAGGACGGGGGCCGTGAACGTGACCGTCTTGCCGTTGCCCGCGGTCTTATCCGTCGCGCCGGTGGCGGTGTAGGTGTTGAGGACCGCGTCGTCGCCGTCGACTATGCCGCTGAGCGTGAACGTGACCGCGATATGGCCGTTGCCGTCGTAGGTCTTGGGCGTAGCGGTCGCGGTGACGGTCGCCGTCTTGCCGGTGATCTGGGCGGACGCGTTCGCGGGAACGACAAGGTTGTAGTTGTCCTTATCGGTTCCGGCGAGAACGGGAGCCGTGAAGTCGATCGTTCTCGTGCCGACGTCAGCGCTGTCGGCTGTCGCGGCGGCGTCGGAAGCGGGCTCGACGGAGAGATCGTCGCCGCTGACGTACTCGCCGAGCGAGAAGTTGACAGTCATCACATCGGTGCCGTCGTACGTCTTGTCAACGCCCTCGGCGTTGAGTTCGACTTCCCTCTTGGAGATGTTCGCGCTCGTCGTCTCCGGATAGCTGAGCGTGTAGTTCTCGGCGCCCGTAACGATGACGTCATCGGTGTTGACCGTGACGGTCTTCTCGCCGACGTTCTTGTCGTTCGCCGTGCCGGTCGCGCCGGTGATGGTGATGGAGTCGCCGGAGACAACGCCTTCCGTTGCGGTCAGGGTCACAACGATATCTTCGGTACCGTCATAGACCTTGTCCTCGCCCGAGGCGGAAACGTCGATCGGCTTCTTAGAAATCGTCGCGGTCGTCTCGGTCGGGTAGTTAAGAACGTAGTTTTCGGCGCCTGTCACAGTCACGTTGTCGGTGTTGATAGCGACGGTCTTGTCGCCGACGTTCTTGTCGTTCGCCTTACCGGTCGCGCCGGTGATGACGATCGAATCGCCCTCGACTACGCCTTCAGCGGTCAGCGTCACGACGATAGCGTCGGTGCCGTCATAGACCTTGTTCTCGCCGGAGGCGGAAACGTTGATGGACTTCTCGGTGATCGTCGCGCCCGCGGTCGTGGAGTCGAACACGAGGCTGTAGTTGTTCGCGTCGGCGTTCGAGGTGACGGCAGCTGTGTCGATATCGACGGTATAGCTGCCGACGTTCTTCGAGGAGGTCTGAGCCGTGTAGGCGTCGACAGTGATATCCTCGTCGTCGGTCGTGAAGGTCACGGTAACGGCGGTGCTGCCGTCATAGACCTTGGTCGTGTCGACAGGCGTCACGTGGACAGCCTTGGAGCTGATATTGACTGTCGTCTCGTTCGGAAGCGTGTAGCTGTAATTCTCCGCGCCGGAAACGACGGTGCCGGAGGCGATGGCAACGTACTTATCGTTGCCTGCCGCGTCGTCGTTCATCTCGCCGGTGGCAGCCGAGAAGGTGATCTCATCGCCCTCGACTACGCCGGAAGCGGTAAACGTCACGCCGACGGTCGTGTTGTCCTTCTCATAGGCTCTGTCGACGCCGGAAGCGGTGATCGTGATCGGCTTCGCGGTGATCGTCGCAGTAGTCTCAGCCGGAAGCGTATAGGTGTAGTTGCCCGCGCCGGTGACTACCGTGGCGCTGTTGTCGATCTCGACGTTCCAGTCATCGCCGACGTTCTTGCTTTCGACGGTACCCTTCGCGCCGGTGATCGTGATGCTCTCGCTGCCGATCATGCCTGAGGCGGTCAGAGTGACGTCGATAGCCGTGGTGCCGTCATAGACCTTCTCAGCGTGCTCGGCGGTTATCGTAAGCGTCGCCGGTGTGATGTTGACGGTCGTCTCGGTCGGGAGCGTGTAGGTGTAGTTGCCGACGGTCTCGCCGGTGACTGCCGTAGCGTCGTTGTTGATCGCTACGTGCTTATTGTCGCCGACGTTCGCGTCGTCCGCGGTACCCTTCGCGCCGGTGACGGTGATCTCTTCACCGTCGACCATGCCGGAGGCGGTCATCGTGACTGCGATATCCGCGTTGCCGTCATAGACCTTGTCGGTGCCCTTGGCGGTTATCACAAGCGTCTTCGCCGTGATGCTCGCCGTGGTCGAAGTGTTCACGGGATAGATCTCGTAATTCGCGGCGTCATCGCCTACGAGCCCGGGCAGCGTGAAGGTGACTGCCTTATTTGTACCGACGTTCGCGTTCTCGGTGTGACCGACAGTCGAGCTGCCGCAGTCGAGAGCGACGTCGTCGTGACCGTAGGTGCCGGTGAGCGTGAGAAGGACGGTGATATCCGTGCTGCCGTCGTAGACCTTGTCAACACCCGTCGCGCCGAGCGTGAGCTTCGCGGGAGTGATGTTGACGGACGCGCTCGTAAGAGCGTTGACGGTGTAGTTGCCGGCGTCGTCGCCCTTGAGTACAGGCTGAGCGAAGGTCGCGGTCTTGCCGTCGCCGACAAGAGCGTCGGTCATCGTGGCGGCTGTCGGGCTCTCGACGTAGACGTCGTCGCCTTCGAGCGCGCCGGTGAGCGTAAGGTTGACGGAAACGGCGTTCGTTCCGTTATAATCCCTGTCGACGCCCTCGCCGCTGACCGTGATGGCGAGCGGAGTGATCGTCGCGCCTGCCGTTACGGAGTCGAACACCAGGTTGTAGTTGGCATCCGCGTTCGAGGTGACAGAAGCGGGATCGATGGCGACGGTATAGCTGCCGACGTTCTCGGAAGAGGTCTGAGCCGTGTAGGCGTCGACCGTGATGTCGGCGTCGTCGGTGGTGAAGTTCACGGTAACGGCGGTGTTGCCGTCATAGACCTTGGTCGTGTCGACCGGCGTCACGTGGACGTCCTTGTTGTAAATCGTGACCGTGGTCTCGGTCGGAAGCGTGTAGCTGTAGTTCTCCGCGCCCGTAACAACGGTGCCGGAGGCTATAGCGACGAACTTGTCGACGCCGGCGGCGTCATCGTTCATATCGCCCGTGGCAGCCGAGAAGGTGATCTCGTCGCCCTCGACTACGCCGGAAGCGGTAAACGTCACGCCGACGGTCTTGTTGTCCTTCTCATAGGCTCTGTCGACGCCGGAAGCGGTGATCGTGATCGGCTTGGGCGTGATTTTGGCGGTCGTCTCGGTCGGGAGCGTGTAGCTGTAGTTCCCCGCGCCGGTGAGTACCGTAGCGGAATTGTCGATATCGACGTGCCAGTTATCGCCGACGTTCTTGCTTTCGACGGTACCCTTCGCGCCGGTGACCGTAACGGTCTCGCCGGCGACCATGCCGGAAGCGGTAAGAGTTACGTCGATAGCCGTCGTGCCATCATAGACCTTCTCGGCGGGCTCGGCGGTTATCGTGAGCGCCTTCGGGGTGATGTTGGCGGTCGTCGAAGTCGGAAGCGTGTAGCTGTAGTTCTCCGCTCCGGTGACTACCGCGTTGGCGATCGTGACGGTCTTCTCGCCGACGTTCGCGTCGTTCGCGGTACCGGTCGCGCCGGTTATCGTGACGGTCTCGCCGTCGACCATGCCGGAAGCGGTAAGGGTGACCTCGATAGCCGTCGTGCCGTCATATTCCTTGTCGGTACCGGCGGCGGTTATCGTGAGCGCCTTAGCCGTGATATCCGCTGTGGTCGAACCGATCTCGTTGACGGTGTAGTTGCCGGCGTCGGTGCCCGTAAGGGCGGGCTGAGCGAACCTGACCGTCTTGTCTTCGCCGATGTTCGCGTCATCGGTGTTGCCGACGATCGCGCTGCCGCCCGCTATCTCGACGGAGTCGCCGTCATAGATGCCCGAGAGGGTAAGCGTGACGTTGATCTGGGTGTCGCCGTCGTAGACCTTGCTCTCGCCCGCCGCGGCGATCGTCGCTGCAGCCTTAGAGATAGAAGCGGTGGTCGCAGTCAGAACGGGAAGAGTGTAGTTGCCCGCGTCGTCGCCCGTCAGAGTCGGCTGAGCGAAGGTGACTTCCTTGTCGTCACCGGCGTTCTTGTCGGACGCGAGACCGGTGACGATATTGCCGCCGGCAATCGCGACGTCATCGCCCGCGACCATACCGGAGAGGGTAAGGTCCACGGTGATATCCCTCGTCGCGTCGTAGACCTTGTCGTTGCCGTCGGCTTCGAGCGTGAGCTCGAGCGGGGTGATGTTGACGGTCGTTTCGGTGACAGTGTTGATGGTGTAGTTGCCTGCGTTCGCGCCGGTGAGACTGGGAGCCGTGAAGGTAACGGTCTTGCCCGTGCCGACGTTCTTGTCGGTCGTGCCGGTAGCGGTGTAGGTGTTAAGGCCCGCGTCGTCGCCGTCGACTATGCCGGTGAGCGTGAAGGTGACCGTGATATCGCCGTTGCCGTCGTAGGTCTTGTTCGTCGCGGTCGCGGTGACGGTCGCCGTCTTGCCGGTTATCTCGGCGGTCGCGTTCGCCGGAACTACGAGCTCGTAGTTGTCCTTATCGGTACCCGTAAGCGTGGGAGCCGTGAACGTGATCGTCCTCGTGCCGATGTTCGCGCTGTCGGCGGTCGCGGCGGTATCGGAGGCCGCGGAGAGACCGAGCTCGTCGCCGCTGACGTACTCGCCGAGCGAGAAGTTGACCGTCATGACTTTGTTGCCGTCGTACGTCTTGTTGACGCCCGTAGCGATAAGGTCAACGTTCTTCTTAGTGATCTCGCCGGAGACCGACGCCGGGTAGATCAGGTTGTAGTTGCCGTCGCCGGTGACGGTGACGCTGTCGGTGTTGATAGTGACGGTCTTGCCGGTGCCGACGTTCTTGGTGTCAGCCGTACCGGTCGCGCCGGTGATCGTGATCTCGTTGCCGGCAACGGGAGCTGCTGCGGTCAGCGTGACCGTCATATCCTTGTTGCCGTCATAGACCTTGGGTTCAGCGGTCGCCGTGACCGTGAGGTTCGCCTTGGTGATGTTCGCGGTCGTCTCGCCCGGGAACTCGCAGACGTAGTTATTCGCGGTTTCGCCGGAGAGTGCTGTATTGGTGTTGTCGATCGTGACGGTCTTCGCGCCGACGTTTGCGTCGTTCGCGGTACCGGTCGCGCCGGTGACGGTGATCGTCTCGCCCTCGACCATGCCGGTGGCGGTCATCGTGACCGCGATATCCGCGTTGCCGTCATAGACCTTATCGGTTCCGGCGGCGGTTATCGTGAGCGCCTTCTTGCTGATGGTGGCGGTCGTCGAAGCCGGAAGCGTGAACTCGTAGTTGCCCGCGCCCTCGACTTCCACAGAGGCAGTGTCGATGCTGACGTTCCACGTGCCGACGTTAGCGCTCTGTGCTGTGCCCGTCGTGCCGTCGATAGTGATGACGTCGCCGGCAACGGGATTTTCAGCCGTGAACGTGACCGCGATACCGGCGGTGCCGTCATAGACCTTGTCGGCGCCGGAAGCGGTTATCGTAAGAGCTCTCTTGCTGATGTTCGCAGTGGCGTACTCGGGAACGGTGAGAGTGTAGTTGGAGGCGTCCGCGCCGGTAAGGGCGGGAGCCGTGAACGTGACTCTCCTCTCGCCGACGTTCGCGCTGTCGGCGGTCGCCGCCGCGTCGGAGGTCGGAGAAAGCCCGAGTTCGTCGCCGGAGATATAATCGCCGAGCGAGAAGTTGACCGTCATGACGCTGCTGCCGTCATAGGTCTTGTCAACGCCTGCCGCGTTAAGGGCGACGGGTCTCTTGGTGATGACGTAATCGACGGTGGTCTGACCGCCCTCGATATTGCCGTTCGGAGCGACCGTGATCTCGATGGTATACGTGCCGGCGTCGGAGGGCAGGCCCTCGGTGTACCTTCCGCCTACCGCGTAACGGTAGCTGACGGAGCTGGAAGCGGTTATGTCGGTGCCGTCGGCGGTCTGTACGGTGAGACCGAGGTCGGTCGCATCGATATCCTCGCCGTCATAGACGGAGGTCGTGCCGGTGGTGATTATCTCGATGTTCTGAGTAAAGTTGGCGGTGTATTCCCTGTCGCCGGTGGAGCCGGTCGGTACGGTCACGCTCATCGAGGTGCCGTCGATTCCGGTGCCGGACCAGCCGACGAAGGTGTAGCCGTCCTTGCTCGGGTTGGCAAGCGTGAAGGCGTCGGACTCTATAGTATACTTCGCGGGATTGCCTTCCGCGCCGGTCGTGCCTTCAACGCCGGAATAGGTGATTTCGTATTCAACGGCCGTCCACTTCGCGTAGAAGTCGATGATGTCTTCGTTTACCGCGGAGAGCTTCTCAATGGGCTCTTCGTCGCCGTAGACGACCTCGCCGTCGGCGCTCAGAGCCCAGCCGGCGAACTCATAGCCGGTGCGCTCAAAGGTGTTGGCGTTGAGAGCCTGAGCGGGTTCATACGGGAAGTACTGCGGGTTCATCGTCCCGGTGCCGCCGTTGGCGTTGAACCTGACGGTGTAGCCGTTGACGTCCCACTTCGCGTAGAGCGTGACAGTGCCCTCGGTATCTCTCAGGTTGGAAACGATCTGGCCGTTGGTGTAGACGACCTCGCCGTTCGCGGTCTCGGCCCAGCCGATGAAGCTGTAGCCCTCCTTGGAGAAGCCGTTGGCGGCAAGAGCCTGCTCCTCGTCGTAGGTGAAGGTCTGATCCGTCATCTCGCCGGTCGCAGCAGAGTCGTTCTTGTCGAAGCTGACGGTGTAGCTGACGGGCGCCCAGACGGCTACGTAGCTTCTGTCGCTGATGGAGCCGGTCGCGATAGTGACGTTCACGGTCGCGGCGTCAAGTCCGGTGCCGGTCCAACCCGCGAAGGTGTAGCCGGTCATGGTCGGGTTGTTGAGAACGATATCCGAGGATTCGACAGTGTACTTGTCGGGATTGGCAGTCGCGAGTTCGCCGCCCGCGAGATCGTAGGTGATGGAGTACTCGTGCGCGTTCCAGGTGGCGGTGTATTCCCTGTCGCCCGTGGAACCGGTCGGGATAGTGACCGTCTCGGAGGCTTCGTCAAGTCCGGTGCCGGTCCATCCCGCGAAATCGTAACCCGTCCTGGTCGGATTGATGAGAGTGATACTCGCGGATTCGATCGTGTACTCGACGGGGTTGGTCCCTTCGACAGTACCGTCGTTGAGCGTGTAGCCTATACTATAGGTCACGGGCGCCCATACCGCGTAGGCAACGGTGTTGCCGACGGTCGAATAAGTGCCGCTCGTGAAGTTCGCCGCCGCGGCGTCGGGCTCGGTAGCCCAGCCTTCGAAGGTGTAGCCGTTGCGGGTGAACGGATTGTCGATAACGGAGAATTCGGAACCGAACGAGACCGTGCGGGTCACGTCGGCGCCCTCGCCGCCGTTCGCCTTATAAGTAACGGTATAGTCGATAGCTTCCCACTTGGCGTAGAGCTCGATATCTGCGGTGGGAACGTATTTCGCGCCGTTGTTGCCGACGAACTGAGTCAGATCCTCGTCGGAGTACCAGCCGCCGAAAGTGTAGCCGTCGCGTGTCGTGGCCGGAAGGACTACGTCGTCGGAATTCCACTGCGCGTAGAAGATGACGACGTCATCAGCCGTGCTCGTCAGGTTGAGTATCTGAGCGCCGTCCCTGTAGGACACGTCGTAGGAGTTGTCGGCGTTCTGGTTCCAGCGGTTGAACGTGTAGACAGCCGTCTCGGAAGCGCAGGCGCTGCCGCCGTTGGCGTTGTAGCTCACGGTGTACTCGCGCTCGTACTGATTGGCGTTGAGAGCCGTCGAAACGTCGTAGGTGAAGGACTGATCCGCCATCTCGCCGCTTGTCGCGCCGTTGCCGTCGAAGCGGATGCTGTAGGAAACGGGCGTCCAGGTCGCGGTGTACGCTCTGTCGCCGCTTGAGCCGGTCGGGATGGTGACGCTGACAGTCGCGTCGTCAAGTCCGGTGCCGGTCCAGCCCGCGAAGGTGTAACCTGTCCTGGTCGGGTTGTTGAGCGTGATCGGATCGGAGAGTACGGTGTATTCGTAGGGATTTGCGGCCGCGAGGTCGCCGCCCGCGAGATCGTAGGTGATCGAATACTCGTGGACGCTCCAGGTCGCGGAGTAGCTCCTGTCGCCGTAAGAGCCGGTCGGGATCACGACATTCATCGTCTGACCTTCAAGACCCGTGCCGGTCCATCCCGCGAAATCCCAGCCCGTCTTGGTCGGGTTGATGAGGGTTATAGCGGAAGACTCGATGTTGTATTCGACGGGGTTCGTCCCCTCGACCGTACCGTCATCGAGAGTATAAGAGATAGAATAGGTTATGGCTTCCCAAACGGCGACGTAGGACTTGTCACCGATGGAACCGGAGGCGATCACGACGTTCTTGGTCGGAGTCGTTACGCCTTCGCCCGTCCAGCCGAGGAAGGTGTATCCGTTCCTGGAGGGATCGGCAAGGACGATATCGTCGTCCTCGATCGTGTAGGTCGCGGGGTTCGCCGCGGCGTTCTCACCGTCGGCAACGTCGTAGCTGATGGTGTAATCTATCGGAGCCCAGTGCGCGGTGAGAGTGGTATCGGCGTCGGGCGTGTAGGTCGAGCCTTCGACCTTGTCGCCGTTTTCGTCGTACCAGCCGTCGAAGTCGTAGCCGGTGTATTCGGGAGTGGGCAGAGCGACGGATGCGGACTGCCAGACCGCAGACAGTTCCACGCTCGCACCGTCTTCGGAGCTGAGGTTGGAGTAGTCCGTACCGGCGTTATAGTCAGCGTCGCCGTCGGTCCAGTTGCTGAACGTGTACTCCGCGACGGAGCTCGCCGTGGAAACGGTGCCGCCGTTCGCGTCGAAGGTGACGGTGTACTTCCTCTCGAGCGTGCCGTTATCGGGCATCGAGAAGTCGACGTCGTAGGTCGCATTCACGTTCGCGGGGACGGAGCCTCCGGTCGCGTCGGGCGCGGCGAAGGTCACAACGTAATGGATGGGAGTCCAGTGAGCGGTGAAGGTCCTGTCGCCGGAGGAGCCGGTCGGGATCGTGACCGTCATATTGTCTTCGCCGGTAAGATCGGTTCCGGACCAGCCTGTGAAGATGTAACCGGTCTTGGTCGGGTTATTGAGAGTTATATCGGCAGTGGCGGTGTCGTAATACTCCGGGTTCGCGGGCGAGACAGAGCCGCCGTCGAGATCATAAGTGAAATAGTAGCGGATGAGCCTCCACGTCGCGGTGTAGATCCTGTCGCCGGTCGAGCCTGTCTCGACGGTGACGGTCTCGTTCGCTTCGTCGGAGGAGCCGAGCTTCCAGCCCGTGAACTCGTAACCGGTCTTGGTCGGGTTGTTGAGCGTGAAGGTCGGGGTCTCAATGTTGTAGGTCGTCGGGTTCGGCGTAGCCGCGTCGACCGTGCCGCCGTCCAGTATATAGGTGATGTTGTAGTTTATCGGCGTGTAGGCGGCGTAGAGGGTGAGGTCGTTAGCGGGCATTGCCTGATTGTTGGTATACTGCGTGCCCGCTCCGCCGGCCTCGGTGAACCAGCCGATGAAGTTATAGCCTTCCTTCGACAGGTTATCAAGGGTCATCGGCGAGTTATAGACGACCGTCGTCTCGCTGTAGGTCTGACCGTCGTTTATAAGCTTAAGGGTGTAGCTGTTGATCTCCCAGACGGCGTAGAACTTCTTGCCCTGGGTGTAGGTCCACGGAGAGATCGGGCTCGTCACGATGCCGCTCTGGTCATTGTCGTTCGACAGGCTCCAGCCTCTGAAGGTGTAACCGGTCTTGGAGAGAGCGGACCCGTCGGGAAGCGTGAAGTTCGCGTTGTAGGTCGCGGTGGCGTTCGGATAGCTGCCCGTGCCGCCGTTGGCGTCATACTCTACGGCGTAGGTATCGGGCGCCCAGATGGCGAAGTACTCCTTATCGGTCGTGAACTGCCAGGTGAACGGGCTCTCGACCGCGGTCGTGCCGCCTTCGGTCTCGGACCAGCCCACGAAGTGGTAGCCGGTCTTGGAGAAGAGAGCACCGCTGTTGAGAGTGAACTGCGCGTCGTAGATCGCGGTCTCGTCGGCTATCGTGCCCGTGCCGCCGTTGTTGTTATAGGATACGGTGTAGGTATTGGGGGCCCAGACCGCGTAGTAGGTCTTGTTCCCGTCATAGGTCCAGGTGAAGGCGGTGTTGGTGAGCTTCGGACCGTCGGCGGTCTCCGCCCAGCCGTCAAGGTGATAGCCGGTCTTGGAGAAATCGTCGCCGCTGTTGAGCGTGAAGCTCGCGTTGTAGGTCGCGGTCTCGTCGGCTATCGTGCCCGCGCCGCCGTTGTTGTCATAAGTCACCGTGTAGGTCTTGGGAGTCCAGTGAGCGTAGACGGGGATATTCCCGGTCGGATAGTAGGCTCCGCTCTGAATTACGAAGTCGCCCGCGGCGGGGTCCGTGTACCAGCCGGTGAAGTCATAGCCCGTCCTGGTTCCGGTGAGGTCGGGAAGCGTGACGGCGCCGCCGGTCCACTTGGCGGTCATCGTGAACTCG
Source organism: Clostridia bacterium (assembly GCA_017443405.1). GTDB lineage: Bacteria > Bacillota > Clostridia > Oscillospirales > Acutalibacteraceae > RGIG2893. The sequence goes on along the minus strand of JAFRXS010000014.1, from coordinate 14,690 downwards.
TCGTTCTTGACCGAGCTCAGGTTGCTGACGCTTTCTTCGGCGGCGTAGTCGTTGCCGTTCTCGCCGGTCCAGCCGTCGAAGACGTACTCGGAGTCAAGAGTAACGTTGCTCGAGCTGTCGTGGTTGACATTATAGGTAACGGTATATTTCTTTTCGAACTGATTAACGCTGAGCTGATAAGACTGATCGTATTCCATCGTCTGATCGCCCATGCTGCCGCCGGTCGAGCCGTTGCCCTCGTAGTGGACCTTGTAGGTTATCGGCGCCCACTGAGCGACGAGCGTGACGGTCGCGCCGTTGACCGAGGTAAGCGTAGAGCCGTCGGCTTCGTCGGCGATATTCGTCGAGCCGTAGAGCCAGCCGGTGAACTCGTAGCCGGTCCTGGAGAAGGCGTTCGCGGTCAGGTTCTCGGCAACGCCGTATTCAAACTCCTGATCCTCCATGCTCCCGGAGCCGCCGTTGCTGTCAAATTCCACGGTGAAGCGGTTTGCCGCCCAGACCGCGTAAAGGGTGACGGTCGCGCCGTCGACGGTCGTAAGGTTGCTGACGGACTGCTGATTTTCATAGGTCGCCTCGGTCGCGCCGGAGTCGGTGCTCCAGCCGAGGAACGTGTAGCCCGTCCTCTCAAAGTGATTGCCCGAGAGGTTCTGAGCGACGTCGTAAGTGAAGCTCATCGCATCCATATCCGAGCCCGAGCCGCCGTTCTTATCGAATACGACGGTGTAGGTTATCGGCGTCCAGATCGCGTAGAGCGTCATATTCGCCGTCGGAGTTATCCTCTGTCCGCCGTTGTAGGTCTTGATCTTCGCCTCTGCGTCGTCAGCGCTGACAGCCCAGCCGCCGAATATGTAGCCGGTGCGGGTCGCCGTCTCGAGAGCGATCTCGGTCGGGGTCCACTTGGCGTGGAGGACGTACATACCGGAGGTCACGAAGTTTGGCTTGGAGAGCGTCTGGCTCGCGTTATAAGTGCTGCCCGAGCCGTCAGCCTCGGTGTTCCAGCCGGCGAATCCGTAAGCGGAGACCGTGTCGGTCAGCGTGTCGCCGCCGCGCTCATCATAGGAAACGGTATACTCGCGGGTATAGCCGTTGGCGGCAAGCGTCACGTCGGCGTCGTAGGTCGCGGAGTGGGAAGCAGTTTCTCCGCTCGTTTTGCCGTTGCCGTTGTAGGAGATCGTGTAAGTGTTCGGGGTCCACTGAGCGTAGAGGGTGACGGTAGTGCCGGAAACGGAGGCGTGATCCCTGTTCATCGTCTCGCCGGCGGAGTAAGCCGTACCGTTGCCTTCGGAGTCGGTGTTCCAGCCGGTGAACGTCCAACCGGTAAGGGTGGGCGTGCCGGACTGAAGAGTAAGGTCCGCATCATAGGTCTTCGACTGGCTGCCGGGAACGCCGGACACGTTGTGCGTCGCCGCGTCGGGCCTGTTGCCGTCGTAGGCTACCGTATAAGTGTTGGCGGTCCACTGAGCGTAGAGGGTGACGAGATCGCCGGAAGCGGAGGCGTGGTCCGTAGCCATCACGGCGCCCGCCGCGTAAGCCGTGCCGCTGCCGTTCGCCGCGGTATTCCAGCCCGTGAACGTCCAGCCCTCAAGGGTGAACTCGTCGGACGTGAGAGTGAGGTTCTGACCGTAGGTCTTCTCCTGGCTCGCCACTGTTCCGGAAACGGTCCCGGAAGCGCCCGCAGGCTTGTTGCCGTCGTAGGCTATCGTGTATTTATTGACCTTCCACTGCGCATAGAGCTTGACTTCCGCGCCCTGAGCCGAGGCGTAGTCGGTGCCGAGCGTATCGTCGGCGGAGTAAGAGTCGCCGTTGCCGTCCGCAGCCGTGTTCCAGCCTTCGAACGTCCAGCCGGTCAGGGAGGGAGTCCCGGACGCGAGCGTAAGGTCCGTATCGTAGGTCTTGGTCTGGCTCGACGGCACGCCGGAGACCGTCCCGGTCTCACCGGCGGGTCTGTTGCCGTCGTATACTATATTATAGGTATTAGCCGTCCACTGCGCCTTGAGCGTGACGCTGCCCCATTTGCCGTTGACGGACGTGCCGGCGGCATAGGACTGAGATGCAGACCAGTTACCGACAGCAGAGGTCGGCTTCCAGCCGCCGAAGGTATAGCCCGTCTTGGAGGTCGAGGGCAGAGTATCGCTCGACTCGATATCATAGCCGATATCGGTGACTTCGCTGCCGCCGTCCTCGTCGAAGGTTATCGTGTAGGGGTTCTTGGTCCACTGCGCCTTGAGCGTGACGTCGCCGTATTTATCGGTAAGAGACGTGCCGGAGGAATAAGTCGCTCCGCTCGACCAGCTCCCGCTGTTCGCGGTCGGCTTCCAGCCCGCGAAGGTGTAGCCGTTCCTGGTGGTCGAAGGCAGGGTGTCCGTCGACGTGATAGTATAGCTCTTGTCGGCTACGGCAGCTCCGCCGTCGGCGTCGTAGGTTATGTTATAGTTGATGGGAGTCCACTGCGCCTTGAGCGTGACGCTGCCCCATTTGCCGTTGACGGACGTGCCGGCAGAATAGTTCGTGGAGGCTGACCAGTTTCCTGCCGCAGCGACCGGCTTCCAGCCATCGAATGTATAACCGGTCCTCGAGGTCGTGGGCAGGGAGTCCGTAGACTCGATGTCGTAGTCGATATCGGAGACGTCGCTGCCGCCGTCCTCGTCGAAGGTTATCGTATAGGGGATCTTGGTCCACTGCGCCTTGAGCGTGACGTCGCCGTATTGTCCGGTAAGAGACGTGCCGGAGCCATAGGTCGTGCCGCTCGACCAGCTCCCGCTGTTCGCGGTCGGAATCCAGCCCGCGAAGGTGTAGCCGTTCCTGGTGGTCGAAGGCAGGGTGTCCGTAGACTCGATGGTGTAGCCCTTATTGCCGACGGCATTACCGCCGTTCGCGTCAAAGGTTATAGTGTAAGGGGTCGCCGTCCACTGAGCTTTGAGCGTAACGCTTCCGTATTTGCCTTTAACAGAAGTACCGGAGCCGTAAGTCGAGGAGCTCGACCAGTTGCCGGAGTTCGCCGTCGGCTTCCAGCCGCCAAAGGTATATCCGGTCCTTGAACTCGACGGAAGGGTGTTCGTCGACTCTATATTATAGTCAATAGAGGTCGCCGCGCTTCCGCCGTCGGAGTCAAACGTGATCGTATAGGGGACGGTAGTCCAATGAGCATAAAGCGTAATAGCTGCCGTGGGAGTATAGCTCGCACCGCCGCCGCCAACGCTCGTTCCGTTTGTCGGATCGGTGTACCATCCGGCAAAATTATAACCGTTGCGGCTCGGAGTGGGGAGCGTTACCGCTCCGCCCGACCACTTCGCGTACAGGTTCACAGTCGCGCCGTTCGTGGACGTGAGATTGGTCACGGACTGCTGGTTGGAGTAGTTCGTGCCCGTGCCGGCGCTGTTTGTGTTCCAGCCGTTGAATGAATAGGTCGCCGTGTCGGTGGAATTCGCCTGGCCGTTGCCGTTGTAGTTATATGTGACGGTATACGCTCTTGTGAAACCGTTCGTAGTCAGAGCCTTCGCGGTACCGTACGTATGTGTTGAGGTCGCGGTCGAACCGCCTGTCGCCCCGTTGCCGTTGTAAGCAACGTAATACGTGATACCGGTCCAGTTAGCGGTCAAAGTACCGTCGCCGTTGCCGTAGGTCCACGTCACGGTCGACGCGGTCGTGCTGTTCACTGATCCGGTTCCGCCTTTGGACCAACTGCTGAAAGTGTAGCCCGTACGGGAACCAGCGGAAACAGACGCAGTGTTTCCGGAGTAATCATAGAACGTCCCGCTCGTGCCGGTACCGGCGTTGGTAACGGTCAGCTTGTGCTTCCATCTGAAATTGACCGTCGTCGAGGCGGATTTGCCGCCGAGAGAAGCGGTGACGGTAGCGCTGTGATCGGAGCCGGAGCTACTCGACAGCGTCACACTGGCGGAGTTGCCTGTAGTGGAGATAGTATCTGCCGATTTGCTCCATGTGGGATACTGATACCACAGAACGCCGAACTGGTCGTACGCTCTCGCGGAAATAGCATCGGATGTAATCGTCCCGCCGTAATTCCCGTATTTGGTCTGATTCGCGCCGCCGGTTATGGATACGCTGTTGACAGACGGGCGCGTGCCGGTGCTGCTGCTGCAGCTGCATTTGTACGTGGCTTTGCCGGTATCGTTTTGATTAGACGACATGCTCGAACTCATAACGTTCTGCCAGCCACCGTTATAATAGACCTGGATGTAAACGTTACATCCGTAGTCCGACTTATCGCAGTTGTGGGATTCCCAGTAGGAATTAAACTCAGTGGGGAAATAGGGCGTAGAATACTCCGCGTAATAATTAGAGCCAGTCGGCTCATCGAAATACGCCGAATCACAGATCGTCCCGTAAGATCCAGACTGGTCGTAGCCGTAGACCTTGGTCCACTGGAAGTGGGAGTCGGAGTCCGTGTTGTGGTTGTTCATGTAGACCCTGACCTGGTAATTCCCGCCGCTGGAGGCCTTCGCCCCGGGGAAAAGGATATCCCCGTTAAAGACGGCAAAAACCGACAGAACCATGACCGCAGCCATGAGGACCGCCAGACGTTTTTTAGCCTGCAGTTTAAACTCTTTGCTCACGTTTCATTCCTCCCGAAGGATACGGCAGTACGTGCCGCTCGAATAAAATAAATACCAAAACCAAACCGGAAAACCGGCGAAAAGAAGACTACTATGCGCGATTTTCCATTACATCTGATAATCATTCTAACGCCGTAAAGCAAAAATGTCAAGCGGATAATAACCCGCCCGGCGCATAAATAAAAGATTTTACAAATATGAACGATTTATAACAAAATCGTCAAATTTGTCGGTAAGCGGGCAGTCCCGGGATCGGCGGCGCGATCCCGGGCGGGCTCCGCCGGCATCCGTTTTTTAATGACATACGATCCCTGCCGAAAAGATGATATAAGCACGCCATACGACCACGAGAACCGCTGTTTCCGGTCAAGGCCCGAACTGTCGAACGGAAAATGAACAGAAGCCCCCGATTTACTAAGGTTATTTTATAATAATGCGGTCTTGCCATTCAAAAAAGCGTGTGCTATAATAACGTAATTAATTAAATGGAGAGTAATATGAGGATAGCAGGCGTTGACCCCGGGTACGCGATAGTCGGCTGGGGGGTCGTCGATTACGAGGCGGGGAGGTTCCGCGTCGTGGATTACGGCGCGGTGACGACGCCGGCGCACACGTACTTTCCCGACCGGCTCGAGAAGATATACGACGACATATCGGCGCTGTTCGCGCGGTATTCCCCGCAGGTCATGGCGATAGAGAAGCTGTTCTTCAACAACAACGCGAAGACCGCGATCGACGTATCGCAGGCGAGGGGCGTGACGGTGCTCGCGGCGAAAAAAGCCGGGCTCGCGATAGCCGAGTACACTCCCCTTCAGGTCAAGCAGAGCGTCGTGGGCTACGGCAGGGCGGAAAAAGCGCAGGTGCAGGAGATGACGAGAGTCATACTCAACCTCGAAAAGATACCGAAGCCGGACGATACCGCCGACGCGCTCGCGATGGCGATATGCCACGCGCACTCGGCGTCGTCGTATCTGGGGAAACTGGACATTCATAGGTAGAGGCAGGCAGGAAGAAAGAAGTGGCGAAACATAATTAGCAATTAGCAATGTGCAATGTGCAATTAACGGCGGGGCAGTGCCCCGCACCCCGTTATATTTTCAGTACGAGCTACCGCGCAAAATACACTTAGTTGCGCAATAGGATCAGTAGTTTTGATCCGTTTCATATAAAGATGGGTACGGGCGGAGCCCGTCCGAAATTGCACATTGCTAATTGCAAATTGCGCATTTAGCGAAAAGCGCAAACCCCAAGAGAGGAAACATATGTTCTACAGTCTTACAGGCAAGATCATAGCGAGAGAGGTCGGAGCTGTCGCCGTTTCGTGCGCCGGCATAGGCTTTTACTGCCGCACGTCGGCAAACACCCTGAGCGAGTGCGGCTCGGCGGGCGACAGCGTCACGCTCTACACGTACCTGAGCGTCAGCGAAAGCGGAGTCGACCTTTACGGCTTTGCGGACCTCGCGGAGCTCAACTGCTTCAGGATGCTCATCGGCGTTTCGGGCGTGGGCCCGAAGGCGGCGATCTCGATGCTGTCCGCCTTCACGGCGGACCGTATCGCGGTGGTCATCGCCTCGGGCGACTACAGGGCGCTGACGAAGGCGCAGGGCGTGGGCCCGAAGCTCGCGCAGCGAGTCGTGAACGAGCTCAAGGACAAGATCTCCGCCACAGCCGGCCTGTCCGCCGAAGCGGCGGAGAACGCGGCGGGCATAGCCTCCGCGTCGAGCAACGCCGCCGAGGCGGTGAGCGCTCTCACGGTGCTGGGCTACTCCCCCTCCGACGCGGCGACCGCCGTCGCCAGGACGGACGGCACGCAGACGGTCGAGGCGATAATCAAGGCCGCCTTAAAGATACTTGCGGGAGGCGTGTGATATGAACGATACTTTCGACCCCGCCTTCGACCCCGCCGACAGGCTAATAGCTCCGCAGTTCAACCCCGCGGATCCCGACAATACGCTCAGGCCGAAGACTCTCAACGACTATATCGGCCAGGAAAAGGTCAAGGAAAACCTGAAGATATATATCCAGGCGGCGATACAGCGCGGCGAGACGCTCGATCACGTGCTGCTCTACGGCCCTCCCGGACTGGGCAAGACCACGCTCGCGGGCATAATCGCCAACGAGCTGAGCGTGCAGATAAGAGTCACGTCGGGTCCGGCTATCGAAAAGCCCGGGGACCTCGCCGCCCTGCTGACGAACCTCAACGAGGGCGACATACTGTTCATCGACGAGATACACCGTCTGTCGCGGCAGGTGGAGGAGGTCCTTTACCCCGCGATGGAGGATTTCTCGCTCGATATAATCATCGGCAAAGGCCCGTCCGCGAGGTCGATAAGGCTCGATCTGCCCAAATTCACGCTCGTCGGCGCGACGACGAGAGCGGGTCAGCTCAGCGCGCCGCTGCGCGACCGTTTCGGCGTGATACTGCGCCTTGAATTATACAAGCCCGAGGAGCTCGCCGGCATCGTCACCCGCAGCGCGGGGATACTCGGCATAGACATAGACGAGGAGGGCGCGATGGAGATAGCCTCCCGCTCAAGGGGCACGCCGCGAATAGCCAACAGGCTGCTCAAGCGCTCGCGCGATTTCGCGCAGGTCTGCGGCAAGGGCGTGATAGACCTCGACGCCGCGAGGCAGGCTCTTGGGCGCATGGAGATAGACGAGCTGGGGCTGGACAACGTCGACAGGCGCCTGCTCACCACTATGATACACAACTACGGCGGCGGCCCCGTCGGTCTCGAGACGATAGCCGCGACCATAGGCGAGGAAGCCGTCACGATCGAGGACGTTTACGAGCCGTACCTTATGCAGATCGGCTTCCTTGGGCGCACACCGCGGGGCAGGGTCGTCTCGCGCGCGGCGTACATACACCTGGGGATCGAATACACCGGCGCGACCGATATCCAGCAGAGCCTTTTTGAAAATGAGTGATATACATATCTCCTCCCGCTGGAGGGACTACGAGCTTATCGACTGCTCGGACGGCGAAAGGCTGGAGCGCTTGGGCGAAACGGTACTGATAAGGCCCGACCCGCAGGTCATCTGGAAAACGCCGAAGGGCGCCGACTGGAAACGCGCCGACGCGAGATACATACGCTCGTCATCGGGCGGCGGCAGGTGGGAATACCTGAAAAAAGTGCCGTCCGATATCCGGGTTTCTTACGGAAACCTCAAATTCAAGATAGGTCTTACCGGCTTCAAGCACACGGGGCTTTTCCCCGAGCAGGCGGCGAACTGGGACCTTATCGCGGATATCATAGCGAAGTCCGGCAGAACGGACGTCAGGGTCCTCAACCTGTTCGCCTATACCGGCGCGGCGACGGTGTCCGCTCTCGCGGCGGGCGCGGCGGTCACGCACGTGGACGCGGCGAAGGGCATGGTCTCCTGGGCGCGCGAGAACGCGGCGCTTTGCGGCGTGGCGGACAGACCAGTCCGCTGGATAGTGGACGACTGCTTCAAATTCGTGCAGAGAGAGATAAGGCGCGGCAGCCGCTACGATATAATCATCATGGACCCGCCCTCCTACGGCAGAGGACCCGGCGGCGAGGTCTGGAAGCTCGAGGACACGCTTTACGACCTCGTGTCGGCGTGCGCCGGGCTTCTCGGCGACCGCGCGCTCGCCTTCCTCAACAACTCCTACACGGCGGGGCTCTCCCCCTCCGTCATGAGCTGCATAATGACGGCGGCTCTCGGAAAGAGCAGGGGCGTTGATTCCTACGAGCTCGGCCTGCCCGTGAGCTCCTCCGGCACGGTGCTGCCCTGCGGCGGCTCCTGCCTCGGAAAAGATTTTTAAATAATTCACCCGGAAAGAGCGAAAATGGCCTCTGAAACCATCATAAAATTCGATAACGTCAGCTACCGCTACGACAATGAGGACGGCGAGCTTCTTCCGCTCGTTCTCAAAAACGTCTCGCTCGAGCTGCGCGCCGGCGAGGTGCTGGCGGTGCTCGGTCACAACGGCTCGGGCAAATCGACCGTGGCGCGGCTGTGCAACGGCATGGCTGTCCCCGAAAGCGGGAAGGTCACCGTAGCGGGGATGGACACGGCGGACGAATCGCTCGATCTTGAGATACGAAAAACGGTCGGCCTCGTTATGCAGGACCCCGACAATCAGATAGTCGCGACGGTCGTCGAGGAGGACGTGGCTTTCGGTCCCGAAAATCTCGGCATACCGAACCCGGAGCTTCGCGAGCGCGTGGACGCGGCGCTGAAAGCCGTCGATATGTACGACCTGCGTTCAGCCGAGCCGTCGCGACTCTCGGGCGGTCAGAAGCAGAGAGTCGCGATAGCCGGAGTCATCGCGATGCGCACGCGCGCCGTAGTCATGGACGAGCCGACAGCGATGCTCGACCCGAAGGGGCGCGAGGAGGTCATGTCGACAGTCTTCCGTCTCAGGGACGAGTACGGCATCGGCGTCATGCTCATAACCCACTATATGGAAGAGGCGGCGAGAGCCGACCGAATAATAGTCATGGATCACGGCACGGTCGCTCTCGAGGGCGCGCCGTCCGAGGTATTCAAAAACGAAAAGGAGCTAATCTCACTCGGGCTCGACATCCCGCAGAGCGCGAAGCTGGCTTCGGCGCTCAGAACGGCGGGCGTCGCACTCCCGGAAGGCATAATCACACCCGCGGGGCTCATCAGCGCTTATGGAAAAGAATTCAATAATTGAATGCCGCGGCGTAAGCTTTACCTACGGCTCGGGCACGCCGTTTGAGGTCCGGGCCCTCGACAGCGTCGACCTTGATATCGAAAAAGGTCTGATAACCGCCCTCATCGGGCACACGGGCAGCGGCAAATCGACGCTCATACAGACGCTCAACGCACTTATGAAACCGGATTCCGGCAAGGTGCTTTACGAAGGCGCGGACATAAACGCGAACAAGGCGTCCGCCAGAGACGTACGCTTCAAGGTCGGGCTTTGCTTCCAGTATCCGGAGCATCAGCTTTTTGAAAGCACGGTATATAAGGATATAGCCTTCGGTCCGAAAAACATGGGGCTCGACGAAGCTTCCGTCGACCGCAACGTGCGCGACGCAGCCGCTCTCGCCGGGCTCGACGAAGAGCTTTTCGGGAAGTCGCCCTTCGAGCTGTCGGGCGGTCAGAAGCGCCGCGCGGCGATAGCGGGCGTCATGGCGATGAAGCCCGAGGTCCTCATCCTCGACGAGCCCTCCGCGGGTCTCGACCCCGCCGGGCGAAGGGATACCTTCGATATGATAAGGCGCTACCGCGAGGGTACGGGCAAGACCGTCATCATCGTTTCGCACAGCATGGACGACGTCGCGGAGCTCGCCGACAGGATAGCCGTCGTGCGGCGCGGAAAGATAGCGATTTACGGCACGGTGGACGAGGTGTTCTCGCACAGCGCGGAAATGGCCGGGATGGGGCTTTCCGTCCCGGAGGTCACCCGGATAACCGACGCGCTGCGCGCCGCGGGAGTGCCGCTGAAACACGGCATATACACCCTCTCGGAGGCGGCGGAAGAGCTCATCCGCTGTTACAGGCAGAAAAACGGAGGGCGCGGCTGATGTTCAGAGATATCACCATCGGCAGGTTCTTCCCCGGGGAGTCGTTCGTCCACAGGCTCGACCCCAGAAGCAAGATTCTCGTCGTTTTCGCGGCGCTGATACTCATCTTCCTCTGCCGTAATTTCTACGCTCTCGGTCTGGTCTTTCTTTTCGTGCTGACCGGAGTGCTCATTTCAAGACTTTCGTTCAAGCTGATATTCAGCGGCCTCAAAACGCTTTATATCATCATCGCGATAACCTCGCTGCTCCAGCTTTTCTACAACAAACAGGGCGAGGTGCTGTTCACCTGGGGCTTTTTCGCCCCGACGGACAAAGGCGTCGCGGCGGCGGTGTTCATGGCGGTGCGCATCTGCTCGCTGATACTCATAAGCTCGCTGCTTACCTACACGACCTCCCCCACCCTGCTCACGGACGCGCTCGAGCGTCTGCTGTCGCCGCTGGCGAAGCTGAAGGTGCCGGTGCACACGCTCGCGATGATGATGACGATAGCGCTGCGCTTCATCCCCACGCTCGTCGACGAGACCGACCGCCTAATGTCGGCTCAGAAAGCGCGCGGAGCGGATATGGAGACGGGGCCGCTGCACAGGCGCGCGAAAGCGATGATACCGGTCCTCGTGCCGCTTTTCGTCAACGCGTTCAGGCGCGCGTTCGAACTCGCCTACGCGATGGAGTGCCGCTGCTACCACGGCGGGGACGGCAGGACGCGACTCAGAGTCATGAAGCTCGGCTGGCGCGACGCCGTGACGTTCACCGCAACGGCGGCAGTCGCTGCGGGAATAATCCTTTTCAATATCTATTTCGAGGCCGTGATATGACACGCAACCTCAAACTTGAACTCGCTTACGACGGGACTGAGCTTCACGGCTGGCAGTGGCAGGAGAACGCCGTCTCGGTGCAGAACGTGCTCTCCGACGCGGTATTCAGCGTCACCGCCGAACGGCCTGTCATCTACGGCTGCGGCAGGACGGACGCGGGCGTGCACGCGAAGGGCTACGTCTGCTCGTTCACGACCGAAAGCGGCGTACCGACGGGAAAATTCGTCGGAGCGCTCAACAACTACCTGCCGGACTCGGTCGTGGTCAAGTCATGCGAGGAAGCGCCGCCGGAGTTCAACGCGAGGTACGACGTGACCTCCAAGACCTACCGCTACGCCGTCTACGACTCCCGCGTCGCGGATCCGTTCTTAAGGAACAGGGCTTACCACCATCCCGGGAAGCTCGACGCCGGACTGATGGCGCGCGCCGCGAAGGAATTCGAGGGGGAACACGATTTTACCTCGTTCTGCGCCTCGCACTCCGTGCCGGGCAGCAAGGTCAGGACGGTATACTCCGCGAGGGTATCCGAAGAGGGCGGGCTCACGGTCATGGATTTCACCGGCAGCGGCTTCCTTTACAACATGGTCAGGATCATGGCGGGGACGCTGGTCGAGATATCCGAGGGCAGGATCACCGACACGGTCGCGCAGATCATAGAAAACGCGACAGGCTCTGCGCCGGCAGGACCCTGCCCGCCTGCGGGCTCTACCTGATGAAGGTCGAGTACGGCGATAAAAAAGAAATCAACAGCTAATATATAGGAGGGACTTATGTCGTCCTGGGTCAGAAGAGCGGCAGACGAACAGAAGAAAGCCGAACAGCAGAAGAACGGGTCTCAGACCGCTCCGGCGGCGCCTCCCGTCCCGGAAAAGACCGATGATACCGAAAAAGCCGCTTTGGATAAATCCGGCGGGGATATATCGAACCCCGCAGCGGAAAACGCCCCCGCCGCGAAAAACGCGGACGCGGGAACCGAAACGGGAACGAAAGCGGCGGAGCCCCAAAAGGAGCCCCCGAAGGCCGCTCCCGCCCCCGAACGGCCCGGGGAGAAAAAGCCGAAGGCGCCCAAGGAGAAAAAGCCAAAAAGGAAGAAGACCGGAGAAACGAAAAAGCGCGCCGCGGCTCTCGCGGAAAAAATAAAGACTTCCGTCGCGAACAGACCGAAAAAAGCCAAAAGCGAGCGCAAAAAAGTCAAATTCGAGCCCAGGACCGTCTTCATCCTGGTCCTTGCCGCTCTCCTGTTGATCGGAGCCGCCTACACGTGGATCCGCGCCGCCGTCATAAGCGAGCAGAGCCGCAGCAACTGGGGCGAGAATATAACCGCGCCGGACTATATCTTCTACGAGACAGACGGGCAGACCGTCAGGGAAGCCCTTTACGTGAACAATCGCGCCGTTCTGCTCACCGACACGTCGACGGTGTTTATTTCCGAAAAAGGAAAGAGCGAGGAGCACGTGCACAACTACGCCGTCCCGCATATAAAGGCAAACGGCGATTACGTCCTGCTCTACGACACCGAGTCCTCAAGATACAGGATAGAAAACAAAAACGGCATAGTTTACAACAGCGCTTCGACGGTCGGCATCATTTCGGGCGCCGTGGCGGAAAACGGCGACTTCGCGATAATCACGAAATCGTCGGACAGCAACTACCGCACCCAGATCGACGTTTACAGCAAAACTGGCGAAAAGCTCTACAACCGCGGTTTCGTAAGCGAATACGCGGTCTGCGCGGACCTGAAGGGCAGCGGCAAAAAGGTCGCGGTCTCGCTCATAGGTTCCACGCAGGACAATTCGACGCTCTATTCAAAGTCCGAGATCATCAGCTTCTCAAAGGACGGCGCGGAGGTGTTCTACGGTCCGGAAAGGACGAACGAAAACATCCTCGCGGTATATCTCGCGGGATCGTCCAAAATGATAGAGATAACCGACAAGGCTTTCTATGAGACCGGAAAAAACAGAGACCGCACTGTGCCGTTCAATTCCGCAGCCGTAAGGCACACCGTTTACGACAGAAGATCGGGAAAGACGGCGATCTATCTGTCGCGCCCCGGCAACCCCGATGGCGATACCGTCCTGGTCCTGAGCGCCGGCGGCTCCGAGCGCGCCCGCTTCAACGTAAAGAACGAAGCGAACGCTCTCGCCTTCGACGGCAAAAAGACCGTCACGGCGGGCAGCGGCTCGGCGACGGTACACGGCTCGTCCGGCAAGGAAAAGGCCGTGATAACCTGCGACAAGCTGATAAGCGGCGCGCTGTTCGCCTACGGAAAGGTCTGCGTGATAACGCCCGACGGCCTCGCGAAATGCTCACCTTCCTTCGACCGCAGGCTCGAGAGCGGGAAACCGAAGGCCGCGGAGAACCGGGGCGACGCCGAAAGCCGGACGCAGCAGGAAGCCCCCGCGGACGAAACGGACGCGGAGCCAAGCGGGACGGAGCCCGAGCCGGTAACGGAAGCCCCGACCGCCGAAGCGACGACGACGCAAACGGTGCAGGTCTCCTACCCCGCCGACTCCGAGGCAGACGGCTGACGCGTACGAATCAGACAGAACTTAACCGAAAACGGAGTATTTGAGCAATCATGGGTACAATGACCGATATCATCCTCATCATCGTCATTCTCGCCACCGCCCTGATGGGCGTGAAAAAAGGACTTATACGCACCGTCCTCGACCTTGCGGCCGTCGCCGTGAGTCTGTTCGCTGCCGCGAAGCTGGCTCAACTTGCGGCGGGCTACATCTATAATTCCTACGTCAGGGACAGCGTTATAAACGCCGTGGTCGAAAGGATACCGGCGGGCGCGATCAACTCCGTTTCGCAGGTCGTCTCGGCGCTGCCGGACACGGCGCAGTCGCTAATAAAGACCTTCGGCTTCGAGATACCCGAGGTCGCTCTCGACGCGAACGCGACCGCCTCCCTCATCGTCACGAAATACGTCGAGCCCTTCCTGCTGACGGGCATGAACGTGATGTGCGCCGTCCTGATATTCATCATACTCTCTTTTATTCTCAAACTCATAATAAAAATAGCCGATTCCGGCGTCAAAAAAACCGCGCTCAAGACGCCCAATCTCATACTCGGCGGCGTGCTCGGCGCGGCAAAGGGCTGCGTCTACGCGGGAGTTCTCGCGTCGGCGCTCATGTCCGTCGCCGCTCTGCTCCCAGAAACGAACCTTTCCGACGCAGCGGCGGGATCGAAGATATGCGAACTCGTCGCGAAGCTCATCCGGTGAACACTACAGCGAGGTAACATCATGGAAAACAATCAGAAAAAAGAATCGATCTTCGGCGACCTTTTCTCGGTAGTATGGACGGTGCCGAACGTGCTGACGTTCATACGCATTATCCTCATCCCCGTATTCGCGTGGCTTTTCTACACCTCGACCGTGGAAAATCACAGAATGTGGTGGGCGCTCTGCATTCTTGCCGCCTCCGGTCTTACGGACTTCCTCGACGGCAAGATTGCGAGGAGATTCAACCAGGTCAGCCCCTTGGGCAAGGTTCTCGACCCTGTGGCGGACAAGCTCACGCAGATAACGCTCGCCGTTATAATGTTCCTTGAGTTCCTGCACGCCGAAAGCGCCGCGATGCACGCGTTCAGCTGGGTCTTCCTGCTGTTCATCGCCAAGGAGCTCGTCATGGTCATTGGCGGAGCGGTCATGATCTCGAAGGGCCTGAGGCCCGGCGCTGCGGAGATCTACGGCAAGGCGGCGACTTTCGCCTTTTACGCCGTCATGATCATCCTTATGGCGTTCGGTCCGGAGGTCGGCGTCGTCT
>JAFRXS010000177.1 GCA_017443405.1 Clostridia bacterium | reverse complement strand
ACGTTTACGGGGCCGAAAACGGCGAGATAGAATGCGAGGGTGAGAATTACCCCATCGAAAACGGCGTTTGCCGGATAGGCATTGACAGCCCACGTCTCTGGTCGCCGGAGGAGCCGAATCTGTATGAGTTCACCGTAAAGAGCGGCGGGGACGAGGTCGAAAGCTATTTCGCCTTCCGCACGGTCGATGTGGGAGAGGTGAGCGGCAAACCCCGCCTTTTGCTCAACGGCAAGCCGTATTTCTTCAACGGACTGCTCGATCAGGGCTATTATTCCGACGGCCTGTGGACGCCCGCCGAGCCGGAGGAGTACGAGCGCGACATCATGAAAATGAAGTCACTCGGCTTCAACACGCTGCGCAAGCATATCAAGGTCGAGCCGGAGCTCTTCTATTATTACTGCGATAAGCTCGGCGTGGCCGTGTTCCAGGACATGGTGAATAACGGCAAGTACAGCTTTTTTAGAGACACTCTGCTGCCGACTCTCGGGATTACGCGGCTCGGCGACAGAGCGCGCGCAAAATACGGGGACCCGAATACGCAGGAGCAGTTCATAAGCTCTATGAACCGCACCGTCAGGGAGCTTCGCCGCCACCCTTCGATAGTCTATTGGACGATCTTCAACGAGGGCTGGGGCCAGTTCGACGCGGACGGCGCATACGAATGCCTCCGGCAGCTCGACGGCACCCGTATTATCGATTCGACCAGCGGCTGGTTCCACCAAAAGAAGACGGACGTCGACAGCCTGCATATCTATTTCAAAAAGCTGCGTTTGGGAAAAAGAAGGGAGCTCCCGCAGGTCGTCTCCGAGTTCGGCGGCTGCGTCCTCAAGCTCCCGGAGCACAGCTTTAACCTCGGCAAAACCTACGGCTACAGAATCTTCAAAACGCGGGACGCTTTCGTCCGCGGGATGCACGAGCTGTATAAAAGCGAGCTCCTGCCGCTCATCGAAAAGGGCCTCTCGGCCGCGGTCTATACCCAGGTCTCGGACGTTGAGGACGAGACCAACGGTATCCTGACCTACGACCGCAGGGTCATGAAGCTCGCCCCGGAGGATATGGCCGGCATAGCCGAAGCGCTTCAGGAAGCCGTAAAGAAATAAGAATTAATGAAGCAACAGCAGGGAAGCCCGCCTTTCGGACTTCCTTTTCCATCCCCTTCGTGCTATAATAAATATACCAAAGCAAGGCTTTGCACACCACGGAACACATCAAACGAAATCAGGAGGAAAGAACATGGCAAAACGGATCATCGGCATAATCGTCGTCGCGCTTCTCGCTATCGCGCTCCCGGCGGCCCTGCTCGCGGGCAATCGGGACGCCGATCTCGACGACGCGCTCAACGTTGAGGGCGGAACCCTCACCTTCGTGACAGAAGGCGCCTACCCGTGGACAACGGTCGCGGAGTATGACGCCGAACACCCGTTCATCGGCGTGAGCGGCAACACCGGCACAGCCTCGTCCACCTCGGTCATGACGCTCAGCGTGACCGTCGGCGAGGAGGGCGCGGGCCTCACCTTCGATTATATGGCCTGCGGCGAGAGCAGCAACTACGGCTACGTCTTCGACCACTGCATCTTCAAGATCGACGGCGCCGAGCAGTTCAACAAGGGCAATGAATACGACGCCGGCTGGCAGACCTTCTCCGTAAACCTCGAGCCCGGCGAGCACGTGCTCGAATGGTCCTACACCAAGGACAGCTCGGTCAACCCCACGGGCGACTGCTTCATGGTCGATAACGTCGCGGTCGGAGAAACCATCCCGGTCGAGCCCGATCCCACTCCGGTACCCCCCGAGCCGACCCCCGAGCCCCCCACCGAGGAGGAGCTCGACGCCGCGCTCAATATCGAGGGCGGCGCGATCCACTTCATCAACGACGAGGTCTATCCCTGGATCGTCATGGAGGATGAGGAAAGGGTCTATGCAAAGAGCGGCAACGCGGGCGTTGAAAGCTCCACCTCCACCATCACGGCCGAGGTCACCGTCGAAGCCGAGGGCATGATGCTCCGCTTCGACCTTATCGCAAGGGGCGAGGGCTACGACGCGACCGACTGGGATACCTGCCGCCTGTTCGTCGACGGCGAGATGGTTATGAAATACGGCGCTCACGACGAAACCTGGGAGAGCTTCGAATACGGCCTCGAGCCCGGCGAGCATACCCTTCAGTGGCAGTATAAGAAGGATCATTCCACCAACCCTGCGGGCGACTATTTCGCGGTCGACAACGTCGAGATAATCGAGGGGATCCCCTTCGTGCCCGAAACGATCGACCTCATCGAGATCGAGGGCTTCTCGTCCCCGCTCTGGGGCCAGCACCCGAACTACAACGTAACCGTCCCCGAGGGCGCGAACTACTATATCAGCGAGATCATGTGGCAGTATGCCGACGAGCTCAACGAGGATTACGGCCAGCTCTACGAGGACGAGTATTTCGACAACGAGTTTGCGACCTATAACATCCTCGTGCGCATCTATCCGAACGAGGGCTGCGTCATTTCCGATGACGCGACCGCTCTGATCAACGGCTCCACCACCGCAGTCGGCTCCTACGGCAACAGCATCTTCGGCTATTTCTACATCTATTCCAGGGAATACGAGGTCGATCCCGGCACCGTCGATCCCACGCCCGTCCCGCCCGAGCCCGTCGGACCGATCTGGGATTTCGAAAGCGATCCCGAGGCGCAGGGCTGGACCTTCGTCGATCAGGACGGCGACGGCCGCAACTGGAGCTGGATGCTCGACTGGTACGGCGACTACTACTTCCACGAGGGCGGCGGCTTCATCATGTCCATGTCCTATGAGAACGACTACGGCCCCCTCTATCCCGACAACTGGGCGATCACGCCCGAGTTCGAGGTGCCCGAGAACGGCCTGTTCACCTTCTGGGCGCAGGGTCAGGATATCGATTATCCCTACGAGGTCTTCGGCGTCTACCTCAGGCCCGCCGGCGGCGAATGGGTCCAGATCGGGTCGGACGACTACACCTGGGGCGTCGACCTGCAGTATGAATACGATATCTCCGAGTACGACGGCCAGACCGTTCAGATTGCGATCCGCCACTATAACGTGTCCGATATGTTCCAGCTCAACGTCGACTACGTCGAGGTCACGATCGGCGAGCCCGAGCCCCCGATCCTCTGGGGCGACGTCGACGGCGACGGCGACGTGGATCTTTCCGACGCCGTGCTCGTCATGCGCCGTGCGATGGGGCTGATCTTAGACGACGCGCTCGATATGGAGGCGGCCGACGTCAACGGCAGCGGCACCGTATCGCTCGACGACGCCGTGCTGATCATGCGCCGCGCGATGGGGCTTATCCAGCAGTTCCCGGTCGAAGGCTGAAAAACACAAGCGGCATAACGAAAAGGACGATCCTTCGGGACCGTCCTTTCATATTGCGGTATTCTGTT
>JAFRXS010000013.1 GCA_017443405.1 Clostridia bacterium | reverse complement strand
CGAGGGGTGGACGGTTTCCTCAGACGGTCTTGAATACACCTTCACGATCAGAGAGAGCTCGAAGTGGTACTTTACGGACACTTCAAAACGGCAGCTCTCCGACATGCTCCCGGACGGGCTCGACACCGCAGTGACGGCTGAGGATTTCGTCTTCGCGCTTCAAAGAGCTGTCTCGCCCGAAACGGGCTGCCCCGACGCGTCGATGCTCGGCATAATCGCCGGCGCCGCCGACGCCCTGTCGGGCGCCCTCTCGCCCGAAGCAATAGCCGTAAGGGCGGTCGGCGACAAGGTCTTGAGCATCACGCTCAACAAAAAAGACGACTCCTTCCCGAAGCTGCTCGCGCTGCCGATGTGCATGCCCTGCAACAGGCAGTTCTTCGAGGCCTGCGACGGCAAATACGGCATGGGCGTGCCATATATCATGTCGAACGGGCCGTTCTTCATCACGCGCTGGAACGAAAACACCTCCTACCGCATGAGCAAGAGCGACGAGTACGGGGGCGTTTTCCCCGCGGGGCCGCAGTCCGTCTGGATGTACGTCAACACGAACGAGGACGAGGTCATAGAGAAGCTCGGCAAGGGCAATTTCACCGCGGTGTTCACGGACTCCGCCCGCGCAGACGCTATGCAGTCCGCCGGCATAAAAAGGACGGACTACGGCAGCTCTGTTCTGTCCCTGAGATTCAGAGCGGACGACCCGAAGCTCTCCGATACGAATCTCCGCCTTGCGATAATCTGCGATATAGCCCCCGGGCTTTTCACGGGCGACACGGAGCCGGTGTCGATCGTTCCCGGCTATCTTCTGCCCGCCGGCGTCCCGACCGAGACCGCCGTCGGCTACAATCCCGTCTACGCCAAGACTCTCTTTGACGCGGCGCTCGCCGACCTCGGCTTATCGTCGCTCGGGATAACGATAACCTGCCCGCCCGAGTTTTCGGATATCCTGCGCGCGCAGATTCAGACCTGGCAGGCGGACCTTGACATAACCATAGGCTTTACCGTCGACGAAAGACCCTCGGACGAGATCGCCGCAGCCGCGAAAAAAGGAGAGCTGCAGGCGGCGATCTGCGAAGAAACGCACACCTACACCGGCGCGGATCTGTTCTTCGCCTCCTTCTCGGACGGCGGCAACGACGGCTGGGGCATTAAGGACGCCGAGTACGACTGTATCGTCGACCGGATGATGTCGTCCGGCTCCGACGAGCGTCCCGGGCTTTACAAGGCCGCGCAGACGCGGCTCCTCAACAGAGGGTACATACTCCCGATAAGGCAGCAGAACGCATGCTTCCTCTGCCGTTCGAATATAACCGGCATATATTTCTCAAGTCCGCACATGATATACTTCAATGAAGCACGCTAGGTGAACGAGATGTCGAAGTTTTTACCCTTCAACGCATTCCGCCCGAAAAAAGAGTACGCATCAAAGGTCGCGGCTCTGCCCTATGACGTTTACACGTCCGCCGAAGCCGCCGAAGCGGCAAAAGGCAACGAGCTCTCCTTTTTAAGAGTCGACAGGGCGGAGATCGATCTGCCCGCGGGCACGGACGAGCACGACGACGCGGTCTACGAACACGCCGCGGCAAAGCTCCGCGCGATGATCTCCGACGGGATATATCAGCGCGACGCCGGCGACCGTTACTACGTCTACGCCGAAACGATGGAGGGCAGGACGCAGACCGGTCTCGCGGGCTGCGCGTGGGTCGACGACTACCTGAACAACGTCATAAAAAAGCACGAGCACACCAGACATGACAAGGAAGTCGACAGGATACGCCACGTCGATACCTGCGACGCGAACACGGGCCCGATCTTTTTGACCTACCGCGACAACGACGTCATCAAAAGCGTGACCGACAAATATGTCACGACGCGCGAGCCCGAATACGACTTCATCGCGACCGGCGGAGTGAGGCAGCGCGTCTGGCCCATCGACGACGAAAGGGACACCGAGACGATCCGCGCCGCGTTTGAAAACGAAGTTGACAGCCTCTATATTGCCGACGGTCACCACAGGGCGGCGTCCGCTGTCCGCGTCGCGCAGATGAGGCGTGAGGCGAACCCCGGCTACAGCGGCGACGAGCCGTTCAATTTCTTCCTCGCGGTCGCTTTTCCGTGCTCCGAGCTGCGCATCCTCCCCTACAACAGAGTCATAAAGGACACTAACGGGATGGATGAGAAAGAACTGCTTTCCGCGATATCGGAAAACTTCGACGTGAGCTTCGCCGGCGAGGCCCCCGTCGCGCCGGAAAAGCCGCACGACTTCACGATGTATCTCGGCGGCAGGTGGTATCTCCTGTCGGCGAAAAAGGGCTCGTTCGACGAAAACGACCCGATAGGCAGGCTCGACGTTTCCATTCTTCAGAACGATCTTATCTCTCCCGTGCTCGGCATCACCGACCCCCGGCGCAGTAAGGATATCGACTTCGTCGGCGGGATAAGAGGACTTGACGAGCTGGTCAGAAGAGCGACCTCCGATATGAAGCTCGCCTTCGCGATGTACCCCACGTCGCTTGAGGATCTCATGGCCGTCGCCGACGCGGGTATGGTAATGCCGCCGAAATCGACCTGGTTCGAGCCGAAGATATTCAGCGGCCTGTTCATCCATCCCCTGTCGTAGATCCGTCAAAACGGTAAGGACCCCGACCCGCTCAGGCGTCGGGGCCTTTTTTTGAAACGCACATGATGTTTGCGATAATAATTTATCGTATTTCGATAAAAAAGTATTGACAAACGAAATCGAGCGTGCTAATATACAGGTATTCTCAGTTCTGATCGGAGGCACGTTATGGAACAGAAAACACTTTCAAAATGGCTCAAGATCATACTCGCGGGCGTCGGCGTCTGCGGCCTGACAGTATTCTTCGTCATCATCCCGAGCTACGGCAAGTCGCTCGCGGTTCTTTACCCCGAGTTTTCAAACCGCTTTTGGCCCTGGCTCGGCTTCCTCTGGGCGTGCGCCGTCCCCTGCTACGCGGCGCTGGTATTCGGCTGGAAGATCGCGACGAACATCGG
>JAFRXS010000176.1 GCA_017443405.1 Clostridia bacterium | reverse complement strand
TAAAATCAACATCGTATCCGACGGCACCTACCCCGAGATAAGGATCGGCGGCGAGACCGTCACCGAGCATTACGCCGACGCCGATTTCGACGGCTTCTTCCCGACAAAGGGCTTCGAGACCGCCGTTTACCGTCTGCCCGCGCGTCTGTTCAGCGGGGGCTGCGCCGAAATAGAATTCTACAGCGAAACCTGCGTCCGCTTCTGCGAGTTCAGGATCGTCCGCGCGGGCGCCGTACAGGAGGTCACATAAAATGTCCGAAACCAAGAAATCACAGCTCAAGATGTACAGACTGCCCGGCCCGATAAAGAGCTATCCGCTCCCGGAGGGCTATACGGTCAGGAATTATGAGGGCGAGGAGGATATCGCCGCCTGGTGCGAGATCTGCCTCAACGGTCTCGTCGGCAGCACGGACCCGCAGAATTTCGTCAACGCCATCTCCTCGCGCGACGACTGCGACCCGTACAGCGACGTGTTTTTCATCTGCGACGAAAACGGCCGCCCCTGCGCGACCGTTACGGCGATAAAACAGCCCGACGGCACAGGCGATATGCACATGGTCTCGGTCCTCACGGAGTACCGCGGCAAGGGGCTCGGCAACTGCCTGGCGGAGATATGCATCCGTTCGCTTCAGGAGAGAGAGGTCAAATACATCTACCTCACCACGGACGAATGGCGCGTCGCCGCCGTCAAGAGCTATCTGTCCTCCGGTTTCCTGCCCGTCGAATACAACGAGGGCATGACCGACCGCTGGCTCGCGGAAATGGAGCTTTACGGCATCGACAGGCTCACGATGCTCAGCGAGGACTGCAAATATCTGAAAACTCTCACCAGATGAACAGGATAGGTCTTTCGTCCGCGTGCTTCTACCCCCTGCCTACCGAGGATTCCTTCGGCAGGCTGTGCTCGCTCGGCTTCAAAACCGCCGAGATATTCATGAACTCGCCGTCGGAGCTTGAGGAGGATTTTCTGGACGGACTCGTCAAGGAGCGCGACAGATACGGCGTCGAGGTCGTTTCGCTGCATCCGTTCGGCTCGTTCGTCGAGAGCTATTCCCTGTTTTCGTCCTATCCGCGCCGCTTTACCGACTATATGCCGCTCTACCGCAAATTCTTTCACGCCTGCGAACGGCTCGGCGCGAAGATTTTCATCATCCACGGCGCGAAAATACCCGGCACGGTAGACGACGACGAATACTGCGAGCGCTTCGTTAAGCTCATCGACGAAGGCGAAAAGTACGGCGTGACCGTCGCCCACGAGAACGTCGTGCATTACCGCTGCGAATCGCCCGACTATATGCTGATGATGAGGAACAAGATCGGCGAGCGCTTCAGGACCGTCATAGACAACAAACAGGCTCTGCGCGCCGGCTACTCCCCCTACGAGTTCATCGAAAAGCTCGCCCCGTCGATAATCCACGTCCACGTCAGCGACAACGGCGACGCCGGGGACTGCATCCCGCCGGGCGAGGGCGTCTTCGACTTCAAAAAGTATTTCGATACCTACGACGATATCGGCTACACCGGCAAATTCATCATCGAGCTGTACCGGCACAGCTTCGCCGAGGACAGCCAGCTTACCGCCGCGAGGACGTATCTCGAGGGGATACTGAACTGACAAAAAAGCGCCTTCGGGGGCGCTTTTTTCTATTATATCATCTCGCGCGGCTGCGCAGCCGCCGCTTTTTATAGTTTAAAAAGAAATACCGGGCGTGTTTAAAGTCTCGCTTCATCCCGCCTGCGCTGTTTCGCGGCGAATACGGCGAAGGTGACGCCGAAGCCCGCGCCGTCCGGCAGCATAACGTCTAAAAGTTTCAGCGAGTGATCCGTTCGGGCGAGCAGCTGCCGCGCCGCCGAAACCGGCGGACGTGGACAGAAACGCCCCGAAGCGCGGGACTCCGGGGCTTACGCCGTATACGCGGGTCTTTGCCCGGCTTTGAGGGCGAAGGCTCAGTAAAGCGACCACGCCCTGATCTTGAGTATAAGGTCGTGGATCCACCCTATCAGACGTTGGAACGCGTTGCCGTCCACGGTCACGACAGCGTAGATCTGCAGCCCGCGATACGTCACGAGCTCGCCGCTTTCCTCACGGTAGGTTCCCTTCGTGATCGCAACGTGGTACACGTCCGCGCCCTTGCCGCATTCGATCTTCACGTTGTCGGCGGTGACCTTCTCGGGGAGCTCGAAGCCCTCGGCGGCGGACAGACTATAGCGGATATTGTAGGCGCGTCCGGCGACGAGGATCTCGTCGGTCGGCGTGCCGGCATAGTCCGAGACGTGCACCGGCCCGGTGTTGTGGGTACCGAGAACGACGTTCCCGGAAACGATCTCGATCAGCCGTCCCGTGTCGCGGGCGGTTGAGCCCGCTATATCGCTGTTTATCCTGAGAGTTATGACGCCTGCGTCTTCAGCCGCCGCGGCGGGCGTCAGGCAGCAGCACGCGATGAGAGCGCAGAGCAGAACGCATACCGTCTTTTTAAGCATAAAAACACTCACTCCCAAACTGTTCACAAACCGATTATAACCGAGACCGGGCAAAATGTCAAATCCTTCCGTCGCGCAGCGTATAAGACCGGAAGCATAAAACAGCGCAGAGCTGCAAAGCGCGCCGGCCCGACACAAAAAAGGCGTTGAGGAGCCTTCGCTTCTCAACACCGATTTTTACGCGGTCATCAGGTATGGTAATTGATCCTGTGGATGAGGTGGATGATGAAGTGGACGAGCGTGAAGATGAATCCGACGATACTGTTCCCTTCATACTTTTCAAGAGCCTCGCAGTGGTCGCAGATGAACTTGCCGCAGACCTCGCAGTAACCCTCGCCTCTGTAGTCGGGATATTTGATCCTGTGACCGGCGGTGCCGGCGGGGACTTCCTTCGTCTCGGTCTCGCCGCAGTTGGCGCATTCGCGGATAAGCGTGCCGCCGGAGGTGCAGGTCGCCTCGTGTCCCGCCTCGTCGCGCCACTCGCTCCAGGCGTGGCCCGTCGCCTCGGCAACGGTGCCTTCATTCCTTACGGCGCCGCAGTTCTCGCACTGCTCATGCTTGACGCCGTCTTCGACGCAGCCGCCGTCGACGTCGATGATCCAGACCCAAACGTGCTCGAGCTTAGAGCCCTCGTCCGTTACGGTATCGGTCTCGCCGCAGCCGAAGTCGCAGTGAGCGGTCTTGGTGCCGTCGGCCTCGCAGGTCGCGTCGCCGTTTGAGGTGTAGACCGTGAAGCTGTGATCGACCTTGCTGCCCTCGTCGGCGATCGTATCGGCCGTTCCGCAGCCGTAGTCGCAGTACGCGGTCTTTGTTCCGTCCGCCATGCAGGTCGCGTCGTTGTTGGAAGTGTAGACCGTGAAGCTG
>JAFRXS010000175.1 GCA_017443405.1 Clostridia bacterium | reverse complement strand
CTCTATGCAGTCGGGATCCATGTTGTCGGGCGTGTCTTCCCTGGTATGATAATACTTGCGGGGATCGTGGTTGACGCCGCAGAAGCCGGATGCTTCAAGGCCGTACATCGCGAACCCGTCGCTGTCGATAGCTCCGGGATAGAGCTTCGCCCTGGGCATATCCACGCCGCATTCAAGACCGGCCTCGTGGATGAGATCGCCGACGGCTTCGCTGCTGTGGACCGTTCCGGTGCAGCCGGTCGTATAAACCTGGAGCTGCTCTATCTCTCTCATCGTGTCCATCGCGACGAATACGGTCGGGACCTCGGCGAGAAGGCCGTCCTTGTGCTTTTTTGCAAACGCCTTCGCGCCCCTGAGACCGGCTTCCTCGGAACCGCTGAGAAGGCAGGCGACCTCGGTGTGCTCGAAACGGAAGTCATGGTCGTGCATGAGCTTGAGGACGGCCATCGAGGCGTAGACAGCGGTAAGGTTGTCGTTCGCGCCGTCGACCAGACGTCCCCAGTTGATGAAGAACATGATGGCGATAAAGAAGGGGACGGCGATCAGCATGATGATGCCGAGCGCGAGCCACACGCCGCTGATGCTTTCGGGCAGCCCCTTGACCGCCGTGTAGATGAGCAGAGCGATATTAGTGAAAAGAACGACGAACAGACCGCCGACCGAACCGCCGATGACGGAGGCGAGAACTTTGAGCCCGCCGTGATAGGAATAGGTCCATTCCTCCGCCGCGTCGACGTGACCGCCGAAAATTATGCGCTGCTTGACTTCACCCGAGGGCTTTCTGCTTGCGTAGACGTTGCGCGAGACGGCTTTCGGGAAAAGGAAGTCGACGAAATCCCTGTAGAACATGAACTCGAACAGGAACATAAGAGTGGCGAACAGCGTGAATACGAGACCGATTATCGGGAATACTATGCTCCTGGGAGCCAGCCAGTAGAATATGACCGATATAATGCCGAGAGCCGCGCTGAAGGGGATGAAGCCCATGAACGCGCGGGGATGCTCGACGAAATCTTCCATAAGCACTTCGCCGTCGGCGTATTTGCCTATCTCCTCTTTCAGATAAGCCTGCGCGTCGCGCTCCGACTGCGTGCCGGGGCCTCTGTTTTTGAATTTTTCGCAAACATAGGTTATTCCGTTTACCATGTAGTCGCGCGCTTCGGGCGCCCAATCTTTGATCGACATATTTTTCACCTCAATAATAAAGTTTCTTGTATAGTTCGATATCGTCACGGCTGCAGTTCATCGCGCCGGGAGTCTCCATCTTGAGCGAGACCGTTGCTGCGGCGGTGAGAAGTGATGAGGGGATATCGTTATAAAGACGTTCGTTGATATACGCCGCGAAGGTCGTGTCGCCTCTGCCCGTCCTGCCGGACAGGTTGCGCGGCTTGAGCGGGCAGGTGTAGATCTCGCCGCCGTCGTAGGCGAGCACTTCCGTGTTGTGCGTAATCAGTATCTCGGACGCGCCCCAGGAGTGGAGTATCTTCGCAGCCTCCGCCCTGTCGTCGGTGCCGGTCAGTATCTCCGCCTCGGCGGCGTCCGTTTTAAGATACGTGATGTAGGGAAGTATCTCTTTCTTGTTCTTCCAGTCCTCAAACCAGATGGAGCCGTCGTCGCCCGCGTGGCGCAGGAAACCCTGGACGTCGACCGCTACGGGCGCTTTTTTTGAAAGCGCGACGATCATTTCTTCCGGGAAATCGCCGTACAGCAGGCTGGCGAGGTGGTAGATGCTGCATTCGTCGGAGGGGATATCGTCCTGCGTGAAAGGAGTCCCGCGCGAAACGCAGCGGCATTCGCGGCGTTCCTTGTCCGCCGTGAAATAGCGGTTGTACATATCCGTCGACCGTTCGCAGAAAACGACTCTCAGTTCTTCCCTGGGGACGGTGAAGGCGCGAAGACGCTCCCTGTCCTTTCCCGCAAGCTTGGTCACGGCGAGGACGCTGTGCCCGAGGCAGTGAGCGGACGCCGAGGAGTACAGCACGGCGCCGCCGGGTATCGTGACCGAAACGCCCTCGTGGTCGACGTTGGTATCGAGCGAGATATGCCCGATTATCATTGAATCGTAGATTTTCATATCAGATAACGTAAGTCTGTCCTTCCTCGGCAGTTTCTATCCCGTCGCAGCCGGCAAGATCGTCATTCGGAGAATAGCCGGGGCTGAGATGCGTCGCTATAAGGCGCGCCCCCGTGCGGCGGCGTATCTCCTTCGCGTGAGTCACCGTCATATGCGGCCCCGAGAAGCCGTCGGGCTTCGCGCAGTCCGCGAGAACACAGTCCGCGCCGCCGCCGGCGGCGAACAGGTTCTCGGTGAAGCGCGTGTCGCCGGTGTATACGAAGGTCTTCTGCCCGTCGCTCACCCGCAGGGCGAGATCGTAAGCGGTATGATCCATCTCATAAAACGAGAGGTCCAGCCCGCCGAGCCTAAGTCCGCCGCCGGGGACGGCGTCCGTCACTTCGATATTGCGGTGCCCGAACAGCAACCGGTAATAGTCCGTGTCCTCGGGGTGCGTGACGACCTTTATTTTCTGTCCGAGGTCCTCAAGAAGATAGCGGAAGGGAAGGAGGTCGCTCGTATGATCGTAATGAAGATGAGAGATCCAGATTGCGCTTATGCTGCCGACGTCGGTGACTTTGAGCAAACCCGACAGCGAGCCCGGACCCATGTCCATGACGATATTCATGCCGCCGGCGTTCAGCAAGTAGCAGCTGCACGCGCCGCCCGGGGCGGGATACGGGCCGTAACGCCCGATAACGGTAAGCCTCATATCAGTGATGGAAGAGCCTCATTCCCGTGAACGCCATAACGATGCCGTATTTGTCGCAGGTCTCTATGACGTTGTCGTCCCTTATCGAGCCGCCGGGCTGAGCTATGTATCTGACGCCGCTGCGGTGCGCGCGCTCGATATTGTCGCCGAACGGGAAGAACGCGTCCGAACCGAGCGAAACGCCGCTTACGGTCGCGAGATACGCCTTTTTCTCCTCTTTCGTGAAGGGCTCGGGACGGTATTTGAAATATTTCTGCCATTCGCCGTCGCGCAGGACGTCGTCGCAGTCCTCGGAGATATAAACGTCGATGCAGTTGTCGCGGTCCGGACGGCGTATACCGTCGATGAACGGAAGACCGAGGACCTTGTCGCTCTGCCTTAAATGCCAGATGTCGGCCTTGTTGCCGGCGAGCCTGGTGCAGTGTATCCTCGACTGCTGACCGGCGCCGACGCCTATCGCCTGACCGCCCGCTGCGTAGCAGACGGAGTTCGACTGAGTGTATTTGAGCGTGATGAGCGAAACGATGAGGTCGCGGACGGCTTCGTCGGGAAGGTCCTTCGCCTCGGTGACGATATTGCCGAGCAGCTCCCTGTTTATCTCAAAGTTGTTGCGGCCCTGCTCGAACGTGATACCGTAGACCTGCTTGCGCTCGATCGTTTCGGGTACGTAAGCGGGGTCTATTTTGACGATATTGTACGTGCCTTTGCGCTTTGTCTTGAGTATTTCGAGAGCCTCGTCAGTGTAGCCCGGGGCGATGACTCCGTCGCTGACCTCTCTTTGAAGTATCGTCGCGGTAACGGCGTCGCAAACGTCCGAAAGCGCCGCCCAGTCGCCGTAGGAACTGAGTCTGTCCGCTCCGCGCGCTCTCGCGTAGGCGCAGGCTAAGGGGCTGCCGTCAAGTCCTTCGATATCGTCGACGAAACAGGCTTTTTTGAGCTTGTCCGGCAGTACGGCGCCGACCGCGGCTCCCGCGGGGCTGACGTGCTTGAATGACGCGGCGCAGGGGAGACCTGTCGCCGCCTTTAGCTCGCTGACAAGCTGATAGCTGTTGAGCGCGTCAAGGAAATTGATGTAGCCCGGTCTGCCGTTCAGTATCTCGACGGGAAGGTCTTCTCCGCCGCTCATGAATATCCTCGCGGGTTTCTGGTTGGGGTTGCAGCCGTATTTCAGTAAGAACTCGTTCATACGCGACACTCCGTTGATCAAATATTTATTTTACAGGGCCTCGAGCTTCGCTGCGGCGCGAAGTATCTTCCTCGCTTCGTCGGCGGTGACTACGCCGTCGGAATTGAGGTCTGCCCTGCTGAATACGTCGTAAGTTTCTTCCGTCGGCACGTCGAGCTTCGCGGCGAACCTGAGAGCAGTCCTCGCGTCCGACGCGGTGACCGAGCCGTCGCCGTCGACGTCGCCCGCGATATAGTCGTTGCCCATGACCGAGCCTGAAGCCGTGCCCTTGCAGACGGCGTAGTAGCCCGACGTGCTCGCGACTATGGCGGCGTAGCCGTTCGCCGGAGCGAAGCCTCTGGGATAGGCGAGCCCGACGGAGGGATTGAGGTAATAGATATGTATCGAATCGGGAGCGGTAGAGCCGATCGGCATAAGGAGCAGATACTCCTCGCCGGCGGGCAGCAACGCTCCGTTTTCGTAAACTTCGACTTTATATACGATCGAGACCTCGGGCAGGGTGACGCCCTCAAGACCTTCGATCTGTTCCCTTGCCGCCTCGACCTTAAGCGTCAGCCCGAGCGGATGGTCGCTCTTCGAGGCGATGATGCCGACTCCGGTGGCGGGGTCCGTTACCGTTATGCTTTCGAGCTTCGGGATGACCTGTGTCTGTATACCGCCGCAGACCGAGCAGGTGCGCTGCTTTTCTCCCTCTTTGAGAAGCGTCGCGTTTCTTGAGACAGTCCAGCCGCCGTATTTGTGACCGGTCGCGGGCAGCTTCGTTTCGGTTGTCTCTCCGCAGACGGAGCAGATCTGCGTCACGCTGCCCTCGTTCGCGCAGGAGGGCGCCACGATGACGGTCTTGCTGGTGTCGAAAGAGTGGCCCAGCGCGGGCGTATGATCGGTATCGAACGGTTTGCCGCAGACGGAGCAGATGTAGGAATTATACCCCTGCGTCGTGCAGGTCGCCATCGTCGTAACGGGCACGCCCTGTTTGGTGTGAGGCGCGAGAGGTATAGTTTCGGTCTCTGCGAGACCGCAGCGTGAGCAGGTGCGGCGGGATTCGCCCGATTCGATGCAGGTCGCGGGTCTTATTATCTCCGGCTGGGACCAGTCGTGACCGAGAGGCGGTATGAGAGCGAGGTCGGTCTCTTCTCCACAGGCGATGCACTTGCGCGAGAGTCTGCCGGGCGTGGTGCAGGTGACCTGCTCTTTGATTATGTATTCGGCGTCGTAGACGTGCCCTTCGGCGGGGATGACCGTGACGTCCTTCTTCGCGTTGCAGTGCAGGCAGTGAACGGAGCTCTGCCCGTCCTCGGTGCAGGTGGGCGACTTGTCTATAGTGTCTTCCGCCGCCCAGGTATGCTCGGCGGGAGCGACGTCGATGACGTCCGTCTTCTCGCCGCATCTTGTGCATTTGCGGTAGGCGGTCCCGCCTGTGGAGCAGTCCTCGACATCGTAATAATAATCCGGCGAAAAGCTGTGGCCAAGAGCCTCGACAGTACGCTCGTCCGTCTTCGCGCCGCAGCGGGTGCAGTGACGGGATTCCTTGCCGTCGACGGTGCAGGTCGCGGGCACGTCCGCGGTGTAAGCGTCGCTGAAGTCGTGTCCGAGCTGCGGCAGGACTTCCGTCTTGGTTTTTTGGCAGTCGGGGCAGGTGTACTTTTTCTCGCCGTCCTTTTCACAGGTCGGTTCCGATACGGTCTCCCCGTCGCCCCAGGAATGACCGGTGGGGGGAGTCGTCACGTCCATGCCCGTGCCGCAGCGTTTGCAGACGTAGCGCGTGACGCCGCTTTCCTCGCAGGTGGCGTATTTCTGGATATAACCCTCCGAGTTTCCGATATCGAAATCGTGCCCCAGGGGCGCGACCACGTCCGTTTTGATGCGCAGACCGCACTTGGCGCATTCCTGCAGGGTGTAGCCGCTTTCGGAACACGTAGGCGCTACGGTCGTTACCGGTTTGCACTCATGCTCGCAGGTCGCCTGATCGATCGCTTCGCCTGCCGCGCAGATGCAGACCGCCGCAACAGCGAAAATAAGCGTGACCGCAAATACGATCAGCGCAAGACCGGTTCAGTGTGATTTTTTTTGAACATCTTCGCCGCTCCGTTTTATAGAATTAAGAGAATAATATATCTTATATATTAGCACAGCGGGATTTGTAATTCAATCTTTTTTTGCT
Organism: Clostridia bacterium; assembly: GCA_017443405.1. Classification (GTDB taxonomy): domain Bacteria; phylum Bacillota; class Clostridia; order Oscillospirales; family Acutalibacteraceae; genus RGIG2893. Next base: position 2,421 of record JAFRXS010000175.1, on the reverse strand, counting down.
TCGTCCGTATATATATCCTTGCTTCCGTCGGGAAGCTCGACCCTGCCGGAGTACAGACCGACGAGATAAGTGTCCTCGAGATATACGAAGCTGTGGCGAACGTTCCTGTTGACTCTGAACATATCGCCGGAAGAAAACACGTATTCCTCACGTTCTCCGCCGAGCTCGGCGGTTACCGCGACGGAGCCGGAGATGATGAAGAATATCTCCTCGTTGAGCCTGTGGTAATGGCTGTTGCCGCGCACCGCGCCCTTCTTCGTGAAAACCGCGTTCACCTGTTCGCATCCGCCGTGTACTATCTGCACCAGGCTCCCTCTGTCGTCGTTGAAAACGAAATCGGGTTTTAAAACGTCGATAAGCGCCATAACTCCTCCGCTCACACGTTGCCGTATGCCGAGTTCTTTATTATCGTGTAGACCTTGATAAGCTCTCTTATGCCGTCGTCTAACGTATACCGCGTGCGGAAGCCCGCTTTTTCTATCTTTTCATTCGACACGAGGTAATTGCGCTTGTCGGGATCCTCGCCTATGGGCGACTCGAGATATACGAAAGACGGGATATGTTTTTTTATCCTCTCGCAGAGCTCGAGCTTTGAGATGTTCGTGTCGCTCAGACCGCAGTTGTACATCGTGCCCTTCATCGCGTCGAAATGCTCCATCGCGAAGATGAACGCCCTCGCCGCGTCGCGCACGTGAAGGTAGTTGCGCATGAAGCCGCCCTCGAAAACCACGACCGCGCGGTCGAATACCGCCCTGTAAACGAAGTCGTTCACGAGCAGGTCGGTCCGCATCCTCGGCGACGCGCCGAAAAGCGTGGCGAAACGGAACGTGAGAGAGTTCCCCGCCTCAAGCACCGCTTTCTCCGCCGCCATCTTCGTCTTGCCGTAAAGGGAGATAGGCTCGATCGGCGACTCCTCCGTGCAGTATTCCTGCCCCGCGCCCAGACCGTAGCCGCTGTTTGTGCAGGGGAAAATGATCTTCTGACCGTCTTCCCTGAGCCTCAGCAGAGTTTCGATCGCTCTCTGATTTGTGCTGACCGCGGCGGTCCTGTCCTTATCGCAGAGAGGGAAGCCGACCAGCGCCGCGAGCGGAAAGATGAAATCCTTGCCGTAGATGACTTTTTTGAGCGTCTCTTCCTCTCTCGCGTCGCCGTTCACGACCGTGAAACGGTCGTTCGGGCAGCACTCTATAAGGGAGCTCTGTTTGTACATGAAAGAATCAAGAACGGTCACACTGTGACCGAGCCGCAATAGCTCGGGTACGAGAACGGAACCTATATATCCGGCGCCGCCGGTTATCAGTATATCGGACATGACTATCCTCTGTTTCTCTTATTATTTCATGTTATTATATCAGTAAAAACGGGACGTGTCAATCACGCACGGGATTTTCGTCATCCGTTTTTCGGTCTTGAATTATCCGTCGTCAAGTGATAGATTTACAGCAGAGGTGATAACGTGGAACTTAAAGAAATATACGAGAAGATGCACTCGGGCGAGCTGTACGACCCGGGAGAAGTCAAGCTGCTGGTCAAACAGCTCTTCTGCCTCGGAGGGATGTACCGCTTCAACAGGAGCAGACCCGTCCTGGGCTTCGCTCACCGTATGATACTTATGAAGACGATGCTCGCCGAGTGCGGCGAGGGTACGTATATTAACCCGCCGTTCTACGCGAACTGGGGTGGAAAGCACGTACACGTGGGCAGGGGAGTGTATATCAATTCCGGCTTCACCGCCGTGGACGACACGCATATCTACATCGGCGACTATACCGAGCTGGGACCGAACGTGGTCGTCGCCACAGCCGGTCATCCGATATGGCCCGAGTACCGAGGCGAGGGACCGCTGCAGTATAATCTTCCCGTGAGGATAGGCAGGAACTGCTGGATCGGCGCCGGCGCGATACTGCTCCCCGGCGTAACGATCGGAGACGACAGCGTTATCGGCGCGGGCAGCGTCGTTACGAAGGACGTCCCCTCCGGCGTCGTCGCCGTCGGCAACCCGTGCAGAGTGATGCGGGAGATAAACGAGAGCGATCGGGAGCGGAAGAGCCGTCAGGCAAGCAATAGTTGCCTGACGGCAAATGAAGACTGAAAACTTAAGACGTGCGGGCAGATTCTCGCCTGTCGGCTCGTTCGGTGCTTCTCATCCTGCGGATGAGAGGTCTCCACCGGAGACTCGCGCCGCACCAGGTCGGGAATGATGTTTGCCCTGACGGGCAAATGATGCCGCTTCGCTAATGATGTTGCCTTCGGCAATGATGTGTGCCGTCGGCACATTGCCGGCGGGCTCCGCCCTCACCCCATTATATTGACAACAAGAAAAAGCGGCGCGAATTACCGCAACCGCTTTTCGATGACACATCGCCGCCGCTCGGCTCAGAACTGCCAGAAGCCTATTTTTTTCATGAGCTTCGTGAGCGT
>JAFRXS010000174.1 GCA_017443405.1 Clostridia bacterium | reverse complement strand
TATCTTGACGGCAATATAATGGGGTGCGGGGTGTCCCCGCCATTCATTGCACACTGCACATTGCTAATTGCACATTGATAAGTCTTTTAACTGTGCGGCAGGTGCTTATTGTCTCCCTTTGCTCCCATTATATCGCGTATCTTAACGAGATACGTTTTGTAATTCGCCGGGTCGTTTTCGTCAATATCGAAAACGCGGGCGCCGCGGACCTCGTCGCAGACGTAGCAGTCGTAGTCCATGCCGCCGTCGTAGCCGAGCTCTATGCCGCAGTAGGTGCCGGAAAAGTCGTTGAAATGGTCGTGACCGGCATAGATGCCGCGTATGTCGCCGCGCTGCAGAGCCGTCGCGAAAAGTCCGGTATTGAGCTCGCCGCAGCCGACGCTCTCGCCCTGGTTGCCGCGGTAGCCGCACGCCTCGCGGTTGAGGGCGACCGTCTTGAACTCGGGGATCGGGATATGCATTATCATGATGCCGGGCACCCTCGCGCCCGCGTACTTCTCGAGAGCGAGCGACGCCTGCCAGTACCACATCTGCTGGTCGAAGCTCACGGAGTTATAGTCGCGCCCCTCGTAGATATAGTTGGGCATGACGGGCCAGAAATCCTCCGGCAGGCCCCAGCGCGCGCGGAATTCGCGCATATTGTCGCCGCTGTCGAGCGCCCAGACGTTGAAAACGGGCTTCGTCCCGTCGCCGGACATCACCGGCAGGACGTAGTTGGAAACACCCGTTATTTCCGGGTCGCCGCGCTTGTTGACGCAGTGCGGGAAGGACTCGAACACGGTTTCGGAGACCTCGTTCGGCATATAGCCGTGGTCGTGGTTGCCGAAGATATGGCACCAGGGTATCCCGCGCTTCTCGAACGGTTCTGTGAGCGTCGCGAGGTATTCCTTCTGGCTTTTTTCGTCCGTCGCCCACGAGGTGTCGCCGTCCACGACGACGAGGTCGGGCAAGGTGTGCGCGACCATGGCTTCCACCGCGTCGTAGAGCTGCGGGCTGCCGCCGGGGCCGCCGTGCAGGTCAGACATCATGAGGACGCGGAACCTCCCGTTTTTGAATCTCAGCGGAAGCTTGAGAGTCAGCAGTTCGTTAATGTCTATGTCTTTCATGACGGAGGATCAGCTTACGGTCACGCCGTCGGAGAGCACCCACGGCAGAACGCTCGAGCCGTCGCAGACGGTCTCCTTCGAGATGTCGAGTATGTTCATGACCATTTCGGCGATATTGAACGAAACCATCGTTTCGCACAGCGGGCGCGCGATCCTGCCGTTTTCGATAAGGAAGCTGTTTTTCGCGACGCCGGAGATGTCGCCCGCGACGGACGGCTCGCCGCCGGAGAAGCGGCAGATATAGATGCCGCGGTCGACGCCCTTTATGAGGTCCTCGAGCGGGGTTTCGCCGGGCGCGATGCCGATGCAGGAGGAGGACGCCTTCGCCCTCTCGCCGCCGGTCTTGCGCGCGCCGTATTCGGACAGGTCGAAGCTCTTTAGCACGCCGTCCTTTATATAGTCGAAATCCTCGGAGATATAGCCGTCGGAGTGCACGCGCTCGCCGCAGACGATGCGGCTGTCGTGCGGGATGCAGGAGAGCGTGAGCTTGTCCGAGGCGACCTTCTGCCCGAGCTTAGACCTCCACGGGCTCGTGCCGTCGATTATGACGCCGTCCGAGAGGAAAAGCCCTATCGCCGAGCCGACGAGGTCCGCCGCGCATTCGGGCGACATGAGCATCTTGCCGGTGAATTTGCCGTCAGCGCCCAGAGGCGACGCGCCGAGCTCCTTTACGCAGCGGTCGAACACTCTGCGCTGGTCGCCGAGCTCGATGAGCTTTTTGTCGAAGCCGAGAAAATCGACGCCGCAGCCCGTGAGAGAGGTCGTATCGTCCCCGTCGGACGACGAGAAGCCGGCGCTTATCGAGTAGGAGCCCTGCCTTTCGGAATAGTCGACCCCGTTTGTGTTGAGCAGGACGCTCTCGCTGCGCGAATAGCTTGAAATGAGGTTTTCTATAGTGACGAGCGGATAGTCGCTCTTGACCGTGTCGAGGTATTCCATCGTCGCGTCGTAAAGCGCCGTCTCGTCGCACTCGGCTATGCCCTCTGAGAAGTCGGCGTTCTCGGTGAGCGAGGCTATACAGTTCGCGTCGTCGGGCTTCGCGGCGTCCGCGGCTTCGACGCAGTCCTTTGCCGCGCGGCGTATCGACTCGGGCGAGAGGTCGTTGACGGATACCGTGCCCTTTCTTCCGTCGCGCAGCACGATGAGGCGCAGCGACGAATTGAAATTCGAGCGCATGAGGTTGACTTTCCCGTCCTCGACGTTCAGCTCCCTGAGCAGCCCCTGCGAAACGGAGCAGGACGCCTTTTCGGCTCCCGCTTCAAGGCACATCGCGAGGGCGTCCGCCGCCGTGTTTTTAAGTCCCTGAAGAGTTTTCATACCGTTTACCTCCCTCCGATGCTCACGCGGCATTTGACGTCCGGTCCGCCGAGACTTACGGGCATGAGCTGCTTTTTGCCGCAGTAGCCCGAGCTTGACCATTTGACCGTGTCGGAGAGCATGGTCACGCTCTTGAGCATCTCGAACGCGACGCCGGAAATGGTCGTGTCGCGCAGAGGCCTGCCGAGCTTGCCGTTCTTTATCTCGTATCCGAAATTGATGCCGAACATGAACTCGCCGGTGATGTCCGCCTGACCGTTGCCCGTGTCGAGAAGATAGTAGCCGTTGTCGATCGAGGCGATCATGTCCTCGAGCTTCGACGTTCCGGGACTTATCGCGGTGTTGCGCATGCGGATGAGCGGCTCGTCGGTGAAGAAGTGGGCGCGGGCGTTGCCGCAGGGCTTCATGCCGTAGCGCGCCGCGGACTCGATATTGTGCATATAGCCGGTGAGGATGCCGTCCTTTATAAGGACCGCGTCCTCGCAGAGCGTGCCCTCGTCGTCCGTGTAGAGGGGCAGCGGGACGGTCGAGCCGAACGCCGTATGGGCGTAGTCGGTGAGCGTGACGAGCTCCGACGCGACGGGCTTGCCGAGGCATTTGCCCGCGACGGAGCCGCCCGTGACGAGGTCCGCCTCGCAGGTGTGCCCGACGGCCTCGTGAGCGAGCATGCCCGCCAGAGCCGCGTCGAGGATGACGTCCGCGACGCCCGCCTCGGGGAACACGCCCTCGCGCTTTTTCATAAGGTTTTCGTAAAGCTCGTCGACCTTGCGGCGGCATTCGTTCCTGTCGGGCATATCGGGGCCGAGATAGCCGCGTCCGCCCGCGACGGTGAACATGTCGACCGTGCCGCCGTCGTCCGTCTCGGCGGTCATGAACACGTAGATGTAGACCCTCGGGTCTATCGTGCGCGCGTTCACGCCCGAGGCGGTGAATATCGTTTTGTCCATGCAGTCCGACACGCAGACGACGGTGCGCGACGCGAGACGCGGGCAATTCTCGGAAACGTAGGCGTCTATCTCCTTGGCCGCCTCGATATAGTCCTTCTGCGGCACGTCGGTGAAGACGCTCTCGGGGCAGACGCCGGGCGCCGCGGATGACGCGAAGCCCTTGCCGCGGACCCTGCTGTCGAGGAAGGAGGCGCCCGAAGCCGCCTCGCGCACCACCTCGCGGACGGAGTCGTCGTCCGTTTCGGGCCCGGAGGCGAAGCCCCAGCTGCCGTTTTTGCAGACGCGGGAGCAGACTCCGCCTCTTCTGGAGAACGTGTTGCCCACGAGCTCGCCGTTGAGCAGCACGACCTTGTGGTCGGTGTTCGTCTGGAGCCTCAGCTCCGCGTGGGAGCCGCCGGCTCCCGCTATGAGTCCATTGTAGTCCATACGGTTTTCCTTAGATTTATATATAGTCTTTGATGACGGACCATTCGTCCGTGAGCGATCCGAGAGAGCGCGCCGCGTTCGCGGGGCTCGTGGAGGGCAGGATGAAGACCGGCCGTCCGGGAGCGAGACCGAACTTTTTGACTATCCGTCCCGCCGTCGCGCCGTTGCAGAACACAGCCTTTATGTCCGCTGTTTCGAATATCGGCGAGAGGTCGTTCGGGACGGCGTTTTTGATCGACGAATCGCTGCTGCCTGTTATCTCGCAGGACGCCGCCGCGTCCCAGAGAGCGATGCCGCGCCGCAGGAGAAGCTCCTTTTTTTCTGCTGTCGTATGCGGCTCGGGCGCGTCAAGAACCGCGGCGAGCGCGGACCAGAAGCGGTTGCGCGGGTGGCCGTAGTAGAAGCCGGCGCCGCGCGAGGCGACCGACGGGAACGAGCCGAGTATGAGTACGCGCGAATTCCCGTCGTAAACGGGAGGGAAGGGATGAACGGGCATTTCGCGTCACGGTTTGTCGATATGAACGACTCTCTGCGGGAAGGGTATCTCGATGCCTTCGGCGTCGAACGCCTTTTTGACCTCGCCCGCGAGCGATTCCTTGAGCGCGAGATAATCCTCCTTGCGGCACCAGACCTGGACGGTGTAAATGACCGCCGAATCGGAGTGGCTGCTCACGAAGGCGTTCGGCGCAGGCGCGTCGACCGACGCGGCGTTTTCGGACGCCGTTTTCAGAAGTACGGCGCAGACCTTGTCGACGTCGCAGCCGTAGGCGGCGGAAAACGTCGTTTCATAGCGCCTCACGGGCATGGCGGAGTCGTTCTTGACGGTCTGGTTCGAGATCGTGCTGTTCGGCACTATTATCACGCTGTTGTTGAGAGTCTGTATCTTGGTGTAGAAAAGCCCGATGTCCGTGACCGTGCCGCTGTCGCCGTTTGCGGTTATATAGTCGCCGACCTTGAAGGGCTTGAACGCCATTATCACGAAGCCGCCCGCGATATTCGCCAGCGCGCCCTGCAGCGCGAGACCGATGGCGAGGCCTATCGAGCCGATTATCGCGACGACCGAGCTCATCGGCACGCCCATTATCGCGCAGACGGTGATGACGATGAGTATCTTGCCGCCGATGCTGACGAAGCTCGCGAAGAAGGTCCGCACCGACGGGTCGAGGTGCTCCGTCCGTTTTGAGAAGCGGATGTGCTTCGTGAGACGCTTGACGATATAGAAGCCGACAAACAGGACGACGAGGGCGATCAAAAGGTCGACGCCCTTGGTCGTGCAGAATTCGATGAAAGAGTCCCAGAAAGCGGAAAGCTTTTCGCGGGACAGCCCGTCCTTCAGCTCGGCGGTGTCGACGCCGCGCGATATGCCGTTGTATATCGCCTCCGCGACGGAGGTCGACCCTTCCTCGGCGGCGGGCACGTCAATGTCAAAAACAGTCATATTATTCGGTATCCTCTGATTATCGCAAAGCAAGGATGAAGAGCGCGAAAGAGCCAAAAAGACCCGGCCAAAGGCGATTCAGGGTTCGACTCCCCTTACCCTATGAAACGGGACGGCGCAGCCGCGTGAAAAAATCGGAGAGCACGGCGGAGCATTCCTCCGCGAGCAGGCCGCCCTCGACCTCGGTGTGGAAGCAGCCGGGCAGCGACGAAAGGTCGGTGACGGAGCCGAAAGCGCCGTTTTTCGCGTCATAGGCGCCGAAGACTACGTGTTCTATCCTCGCGTTCAGTATCGCGCCGGCGCACATCGGGCACGGCTCGAGCGTCACGTAAAGCTCGCAGCTCGGCAGCCGCCAGCCGCCCAGAGTCCTGCACGCGCGGTAGATCGCCGCGGTCTCGGCGTGCGCGAGCGCGTTTTTGTCGCCCTCGCGGGAGTTTTTGCCCTCCGCTATTATCTCGCCGCCGCGCGCGACCAGAGCGCCCACGGGCACCTCGCCCTCCGAGGCGGCCTCCTTCGCGAGCTCCAGGCAGCGGCGCATAAGCTCCTCCCGCGTCATCATCTTGCGGGCGGGAGGAGGTTCTCGATCAAGCGCTCGCCCAGCGACGTGGTGAGCAGGGTCTGGAACAGCATGAGCAGGACCGCGAGTATCATCGCGGGGGCGAGGAAGTACGCGGCGGTCTTGCGTCCGCGCGAAAGCTCGGTCTTCGGGCGTTCGAGAGACACGCTCATGTGGCCGCCGAAATAGACGGCGGCGCAGATCACGCCGGCTATGATCATCGCGGCGTGCGGGATGATGAGATATATCTGCGCGTCGTCCGGAACGCCCTCGGCAAGGAGCTCCTCGACTATCGAGAAAAAATTGTTCGCGAAATGTATGATCATGCCCGGAAGAAGCGAGCCGGTCTGGATGTCGGCGTAGCCTATCGCGCAGCCGGCTATCATCGCGAAGGGGAGCTGGACCATATTGCCGTGCAGCAGTCCGAACATCACCGACGAAACGACTATCGCGAAGACGTCGCCGTAGCGGCGCAGGGGAGTCATGACCACCTTGCGCATCGCGAATTCCTCGGTCACCGGGGGGATGATCGCTACGCGGACGAAATATACGGCAAGTCCGATCGCGCCCGCCGGTCTCTCGAAGAATGTGTAGCTGAAGGTCACGCCGGTCGTCTCCTCGATGAAGACCGAGAAATACTGCGTCGCGTAGCTGCCCGCTATGCAGGCGCCCAGGCCCATGAGGATCAGAAGCGCCGCCCTTCCTTTGTCTTTCGGTACGGAAAACTCAAGGTCGGACGAAAAGCCCGCCCCGCGTTTTATCCGAAGCGCGATAAGGAAGGGCACGCCGATATAGACGACGCTCAGTATGCTGTCCAGCGAAATGCTGAACAGCGGGACGTTCAGATACAGCGATCTCACCGCCGGTATCCTGATCAGGGCCATGAGCAGAACGTTGCCCAGCATCGTGAAGCCGAGCATGGCAAGTCCGTCCGCCATGCCGAATCTTCTCAGCGCGCGGCGCTCCGCCGTGCGTTTATCGAACCACAGGTCTTCGATCATTTTATGATTCTCCGATGCGGCTGTCCGCCGCTTTGATGTCTGTGCTTATTCGTCGCGGCCGTGGCAATATTTGTACTTCTTGCCGCTGCCGCAGGGGCAGGGGTCGTTCCTGCCGGGCTTTTTCGCCGCCTTGACGGGCTGCTTCTTGACCGGAGCGCCGCCTCCGCCGCCGTTGTAGGAGAGCTTCATCCTCGCTCTTTCGGCGCGCTGCTTTCTCTGCTGCTCCTGCTGCTCGGGCGAAGCCACCACTACGCGCAGAAGACTGTCGACCGTGCCCTCGAGTATGTTGTGGCGCATCTCCTCGAACATGTCGAAGCTCTCCTCGCGGAAGGCGAGGATGGGGTCCTGCTGCGCGTAGGCTCTGAGCCCGATGCCCCTCTGAAGCTGGTCCATATCGTCGATATGGTCCATCCATCTGAGGTCGACGTTGCGCAGAAGCAGGTCGCGCTTGACCGAGGTCATCACGTCCGCGCCGTGCTTTTCGTCCTTTTCGGCGATGATCTTCTTCGCCCTGTCGATAAGCTCCGCGCGCACGGCTTCTCTGTCGCCGCCGCCGGGAAGGACGCCGTCGGGCAGGAGTATCGCGTACTTCTTGATAAGGCCCTCGGTGTTGCGGTCGGCGGCCTTGAGATTGGCGGGCAGGTAGAAGTCGACGTTATCGCTTATGCTGCGCTCGATCATATCGTTTATTATGTCGCTTATGGGACGCTCGCCGTCGAGCACCTCGTTGCGCTGGTCGTAGATGAGCGTCCTCTGCTGGTTCATGACGTCGTCGTATTTGAGGACGTTCTTGCGTATCGCGAAGTTCGTGCCCTCGCGGCGCTTCTGCGCCGACTCGATGGTCTGCGAGAACATCTTGACGTCTATCGGAGTCTCCTCCATGCTCTTGAAGGAGTCGAGTATGCGATAGAACCTGTCTCCCGCGAACAGACGCACGAGGTCGTCCTCGGCGGAGATGTAGAACCTGCTCTCGCCCGGGTCGCCCTGCCTGCCTGCCCTGCCTCGCAGCTGATTGTCGACGCGGCGGGACTCCTGGCGCTCGGTGCCTATGATAAACAAGCCTCCTGCTTCGCGTACCCTGTCCGCCTCGTCGGAGAGCTCCGCCTTGTGCTTTGCTTCAAGCTCGCGGAAGAGCCTGCGGGCTTCGAGTATCTCCTCGTTGTCGGTGTCGCCGAAGGCGTTCGCCTCGGCGATGAGCTCCTCGGGGAGCTGACGGCGGCGAAGGTCGGACAGCGCGAGGAACTCCGCGTTGCCGCCAAGGATGATATCCGTTCCGCGGCCCGCCATGTTCGTCGCTATGGTGACGGCGCCGACCTTGCCCGCCTGGGCGATTATCTCCGCTTCCTTTTCGTGGTTCTTGGCGTTGAGGACCTGATGCGGCACGCCCTCCTTGCGCAGTATCTTTGAGAGATGCTCGGACTTTTCGATGCTGACCGTGCCGACGAGCACCGGCTGGCCCTTTTCGTGGCACTGCTTTATCTGCTGCACTATCGCGTTGAGCTTGGTGCCTTCCTTTTTATACATCACGTCCGGATGGTCTACGCGGATCATCGGCTTGTTGGTAGGTATCTCGACGCAGTCGAGGCTGTAGATCTCCTGGAACTCCTCCTGCTCGGTCATGGCGGTGCCCGTCATGCCGGACAGCTTGCTGTAGAGCCTGAAATAGTTCTGAAGGGTTATCGTCGCGACGGTCTTGGACTCGCGGTTGACCTCGACGTGCTCCTTGGCTTCGATAGCCTGATGCAGACCGTCGTTGTAGCGTCTGCCGATCATGATCCTTCCGGTGAACTCGTCGACTATCAGGACCTCGCCGTCCTTGACGATATAGTCGGTGTCGCGGTGCATGACGCCGTGCGCCTTGACGGCTATGTCGATATGGTGCTGAAGCAGCAGGTTTTCGGAGTCCATCAGGTTCTCGACGCCGAAGTGCTTCTCCGCCTTCTCGATGCCGCGCTTTGTGAGCGAGGCGGTACGCGCCTTTTCGTCGACTATGTAGTCGCCGTCGGCGGCAAGGTCCTCGGCGTTGACCTTTTCCTCTATCTCCTTGACCTTAGTCATCTTGAGCGTGCTGACAAAATCGTCCGCCTGACGGTAAAGGTCGGTGGACTTGTCGCTCATGCCGCTGATGATGAGCGGCGTCCTCGCCTCGTCGATGAGGATGGAGTCGACCTCGTCCACTATCGCGAAATTGTGCCCGCGCTGAACGCGGTCTGCCTTGTCCGTGACCATGTTGTCGCGAAGATAGTCGAAGCCCATCTCGTTGTTCGTGCCGTAGGTTATGTCCGCGGCGTACGCTTCCTTGTGGGCGGCGGGGTTGCGTTCGTTTATGACAAGTCCGACCGACAGACCGAGGAAGCGGTAGACCTTGCCCATCCATTCCGAGTCGCGGCGGGCGAGGTAATCGTTGACCGTGACGACGTGCACGCCGTTGCCGGTGAGCGCGTTGAGGTAGGCGGGGAGCGTCGCGACGAGCGTTTTGCCTTCGCCCGTCTTCATCTCCGCGACCCTGCCCTGATGCAGGATGATGCCGCCCTCCACCTGAACGGGGAAGTGCTTCATCTCGAGTATGCGCCACGCCGCCTCGCGGCAGGTCGCGAAAGCCTCCGGCAGGAGGTCGTCGAG
>JAFRXS010000173.1 GCA_017443405.1 Clostridia bacterium | reverse complement strand
TCCGCCTCGCCGGGTGTTTGGGCGCCCGTAGCGGGGATCTCGGCTGTCGTATCACTGAGTGTGGTTCCGCAAACGGAGCACTTGACGACTACGCGCTTGCTTCCCGCCGCGCCGCAGGTCGCCGGAGTAATAACGGATTCTTCCGCTTCGCCGGCGGTATGATCGCCTGTCGCGGGTATCTCGGTGCCCGCGCTCTGTGTCGCGTCGCAGTTCTCGCACTCTTCGTGCTTTACGCCAGCGGCTCCGCAAGTCGCTTCGGTGTCTGTCACCCACTTCCAGACGTGCTCGCCCGTAGCGGGGATCTCGGCTGTCGTATCGCTGAGCGTTGTTCCGCAAACGGAGCACTTGACGACTACGCGCTTGCTGCCCGATTCTCCGCAGGTCGCCGGCGTGATTACATTTTCTTCCGCTTCGCCGGCGGTATGATCGCCCGTCGCGGGTATCTCGGTGCCCGCGCTCTGTGTCGCGCCGCAGTTCTCGCACTCTTCGTGCTTGACGCCCGCGGCTCCGCAAGTCGCTTCGGTGTCGGTCACCCACTTCCAGACGTGCCCGCCCGTAGCGGGGATCTCGGCTGTCGTATCGCTGAGCGTTGTTCCGCAAACGGAGCACTTGACGACTATGCGCTTGCTGCCCGCCGCGCCGCAGGTCGCCGGCGTGATTACATTTTCTTCCGCCTCGCCGGGAGTATGGGCGCCCGTAGCGGGGATCTCGGTGCCCGCGCTCTGCGTAGCGTCGCAGTTTTCGCATTCCTCCTGCTTGACGCCCGCCGCTCCGCAGGTGGGTTCGGTATCTGTCACCCACTTCCAGACGTGCTCGCCCGTCGCGGGGATCTCGGTACCGGAATTCTGCGTAGCGTCGCAGTTCTCGCATTCTTCGTGCTTGACGCCCGCCGCGCCGCAAGTCGCTTCGGTGTCGGTCACCCACTTCCAGGAGTGTTCGCCCGTCGCGGGGATCTCGGCTGTCGTATCGCTGAGGGTGGTACCGCAAACGGAGCACTTGACGACTACGCGCTTACTGCCCGATTCTCCGCAGGTCGCCGGCTTTATGACGGTTTCTTCCGCTTCGCCGGCGGTATGCTCGCCCGTCGGGTCGATCGGTGTATTTTCATTTTGTTCCGCGCCGCAGATACTGCATTTCTGATGCTTGACGCCCGCGGCGCCGCAGGTCGCGGCAGTGTCGGTTATCCACTCCCAGGCGTGCGCTTCGGTCTGAACATAACCGCAGTCGGCGCAGGTACGGCTGTGATCATTGCCGTCGACGCTCGCGAACGCGCCGTAACCGTGATCCTCCTGCGCGTACTGCGCGGTAACGGTCAAATCGGCGGTAACGCTGACAAACGTATTGTCCCAGCCGGTGAACTTCATGTGTTTTTCGTTGTTGCCGTCGATCGCGTGATAATCCGCCGGAGTCGGAGCGATCGCGGCGGAGCCGTGCTCCACGCTCGCGGTCGTCAGCGTCGCGCCGGTAAAGCCGTCCTTGAACGTGACGGTGTAGGAGTTGATCTCCCATACTGCGTAAAGGACGGCGTCCGCGTCGGCGGTATACCCGCCGCCGGCGGCATATTCCGCGGCGGTCGCGGTACTGTCCGTCGCCCAGCCCTTGAAGCTGTAATTATCGCGGGTGGGCTCCGCGGAACTGAGCGTAAGGTCTTTGCCGTAATACTTGCTCTGCGCGTCGGGCGCGCCGGCGCCGTTGTTGGCGTCGTAGGTCACGGAATAAACTCTTTCGATCCGGAAGGGGATATCGCCCAGCGTGCGGCGGTAATTCTTGACGCCGATCAGGTAGGCGGTCCCCGCGGTGAGCTCGGTCTCAACAAAGAAATTGCGATTGGAGGAGCCCACAAAATCGTGGTGATTGTTGCCGCCGTCGTCGTTAAACACAAGATAGGAGGCGTCCGCCGCGTAGGCGTTCGCGTCGTAAAGCAGCACGGCGGGGTCGATCACGCTCACGTCCACGCCCTTGGAATAGAGCACGTAACGGGAGGTAACGGAAGGCGTAAAGCTGTAATACACGATCTGTGACGCCGCGGTCACGGAGGCGGTATGATCCGTGTTCAGCGAGACCTCAGCGGGGTCATCGGGATACCACAGCGCGTAATATGTCTTGTCGGAGGAGGGAACCGTAAGCGTACCGTTTGCCATATAAGCCTTCGGTTCGTCCGCCTCGCCGCTTTCGCTCCACGCAAGCAGAGAGTGCCCCCCGCGCGTGGGGGCGATGTTCGTCAGCGGCAGGGGCGCGCCGCCCGGCACGTTCTCCTTCACAACGGTCTCGCTGCCGCCGGTGGGATCAAACGTGAGCTTGACGGGGCTCGAGATCATCACGGGGTACGTGCCCGTGTCGGAAGTATTGTAGCAGCGGGTATACAGATAATAGGCGGTGCCCGCCGTCATATTATAGGTAACGTAGTGCTGGTTGTTCTGGATGCCCAGCAGCGCCTGCATGGCGGGAGCGCCGTTGGAGGAATTGCTGATATCGTCCTGTTTGGCAAGCTCGGCGCCGGCGCCGCTGTAGATAAAGCCGTAGGGATCGCCCGCGCGCTCGGTCGCGTAGGAATAGAAAATATAGGTGCCGGAGGCGCTCGGCGTGAACCTCTGGCAATAGCCCTCTCCGGCGGCGGTGATGTCTACCGTTATCCCCCGGTTCAGCGTTGCAGCGGGCAGCGCCGCCAGGATCGAGTTCGCGGCTGCGTCCGCCTGCGTCTGATCGTAGGTATCGCTGTAGGCGTTCACGGAATCCAGAATGGTCTTGCCGTTTGCGACAGCGTCGCCCAGACCGGAAATACCGCTGCCGCCGTTATCATAGGTGCTCTTGCCCATGGTGTACGCCCAGTTCAGGAAGGCGGGATCGGCGGCCCAAACGGCGTAGAGCGTAAGATCCGCGTTGCCGGTATACGTCGCGCCGGGGGCGTAATCCACAGTATTGCCCGCGGGATCCGCGCTCCAGCCCTTAAAGACGTAACCGGCGCGGGCGGGCACTTCGGAGGAGAGGGTCAGGTCCTTGTTCAGGAACTTATCCTGATCCGCAAACGTGCCTGCGCCGCCCCGCAGGTCATAGGCGACGGAATAGACCTCCTCGAACCGGAACGGAAGATCGCCTGTTGAGGAGCTGTTGTAAAACTTAACTCCGTAAAGGTATTTGGTGTTCGCGTTGAGCTGTCGCAGCAGGAAGAACTGGTTGTTAGTGAGGCCGTCGAACGCATAGCCGTTCATGGTGCCGTCGCTTGTTCCGGAATCATCCTGCGAGGTCAGGATCACGGCGCTGTTCCGGTACACCGCGGCGTCGTAGAGATTCACATACGAATCCGTGCCCGCTTTGCCGTAGATCAGGTATTTCCGTGTGGAGGAGGGCGTGAACTGATAGAACCGTATCTGCGCGCCGGCGTCAACGGCGGCGGTGTAATCGTTGTTCGGAGTGAGCGTCGCGGGGCTGTCCGGATACCACAGCGCGTAATAGGTCTTGGAAGCGGTCGCCGGGATCGTGAGCGTTTCCGAATGCATGACCGTTTTGGTCTCGGCGGCGGAGCCGGATTCGGACCACGCGATCAGCGTGTGGTTATCGCGGGCGAAGCTCACACGGTCCGCGATCACGAACGGCTGGTTGGAGGGCATCCCGGTAAACGTGGTCGTGGCGCCGGAGTTTGCGTCGTTGAACGTCAGGTCTACGGCTCTGGATACCGTTACCGGGTAGGAGCCGGTCTTTGTATTGCCGCTCTTCACGTTATAATAATCGTTGGTGAACAGGAAATACTCCGTGTTGGAGGTGAATCTGTAAACCACGTAATGGCGGTTGCCGCTGGAAAGCCCCAATACGGACTGCGCCGTGGGGTTGCCGTTGGAGGAGTTGCTGATATCGTCCTGGCTGATCAGTTCGTTGCAGCCGGCGTCGAAAACATAACCGAGGGGATCCAGATCCGTGCCGCCCGCCCAGAAAGCGTAGTTGCCGGTGGTCGTGGGCTTGAAGCAGAAGAAATGCCCGTTGCCGGCGTTGATGGTGGCGGTTTTGGTTTCGTGCAGGGCAATGGTGTCCGCCACGGGATTCACGGACACGGCGACTGTGTTCACGGACGAATAGCTGCCGTTATATAAAGAGGGCGTAAAGACCGTCGCGTACGCCGCGCCGCCGTTGAAGCCGAAGGTGGCGACGCCGCCGCCGGTGATAGTGGCGTTGGAGTTGCTGCTCGCCCACGACACCGAGGAAAAGCCCCAGTTTACACCGTATTGGTCGCACGCGGCGGTCACGGTATATGTCTGCTTGGCGCTTCCGTGCGTAAGCACGGTCGTGGGACCGGTGATCGCCACGGCGTTCAGCGCAGGGTATTTGGAAGATTCGACGGCGTTCGTATAGGACCAGTTGCCTCCCGCCGACGTATCCTCATAATAGTCCAATACGCAGGTCCAGTTGGAATTATCCGCGGATACGTAAACCCTGAAACGCTCCCTGGACGTCCACGAGCCGTTATTGTTCTTGATCCAGTTCGTTGCCGTCGCGGAGGCGGTCTGCACCTTTCTGAGGCCGGCGGGGAACCCCGCGACGGCGACGTTTGTGGAGGCGTCCTTGTTTTTTCCGTCCGCGTGATAATAATACGTCGCGGTCATATTGTCGGAGTCCCACTCGCTCTTCTTTACGGTAGCGTACCAGAGCGGGCCCTCCGTTCCGTCCTGTTTGATCGTGGGAACGACCACGTAACCGGCGGAGTTGTTGCAGCTGTCATACTTTGACAGAGTAGACGTTTCATCATGGACTTCCACTTTGATATAGTAGTTGCCCGCGGTCTGGGTCGTGATGGCCTCCGCGTCCGGAGCAAGCAGTATTCCGGCCGAGACACAGACGGACACCGCCAGCATGAACGTAAGGAGTACCGGTAAAAGCGTTCTTGCCTTTTTCATTGTGAGTAGCCTCCGAAGTATTGATGCATTTATACCAAATAATAATCTCCTAATAATATATTCTAATGTCAATACGCCGTTTTGTCAAGTCCTCAGTCCGATCCCCGCGTCAGAACTGTCCGCCGTTACGTTTGACCGCGCCGGGCGCGTCACGCTCAGGGTAAGGGGAGTCGAACCCGAATCGCCTTTGGCCGGGTCTTTTTGGCTCTTTCGCGCTCTTCATCCTTGCTTTGCGTCATGATAAAAAAACCGCCGAAAAACGCGGCGGCTTTTGCTTATATATCGACGTCGGCGGCGCTGCCGCCTGATTTCGTACCCTTTTCGGGGAGCCGGTACGGCGCGGATCGCTTCGCGGGTCGATGACGCGGCGTTTGCCCCCCGGCAACCGTCATTTCGCCGGCGCCTGCCCGGAACAGACGAGCGACACGGGGTCGGCGGTCATCATCTCGAACTCGTCCTTTACCGAGTGGTGGCCGATTGCGTAAAAGCCCTTCTCCGGCGCCCATATCCCGTACCGGTCCGCGGCGCGGCGGAAACGCTCCGCCTGCCCCTCGTCGGGTTCGACGCGCTCCGTCGCGTACTGAAGCGGAGCGTCGTCGCCCGTGACTTCGGGCAGCAGTATCGACTCGTAGAACAGCGTGAGGCCTCCGAACGCGCCCTCCCCGAACAGCTCGAGCGCGGCGGTCCCGGTCGCGCGGTGGTCGGGATTCTGGTGAAGACCGGCGACCGGGGCGAGGGCGCGGACCTCGACGCTTTCGGGCGGAAGCCCCTTTATCGCGTCAAGGATTATCTCCTTCGCGCTCTCGACGGTAAGCTGTCCGTCAAGTCCGCGCAGCGGCGATATGCGGGCGTCCGCGTCCCCAAGTCCCATCTCGCGGCAGCACGCGCGGTATTCGCGGTCGCGCGCGGCGGAAAACTCCCCGCGCGTCATCGGGTAAACGTGCCTGCCGGGGTGCAAATGACAGCTGCGCCCGGCGTCGATATCCTTCATGATCGCCACGCCGAAATTCGTCAGCTCGTCGTCCTGATGGGGCGGGAAGTAAAAGATATGATCAAATCCCGCGTCATTCCGGTTTTTCAATTCCGTCACCGTTTTTCAATTGCCCGTCACGCAGCTCCTTCAGACGCTGTTTGAGCCCGTCGGGGATGCGGTAGCTGTCGCGGCACTTCCCGACCGTCATTTTCAGCGTCGCGCCGTCGAGCCTGCCGCCCTCCACGATCGGGAGGATATCGTCCCGGCGTTTTGCCAGAGCAGTCGCGAAATACCACGCCCGCATCATGTTTATATAGTATTCGTCCGACCTCATATCGGCTATGAGGAGGGCGTATCTCATATCGAAGTTCGCGTCGTCGAGATAATGCCGCATGAGCATCCCGATCGCGAAACGCACGGTATAGGTCTTATCCGACCTCAGCCATACGTCGATGTGAGGCAGCAGCTTTCCGGGGTATTTTTTGAAAACGGCGGGAGAGAGCTGGTCGCAGGTCGCCCAGTTGCCGATATACGGCAGGAACTCCTCAACGAGTCCCGCGCAGCGGTCAAAGTCCTTTTCGAGCGAGATGACGAACGCGTGCAGCTGATCCTCGTCAAAGTACTTATGCGGCAGGCAGGCAAGGAACTCCCCCGCTTCTTTTTCGCGGTACAGGCGTTTCGCGAATCCGCGCAGCGCGGGCGTGCGGACGCCTATTACGCGCTCCCTGCCGACCGTCGGGAAGAGCCCCGACTGGAAGTCGGCGTATTTTTCGTCCCGCAGAGCGAAAAGCTCCGCTCTTATCTCAGGTACCGTCATGCGCTCAGCTTGCCGACCACGGCAAGGATGATGACCAGGACGCCCGCGGCGACGGCTATCCACCGCGCCGTCGGGGTCAGCGTGCCGTGAACGATATTGATGATCAGGTATACCGCGCCGGCGATTATCGCGGCGAGGATGAGCACCGCGACGATTATCAGGACTATGCCGAGCCCGGCGCTGCCTGTCTTCTTTTTCGAGTTCTCGCGGCGCTCCTGCGCCTCGTCAAGCTCCCTGATGCGCTCCTGACATTCCGCAATCCGGTCCTTCGAGCCGGCGACGAAAGACAGCGACCGGAACTTGTCGATCGCGTCCTTATAGCCCTGCCGGGTGCCGGAGCCCATATCCGTCAGCGCGGCGCGCCACGCCGCCGTCACGCCGGCGACCTCCTCGGGCTCGAGGCGGCGCACCAGCCCGCAGGAATCGCACACCGCGGTGTCGGAGCCGATGTTTATTTCGAGCCTTCCGCCGCAGGTCTTGCAAAACAGATCGGTCATTTTATTATTTTTCCGCCTTTGCGGCGACGTCCCTTTCGGATATCAGCCGAGCGAGAGCCGCGCCCCTGTCCGCCGCGGCGGCGTCGTCGCCGGACCTGACGGCGTCGGCGAAAACGGTGAATACCGAAGCTATCTCCGCCTCGATATCGCCCGTGCCGCGCCCGGATTTATTGCTGTAGCGCAGCGCCTCGAAGACCTTTTCGGCGGCCGCCTTGCCCGCGGGGGTCGCCGCCGAGGACACGAGCTGCTCCGCCCTCGCGGTGTATTCCTTGACGAACGCCGTATTCGCGGCGGCGTTCGCGCCGACGTAGGACACCGCCTCAGCCGCTATCCTCGCGCGGGCGGCGGCGATGATATAGAAGCCCAGCACCAGCGCCGCGACTATCGCGCCGACCCACTGCGGGCAGTCCGGTATGACCATCAGCGCCGCGCCGCAAATGAGCGACACTATCAGGCACGAGCGCCCGATGCGTATCAGCGGCAGGTTGAGGAAGACCTTTTCGGTGTTCTCCGACCTAAAGAAGAACACACTGACCGCCAGCTGCCCCAAAAACGAGAGCATGATGAGGGCGTAGCCCGCCCAGAACGCGCCGCCGAATTTGACGTACTTCTCACTTTCGTTCGGAACGGCGAAAACTATTATATTGAAGATCGCCACGGCGACCGCCCAGACGACCAGATAACCCTTCAGCAGCTTTTTCATCCCGTATACCTCCGATCAAAGCTTTTTCGATTTTCCTTTTTTCGCCTTATTCCTGCTTTTCGCCGCATTCAAGGCAGAATTTGCCGCCCGCAGGGACGTCCGCCCCGCACTTCGGGCACTTGCGTTCGCCCGTCGACAGGGTCGCGCCGCACTCGATGCAGAATTTGCCCTTGGGCACGCGGTTGCCGCAGCCGGGGCAGACGACGGTGTCCTCGGGAGCCGTCCCGACCTTCTCGCCGCAGACGAGGCAGAATTTTGACTGCGCCGGTATGTCGGCGCCGCACTTCGGGCACTTCCTCATTTCGGGGCCCGCCGCCTTATCGGGCGCGGGAGCGCCGAGATTGCCGAAGATGCCGTTTATCTGACCGCTCATCGCCTGGGCGGCCTGCAGGCCGACGCCGAGGCCGATTATGTCGCTCATCGTCGAGCCTCCCGCGCCGCCGGAACCGCCGGAGCCGGAGCCCATCTTGCCGATGCCCTCGGCGTACGCCTTCTGGACCTCCGCCTGAACGTAGTCCTTCTTTGTGATGCCCTGAGCCTGCATTACCTGCGCCTCGGCGAAGCCCGCCTGACGCGTCGCCTCCGCCTGCGCCTGAGCGGCGATGACCTGACGCTCCGCCTCGCGCTTGGCGACCTCGGTCTGCGTGGTCTGCCTCTCAAGCTCCGCTTCCCTTCTCGCCGCGGTGACCTGCGCCTCGGCCGCCGCCATCCCCGTCTTGAGGGCGACGGTGTGAAGCTCGCGCAGCTGCGCGAAATTCGGGTCGTCCTCGGGCAGGACGACGGTAGTCAGATAGAAATTCGGGACGGCGAGACCGTACTCGCCGAAGCCGGGCTCGATCTTCGCCTTGAGCGTCGCGGAGAGCTCCGTCAGGTGCTCGTCGACCTCGAGGACGTTTATGCCGTTCTCCTTGATGGCGGCGGAGAGATTGGACTTGACCGCCGTCGAGATCATCGGGCGGAACGACTCCCTGAGACTCTTGGTAAAATCCTCGCCGCTGCCGTCCCACGCGATGCCGTTCATCGTGCCGACGAGCTTGACGAGCAGCTTCAGAGAGTCCTCGACCTTCAGGTTGAGCGAACCGCTCGCGCCGATCTCGACGGGTATGCCGTACTCCGGCTCGAGATAGCGGACCTTGCTGTCCGTCCCCCAGTTAAGGTCCATCTGCACGGTCTTGTTGATGAAATAGACCTCGCAGTGGAAGGGCGTCTCGCCGCCCGTCGCGCGGTTGAGCGCCTTGCCGACAAGCGGGATGTTCTGTGATTCGAGCGTGTATCTGCCCGCCCTGAAAACGTCGAGCGCCTCGCCGTTCATGAAGAACACGGCCTCCTGGCTCTCGTGGACGATGAGCTGCGTCAGCGCGTTGAAATCCTCGCAGGGATGCTTCCAGATGAACGTGCTGTTGTCCCCTTCGTACTTGATGATATCGGCGATCTTAGCCATGATCACACACCCTTTCCTTCGGTAATTATATGAATAGTCCGGTACGTTTCTTCCTTATATTATTTTACTTCCCCGGCGGGAAAGAATCAATATATAACGCAAATATTTTTCGGTCCGCGGCCGCGCGGACTTCGGCGCGTGTTGCGTGTTGTGTTTTGCGCCGGCGCCTGCGGCGTGAATTGCGCTTGCGCGCGTGAATTGACCTGCGGTCATGAATTGCCCTGCGGGCATTTCGGAACGCTCCGCGTTGTTTTATATGAACGGGTGCGGGCAGAGCCCGCCGTCAATGTGCCGCAGGCACACATCATTGCCGAAGGCAACATCATTAGCGAAGCGACATCATTTGCCCGTAAGGGCAAGCATCATTACAGATAGGTGCGGGCTCCGCCCGCCCGAAATTGCACATTGCACATTGCTAATTGCAAAATTGAATACAGCCGGGTGCGGGGCAGAGCCCCGCCCTCAACGTGCCGAAGGCACATATCACGCGCGAAGCGCATATCACTGCCGCAGGCAATATCACTTGCCCGTAAGGGCAAATATCACTGCGGCGGCTTGCCGCCGCTCCGCCCGCCCGAAATTGCACATTGCACATTGCTAATTGCACATTGAATATAGCACATTGCACATTGCTAATTGCACATTGAATATAGCACATTGCGCATTGTCAATTGCTCATTGAATCAAACATTTCCCTCACCGACGGCGCGTTTTTCGTCAGCTGTCTGATATTGACGTCGTCGAGCTTTTTATTGGCGGTGTTCAGGTGGTTCTCGGATTTCACCAGATTCTCGCGGATCCTCGTGAGCGAGGAGATCGCCTTGTCGATCCCGTCGATCGCGTCGCGGTAACGGTCGCTCGCGAGGGTGAAGCTGCGCGCGAATTCGCTTTTGAACTTATCGAGGTTCTCCTCGAAATTGGTCAGATCGGTCTGCCGGTTCTGCACCTCGGCGAGCTTTTTGCGGTATTCCAGCGAATCAAGAGCGGCGTTGCGCAGGAGCGAGATGATCGGGATGAAGAACTGCGGGCGCACGACGAACATCTTCGGATAGCGGTAGGACACGTCCACGATGCCGCCGTTGTAAAGCTCGTTGTCGCTCTCCAGCAGCGAGACCAGCACGGCGTATTCGCATTTCTTCTCCCGGCGGTCCTTGTCGAGCTCCTTGAAAAAGTCCTCGTTGCGGTGCTTGGTCGCGGTCGTGTCCGACTCGTTCTTCATCTCGAACATGATCGAGATGAACTCCGTTTCGCCGGAGGACTCGCGGAAGATGAAATCGCCCTTGCTGCCCGAGCTCGCGTCGTTGTCCTTCTCGAAATAGGCGTTCGGGAAGGCGGTCATCCTGATAGCGTTGAACTGCGCCTGGCAGTGCTGCTCCAGGCTTTCGCCGACCATCTTGGTCGACTGTCTCGCCTTGAAATCCCTGAGCCGCTCGATCTCCTCGTCGCGGAGCTTCAGCTCTTCGCCGTGCTTCGCGATCAGATTGCTTTCCCGCTGCTCCCCGTCCTTTTTCTGCAGCTCGAGGTCGCCCCTGAGCTTCGCTATCGCGGTCTCCTTCTCGAACAGCTCCTTTTCCCTGTCGCGCACCGCGTCGGAAACGGCGAGCTTCCGCTCGGCGTCCGCCCTGTCGAGCTCCGCCTTGAGCCGCTCTATCTCGCGTTCCTTCGCCGAGAGCTCGTCGTTTTTTGAGGATATCTCCTTCTCGCGCTTCCTCTCCTGCTCCATCTCGAGCAGTCTGAAACGGTCCGCCTGCGCCTGCGCCAGCTCCCGCTCCCTGCGCGCGACCTCATTCTCAAGCTCCGCGTCGCGCACCTGCTGCACTATCTGCGCGTAGCCCGTATCGTCGACCTGAAAAACCTTCCCGCAATTAGGGCATTTGAGTTCCTGCATATTATTTACACCTCTGGATTATTCTCTCGTCTCTTATTATTTTTCAGTCAGGCCTAAATCGTATTGCAGATAATCCGGCAGCGCGTTATCCATCGGGATAGCGTCCCTCTGTGGTCAAAAGTCTTTTCTTTAGCTATCCGCCCTGTGTTCCGTTCTCCGGGCAACGCAAAATCCCCGCGCCGCAAAACGCAAAACCGATAAAGAAGAGCGCGTCCGTTCAGGCGTCCCCTTTGCCGGCGAGTATCTTCACGACCTCTATAACGCCGCGGTGTTTTATCGAGCGGGGCTCGAAGCGCAGCAGCGAGTAGACGAGCTGCGTGACGAGGCCGCAGCCGAAGGTGCTTATGAGCGTGCCGATGCCGACGGGTCCGCCCAGCAGCCACCCGGAGAGCAGCACGACCGCCCAGAGTATGACCTCGACTATTCCGATAGGCACCCGGGGCATGCGTTTGCCCAGAGCCACGAGAAGCGAATCCCTCGGCCCGCAGCACTGCGCCGCCTTCATATAGACGAGCATGCCCAGCGCCATGAACACGAAGCCGACGGGCATCACGGCGACGCCGATCCACGTATTGTGATTCTCGGGCAGCGGGTTCAGATCGTTGAACATCTGGACGAGATTGCCCGTGAGCAGGGCGTCGATGACGGTGCCGAAGCCGATACGCTCCTTGAGCAGCAGGTCGATGATAAGTATGACGACCGCCATGACCGTCATGGACAGACCGTAGTTGAGCGGGGTATGCTTCGCGATGCCCATGCCCAGGCAGTCCCACGGCGCGAGCCCGATATTGGCGTAGATGGTCAGATGCACGCCGAACGCGAAAACGACGAGCCCGGCGGCGATCTGAAGCCATTCAAGAAGTATTTTGAGTTTTGGTTTTTTATTTTTCACGGTCGGGGAAGTGTCAGTCGGTGTCGTAATTGCCTCCGAAGAGCGTGTCCGCCGGCGCCTGCGCCGGATGATAGCCGGAATAGCCGAGCGGATAGAGCGTGGCGAGCGCGAGCATATCGCTTTCGTCGAGCTCAAAGCCGTAAATATCGGCGTTCGAGCTTATGCGGTCGGCGTGGACGGATTTTGTTATCGGACATACTCCGTACTGCACCGCGAAGCGCAGGCAGACCTGCGCGGGCGTCACGCCGTGCTTCTCCGCGACGGCGCCGACGACCGGGTCGCCGAGCACCGCGCCGGAGCCCAGCGCGGACCACGCCTCGACGGCGATCCCGCGCTGCTTGCACCATTTCACGAGCTCGGGCTGATGATAGCCGGGGTGGAACTCTATCTGATCGACCGCGGGCATGACGGACGCGGTCTTTTCAAGCTCCGTTATCTGCTCCGGCAGGAAATTGGAAACGCCGATCGCGCGGAGCTTGCCGTCAGCGAGCATGCGCTCGAAGCCGCGCCAGGTGGAGGCGTTTATCTCCGCCCAGCGGGGCGACGAGACCGCGACGCAGGGCCAGTGTACGAGATAGAGGTCGATATAGTCGGTGCCCAGAAGCTCCAGCGACTTCTCGACCGCCGCGACGGTCTTCGTATAGCCGCGCTCGGTTATCCAGTGCTTGGTGGTCAGGAAGATATCCCCGCGGACGACGCCGGAAAGGCGTATGCCCTCGCCGACGCTCTCCTCGTTGCCGTAAGCCGCGGCGGTGTCTATCGAGCGGTAGCCGCGCTCGAGCGCCGTCTTTACGCCTTCGCGCGTGAGCTCTCCCGACGGCGCCTGCCAGGTGCCGTACGCGAGAACGGGCATTTTCACTCCGTTGTTCAGAGTCACGCAGTCGTTTATTGATCCGAATGACATTTTTTTCTCCGTTTGTGGTTTTGTTCCCGTTTTGCCGCAGGCAAAACTCATTGAATGCCGCTTAGCGACAAGAATAAAGCGCATTGAGTGCAGAGCCCCGCCCTTTCTCGTTTTGCCGCAGGCAAAACTCATCGAATGCGTCGAAGACGCATATATCGAATCGCGCAAGCGATATATCGAATGCGAACGAAAGTGAGCATATATCGAATCACGCGTCAGCGTGATATATCGAGTCGCCGACAGGCGATAATAATCAGCTGTTCGCCGCGTTTTTCTTTGCCGTGGTAATGGAAGCGATGAGTTTACGCTGTATTGAACTGCGTGTATTATTCAGATATTTGAATTGTTCTTCAGTAATTTTGTTTTTCCTGTGAAGCAGTTCAAGCCAATACTCTGTTTCTGAACACTCTTTTAATGCTATTTCAAGTTTATGAATGAAGTCCGCGCGGCTCTGAGCATATCTGCCTTCAAATAGATTTGCGCCGATAGACGCCGCGGAGCGGATGACCTGATCGACGTAAGATCTGCAGCCTTTGATATCCTCGCAAACGTCCGATACCTCGACCGCAAAAGCGATCGTCATTTCCCGAAGCTCATTTTTATCTTCAGACATTTGCTTTTCTCCCGTTTTTATATCGCCTTCGGCGATTCGATATATGCTCACTGCGTTCGCATTCGATATATTGCCCTGACGGGCAATTCGATATATCACGCTGCGCGTG
Source organism: Clostridia bacterium (assembly GCA_017443405.1). GTDB lineage: Bacteria > Bacillota > Clostridia > Oscillospirales > Acutalibacteraceae > RGIG2893. The sequence goes on along the minus strand of JAFRXS010000173.1, from coordinate 18,541 downwards.
ATTCGATATATGCATCTTCGATGCATTCGATATGTCGCTTCGCGACAAGAATGCAGGCGCAGCCACACGAGGACCCGCGCCCCGTCCGGGATCCCCTGCCCCGTATACCGAAATAATAACAAATCCCGCCGGATATTACAAGACGGAAAACCCCTTTTTTGACCGCCTTATATAACGTAAAAATATGAAACCCGCGAAACGCGCGCGGACGGCGGATTCACCGTGGACGACGACGCGCAGTTCCCGCAGTTTATGTCGTACGACAAAGAAACGGGCAGCGTCTCCCCGCTCGGCAAAAACGCTCTGAAACCGGCGAAGTTCGCCGCGAGGCTGCGTGAGCTGCTCCTTTCGGTGAAATACCTGTTTAAGAGCCTTTTCACCAAAGAGTTTTGGGATCGCGCGTAACCGCGGACACGAATACAAAAAGACCGGAGTCTTCCGACTCTGGCTTTTTTTGTACCGTCAATCTCCCGAAAACGACCGTACCGCCGCCCGGGAACGGTTCGCTGTTTGTGTCTGGCTGCCGAAAACGCGGATTCGCTGTTTGCGGGGTTGAAAAAAAGGCAACAAACTGATATGTTGTTACCTGAAAGGAGCGATACCATGGATACGAAAAGGATCGGAAAGTTTATCGCAGAAAACCGAAAGAAGAAAGAATTGACTCAGGCGCAGCTCGCGGAAAAGCTGGGAGTCACCTCAAAAACGGTTTCCCGATGGGAGAACGGCAACTATATGCCCGATATCTCCCTGCTCAAACCGCTCAGCGAAGAACTCGAGATCAGCCTTAACGATCTTTTGAGCGGAGAAAAGGTTGGGCATGAGAACTATCAGGATAAACTTGAAGAAAACATTTTAAACACCATTGATTATACAAATAAAAAAACCTCCGGCAACAGCGATCTGCCCGGACTGCTGTTGCTGCTGTCGGGAACGGTCGTCACGATGATCGCGATGACGGTGATCCCGCCTGAAAACAGCTTGGGCGGCGTGTACTCCGTTATAGGAGTCATTATCGCCGTGCTCGGAGCGGCGCTGCTGGCAAGGAGAACAAAAACCGTAAAAAGATTCATCATCTGCGTCGTGTTTCTGATCGCGTCGCTCGGTTTTTTATTCGGGATAGATTATCTCGGAGTCGTAAATATGCGTCAGGCTTCGCGTTTCACAACGAACGTTTCCGCGACGTGGGTCAATAACAGGAAGATAGTTGTTTACGACGGACCTTTTTACGACGTTGTAAGGATAAACGCGGATACCGAAAAAGAGATTTTCCGGGTAGTCGGGAACGATTCGTTACGCGATATCGTTTATAATATCAACATGACCTCCGATGAAAAAGCCGATAACGCAATAGCGGAGATACGAATCTCGATCGATGAATACCGGGACACGGGCAACTGACCGTATAACGGACGCCCTTCAACGCGGTTCATAAACGGGTATCGTCTCACCATGCTATGTACGTAAAAAGACCGGAGTCTTCCGACTCCGGCTTTTTTGTACCGTCATTTGCCCGAAAACGATCCGCAGAACCCGCTGAACTCCCGTTCTTTCTCCGCGCTTTCAAACGTAAATTCCCGGTACTTCTCCCTGTCGCCCGACCGGTACAGATAGTACCACGGGCCGGAGGCGCCGCTCTCGGCGCCGTCTTCTCTTTCGGCGACCGTTCCGCCCTTGAGCAGCCCGAAAAACGCGTCCCGCTCCGCGTCGGTCAGTTCGCGCATGAAGAACTCCGTCCTGTCGTCCTCAGTCAGCGGACCGTAGCCGTCGGGGCGTTCTCTTTTTTCGTATTCCAGGAAGAGCTTCCCGTCTTCGGCGTAAAAGCGGTAACGGACGTACAAAGCGCCGTAGTTGATATTGTAGTAAGTCGAGTAGAACTCGGTTATATCGCCGTACGCGACGCCCTCGCCGACGGTGTATTTTTTTGCGCTTTTTCCGCGCCCGAACAGACAGACCATAACGGCGGCGACGAGCAGAACGGCGGCGGCGCAAGCCGCGGCGGCCTTCTTTTTACCGGCTTTTCCCGATATCCCGCTCATCTTATCTCCTTTTTATTTTTCTAAAAAATCGCACGCCATCCCTCTGACGGTTTTCGCCGCGCGGAGGCTGAACAGCGGGAAGCAGTGGTACATGCGCTTAAAGACGCAGCAGGTGACGTCCGCTCCGGCGGCGCGGGCTTTTTCGGTAAAGATCAGCGCGTCGGGAGTGAACACCTCGTTCTCGCCGCAGACGATCAGCGTTTCCGGCAGGACGGAAAGATCGGCGTTGATCGGGTCGATAAGCGGCGAGGTAAGGGGCTCGTCCCCCGCCCACGCGCGGATGTATTCGCGCAGGCCGTCCGCGCCCTGCATCGGGTCCTTCGGGTCGACACGGGCTATCTCCGGATTGTCGAGCGAAGCGTCCGCGACGAGGCTGTAGAGAATGAGCTTTGACGGCAGCGGGAGCCCCTTTTCGGCAAAAAAGCCGCAGAGCGTCACGCAGAGCATCGCGCCGGCGGAATCGCCCATGAAAACTATATCCTCGCTCCCGCGCGTTTCCAGCAAACGCCGGTAGAGCGCCTCGACGAGCTCGTAGGTCCCGCGGTAGTCGTGTACGGGCGCCTTGGGATAGACCGGGAAGAAGACCTCGGCTCCGCTGTCCGCGCAAAGACGGTCGACCGCCTTGAAATGCCGCGGTATCGGCTGATTCACGAACGCGCCGCCGTGAAGATAGACGACGGTCTTCCCGCTCTTTTTTTCGCTCGAGAAGCGGTACAGAGGGCTGCCGAGGAACTCCTCCCGCCCGGCTAAGGTCGAAAGCTTCAGACCGGCAGGGATATCCGCGTTTTCGGGTGTTTCGCGCTTCATGCGCTCAAGCTCCGCAAGCGCGGCCTCGGACGACGAAAAGATCCTCTTCCTGCCGCTTCGCTTCAGTATCATCCTTATGAACAGATTGACGTAGACGTCGAACAACGACACGCCCCTGACGGTGACGTTTTCCATATCCGGTCCGCCGGGCGGGCGGTAAGACCGTCTGCCGCCGCTCCTTTCACTATCCGCGGGACAAAGCCCGTATTCCGGGATATTATATCAGCAAAAAGCTGTTCAGTCAATATGCGCCGATCCGTCGCGTCGCGGCAGCAAAAAGAAACGACCCGCCGTTTTCGCGGCGGGTCGCGTCAAGGTTTTCATAGTTTCCTCTATCTCCGGCGGAACGGGCGCGGACCGCTTCGCGCCCGTTCCGCGGGACGTCAAAAGGATGGCTTATGCCCTTATTTCGTACCCCGCGCGGGACAGCGCGTCCGCCGCTTTTCCGGCGTCCCCGCGCTTTACGAGGATATAATCGGTATCGTAGGTAGAAACGGCAAAGACGCCGACTCCGGCGCCGGCGAGGACGCCGGTGATTCCGGAGAGGACGCCGGTGAGCGAAAAATCGAGGACTCCGGCGACTCTGAACGCGCGCCAGCCGTCCTCGCGCGCAAGCGTGTCGGGCGGGACGTCCTGCGTCCTGCAGACGAGGGATATCTCCTTGTCCGTTTTCCCGATGAAGAAGAACTCCGCGGACGTGTTTATCCGCGCGAAGGAAGCGACCTTGCAGACGGTCAGATCAAAGCCGAGCGTTTCGATCGTCATGAGTTACCCCCCTGTCAGCCGAGCGGCCATACCGGGCTCAGAAGGAACGACAGCGCGACGCCGACGGGCAGCGAGACGAGCGTCTGTACCGGGCTTTTATACAGAACGGCGACGGCGCAGACGAACGCCGCGGTGTAAAGCGCGCCCCTGAATGAGAAATAGAACAGCCCCAAAGAGAAGCAGCAAAGCGAGAACACGGCGAAGATGCAGATATCAAGGACGAGCGACGCCGCGCGTTTGCCCTTCGCGTACCAGCACAGCGCCGCGAGGACGGGCGACAGCAGCGTGATCCCGTACCAGATCCTCATATAGGACGAGGGGTCGAAGCCGGCGAAAATGACCGTGCAGAGGTGGTACGCCGCGCACATCCCGACGAAAAAGACGAAGACGTTGAGCGCCGCGCGCGAAGCCGACCGGCTGAAAACGGCTATTGTGAGAGCGATGAGCAGCCAGACGGCGAAATCGGAAAAGAAATTGCCGAGGTCGAGCTTTTCGATGACCCGCTGCCACCAAACCGTACCGTCAAGCTCGAGCGTGTCGAGCCATTTTGAAAAGACGCCGAGCAGTATGCCGACGGCAAAGACCGTCAGAGCCGTGATAAGCGTCCTTTTCGCCGAACACTTCTTCGGCGGGCGTATGCGGTCGAGTCTCCGCCCGGCCTTGTTTTTCCTGCGTTTTGCCATAAAACCAAACCTCCGCGCATTGACGCGCGATATAACCGAAATAGAGGATCAAGCGAGTATCACCCCGCGCCGGTATTCTTCTTCGTGACGTATATGTGCCCGACCGTAAACAGGACCGCGAAACCTGCGAGCAGCCAATGCCGCAGGAGAACGCCGCTGAGCAGGAATACGCACGCGGGCAGAACGGCGAGCGCCATCGCGCGGCGGGCGGTCCTTTTCTTCAGATACTTGATGAACACGATCAGATAAGCGCTCAGCAGCAGAACGTTGCCGACGGTATAGACGAGCGCCTCCGCGACGCTGCCGAAGCCGAATTCCCTCACGAGGAGCGGCAGCCACATCAGTATGACGCACGCGTAACGCCCGATCTGTTCAAGAACGCGCATGACCTTGTTGCCGCAAAGGTTTTTCTCTTCCCTGTTGCAGACGGCGTAAACGATATTGGGTATCAGCATCACAGCGACGACCGCCGCGCCGAACAGATTTATCAGGCCGAATTTCATATTTCCTCCGTTTCGGGCCCGCCGCCTGAGCGCGCGGGATAAAGACCGCGTCCGGGATCGCCGCCCCGGGCGTCAAGCTCCCCGGAAACCGGCGTCAAATCGCTTCGTACGTATTCGAATAACGGGACTCACAAGTTCCGCCCGGTCAAATAATAAACTCACACCCCTTTTGCATTCCGGCAAAAGGGGGCTTGATATTCCCGGGCAGGGCGGAACAGCCGGAAGCGATCTTACGCGCATATCTTCCTCCCGATAACGGGATACCGTACCGTCATTTACCGTTTCTGGTTATCACGCCGGGCACGAACCTGCCGGAAGCGTCGATACGGTAGCCGTTCTCGGGCACGGTCCCGTCTTTTGAGAAAAGGAAGCCGTTTTCGTTCTCGGGATCGAAGCCGTGATGATAACCGCCGTACTGCTTGAGCCACGTATGGTTGACGTAGACCTCCGGGTCGACGTCCTCGAGCTTGTCCCTTTTCACGCCGTTGTCCGCCCGGACTTTTCTTCTCATATCCTCCATGATCTTCTGCAGAGAAACGGTCTGCCCGATCAGGCTCTCCTGGGCGTCAACATAAAACGGATCGCCGAAGGACACTACGCACTTTTTGTAGATCTCGGATTCTTTTTTGCAGACTTCCGGAACCTCTATATATTCCATTATGGTCGGAATGATCGGCTTCCGCGTGATGGCGGCGACCTTGACCGCGCCCGTCCGGATGTCTTGCATGGGCTTGATCGGGTGAAGGTTCCACGTCCCCTCCGGGAAGACAACTCCGACGTAGCCGTTGAGGACGAAGTTGGATAATTCAAAGACTCCGTTCCGGGAGCTTTCTTTGTCGCGCCGGTCGATGACCGTCGCGTCGCCGAGCCTGAACATCGCGACGGTAACGGGACCGAGCACTTCCTTCGCGATAAGCGCGGCGATCCTCATGCCGAACGAAGTGACGATCTCGTACATATTGAGGATATCGTGGGAATTGGAGTGATTGACGGCGATTATCGCGCCGTCGCGGGGGATATTGTCCGCTCCCTCGAATCCGTAATCGTATTTTCTGGTGGCGCGGTTGTATTTTGCGAGATTTTCAGCGGTGAAGCTCAGCTGCTTTCCGGGCTTGCCCAAGGTGAGACAGTATTCCCGCGCGCTGCTGAAATACTCTTCTTTTTCATCCCGGGTCATCATTTCAAGGTCGCTGTTGCGCACCGACAGCAGTTCCTCTGCGATACTCATAAAGATTAAAGATCCTCCGGTTTCTTCAGTCCGATCGAAGAAAAGCGGCGATAACAGCGGGACGGGCAAAGCCGCGCCTGCCCGCGGTCACTGTTTGTTCCTGTCGATGAATTCGCGGCGGCCGACCTGTTCGGCTATCCCAAGCTTTTTCCATCGCCTCACAATAATATAACACACCCTTAAATGAAAATCAACCGATACCCCGGCGCCGGAAGGACCGAAAGGGCCTGAATCAGCGGGAGAGGAGGCGGTGATATATCCCGTCGCCGGAACGGTCACAGCGAACGCCGTCGCGACCGGCGGCCGTTACGTAACGCGCACGACAAAGCTGCTCGTGAAGCCGCCCCAGTGCACCCAGACGCGGGTCTCGCCCGGCGCGACGGGAATGACGCGCGACCCGATCATTTTTATGACCGACTTGTCGTAACCGTCGAAGCGTACTCCGGTCAGGACCGGATAGCAAATGCCGTCCGCGTCGAAGGCCATGATCCGGATCCGCTCGCTCTCGCTGACCGTGTAGGACAGACGCTCCGCCTTGACGGTCAGTATCCGGGGCAGCACGCCGGCTTTTCTGCGGGAAACGGAAACGCCGGAGTGCGTGAGCTGCGACAGGTCCTCCATCGGCTCGTCGGCAAGGGAAAGCGTGACCTTGTGCATTCTTGTCGCCCAGTTGCCCCAGCTGTCCGCGTCCGCGCCTCCGTAAGCGTAGGAAAGATATACCGGGTCGCCCTTGCCGATATGGCCGTCCGCCCTGCCCGAGATACCGCAGTTGTGGAGCTTTTTGCAGGTGTTGTCCTTTACGAAGCCCGCGCGGCGGAAGGTCAGCCCGTCGAAGGATTCCCAGACGGCGACGTAGCTGTTGTCCGAGAACCGTTTTTCGGTGAAAACGGCGATGAAGCGCCCGTATTCGTCCGAATATACCACGTCCGAGGAATCGCCGTCGTCCTTCGGCGGGATGCATTCGCCGTGATGCACCATCGTCGCCGGCCAGTTTTCGTCCGTCGCGTCCGCGGTCGCGACGCGCGTCGCCGGACCGTATTCGTCCCACCAGGTATAGAAGATGTAGAGCGTGTCGCCCAACACGACGAACGAGGGCTCGGCGGAGCCGAAGTAGCCCGGGGTCCCGTCGTAGGTGATGATCGGCGCGCAGGCGTCCGTGCTCCATCCGTCGCCCGCCCATTTTTCAAGGAAAGGCCCTTCCGGGCTCCTGCTCCTGGCGACGCAGGTCCAGCTCGTCGAGTAGCCGATATAGTACCAGCCGCCGAATTTGATCACGCCGGGATCGCAGGCGCTCGGGACTCTGTCGCAGTCGTAAGTCCCGGCGGTCGGCGTCAGCGCGGTCACTTCCGGCGTACTCTTTTTGAAGTCGGGGGACCAGCGCTTATAATTCACGATGTCGATGTAGTCCCCGGGCCCGTTCGAGGCGTACCAGGCGTCAACGCTGCCGTCGGCGTTGAGTATCATAGAAGGTCCGTACCGGTAACCGCCGTTCCCCTCGAAATCGACGGGACGGAAGGTGTCGAAGCCCTCGTCGGGCGCTTCGATCCGCGCGTATTTCGTCTCGTCGCCCGGCTCGGCGGGTCCGCTCGGCGGAAAGTCGCCGCCCGCTATCTTCGGGGCGAAAAGCTGTTCGACGAAGAACGCCAGAACGAGGACCGTTTTGAGTATCTGATATACCGTTTCCATTATATACCATCCTTAAGCGCGGCCGCCGCGCCCTCCTTTTTGTTTTTCCTCTCGGCGAGCAGATACGCCGCGAAGCACATGACGATCTGCAGGACCGTCGAGCAGGGCGTCGCGAGCCCGATCAGAAACAGCGAGCCGCCGCCGAGTCGCCTCATCAGGAACGCGACGGGTATCCTGACAAGGAACGCGCCGCAGACTCCCTGTATCATGACGAAGGTCGTTCTCTGCACGCCGTTGAAATAGCCGATGAAGCAGAACAGGAAGCAGGTCAGCAGGCAGTCTATCGCGTAGGCCTTAAGGTAATCCCACGCGCTGCGTATCGCCTCCGCGTCGTTCGAGAATATCCCGGCGAGCAGGTCGCCGCGGAAGAACGTGAGAGCGAACATAAGCACGCCGAAAACGAAGGATACCGCGACGCCCGTTTTCAGAGCCGTCTTCGCCCTGCCGGGCAGCCCCGCGCCGTGATTCTGCGCGACGAAGGCGGACATCGACTGCATGAAGGCGGCGGGCACAAGCATGATGAAGGCGCAGACCTTTTCCGCGACTCCCACTCCCGCCGAGGCGGTGACGCCCAGTCCGTTCACGATAGCCAGCAATACGAGGAAGGAAACGCCGACCAGGAAATCCTGCAGGGCTATCGGAGTGCCGATACGGATTATCGCCGCGGCGTGTTCCTTCTTCGGCTTTAAGTGCTGTCTGCCTAATCTGAACGGCAGCTTTGCGCGGCGGATGATGACGAGCGATATCAGCACGCTGACGAGCTGCGCGAAGACCGTAGCCATAGCCGCTCCCCCGGCGCCGAGGCGGAACACCGCGACGAACAGCAGATCGCCGATTATGTTGCAGACGCAGGCGATGCCCACCGCGACGAGCGGAGTTTTGGAGTCGCCCAGCCCGCGGAATATGCTTCCCAGAAGATTGTAGGCGGTTATGACAAGAAAGCCCGCCCCGCAGATGCGGATATAGCTCGCCGTCACGTCGAACGCCTCGGCGGGCGCCTGCATTATAGAGGCGAGCATCTCCGCTCCCGCGACGGATACGACCGTGAAAACTATGCCCGATACGGCGAAAATGACGAGTCCCGTACCGACCGTCCCGGCGGCGTCCTCGGGCCTTTTGCGCCCTATCATCTCGCCGACCGCCACCGTGATGCCCATAGAAAAGCTGATGAGCAGGTGCGTGAGCGTCATTATTATCTGCGAGCCCGTCGAAACGGCGGAGACCTCGGCGTTGGTGCAGAACTTGCCGACGACGAGAAGGTCGACCGCGCCGTACATCGCCTGCAGGAACATGGCGAACAGCACCGGCAGCATGAACCTCAGCAGCTTCGGCAGTATCGCTCCGCTTGTGAAATCGTTGTTTTTCATTTACGGATCAAATATCTCAGAATAACCGGATCATCGCGTTTTCTCACTGCCGCGCGGGCTCCGGGAAAAAGTGAAAGCTGTCGATCCAAAGCTCCGCGCCCTCTTCTGGCCGCAGAACGAGACAGACGTCCGTCACGTCATCAAGCGGGGCGTCGAAGCGGAAAAAGTCGCTGCGGCGGCAGTACCACTCGAAGCAGTCCGTCGGGTCCCAAGCGCGGACGGTACCGAGCAGGCGACCGTTTTCGCCGCCCGCCAGTACGTCTATCTCCGCTTTACCGCCGACGCAGTAATAGTCGACGGAAAAGCCGACCTTATCGGATAAGTTGCGGACCTTCGGGTAGGTAAGCGCCGCTTTGCCTCTGCAGGAAACGCAGAAGCCGGAGAGGAGTTTGTTCTCGACCTTGCGGGCGTTCTCCGCCTTCATATACCACTGCGCCTCTATGCGGTTCCAGTCGGAATCGTACTGCCCGACGCCGTATTCTACGATGAGCGGATCGGTGACGAGCTCCCCGTTTTCCCTGATATGGACGTAGCAAAGACCGCTCGAGCGGTACATCTCGGTCTGTTCCTTGACCGTTATCGCCTGGAAAAGCTGCCCGTTCCATTCGCAGAAGCTGCTGTGGTCTATCGTCGACCCCGTATGCCCGACGAAGCGGTACGGGCCGTAAACGCTGTCGGAAACGGCGTAGAAGCCGCCGTAGCTCAGATAGTACCTTCCGCCGAATTTATTGAGCGAGGCCTTGTCGTCGCCGCAGTGGTCGAGTTCGAGCTTTCGCGGCGTTTCGGCAAACGAGACCATATCCGCGTTCAGCCGCGCGATATAATACCCGCAGCCCTCGCCGTAGCACCACGCGGGAGCGCCGAAAACGAGATAGTATTCCCCGTCGTCGTCCTTAAAGACCGCGGGGTCGTACTCCCTCGTCGGGGTGACGGAGCCGTCCAGCAGCGGCCGCCCGAGCGCGTCCCTGAACGGGCCGCCGGGACTGTCGGACACGGCGACGCCGATCCTCCTGCTGCCGTCGGAAAAATAATAATAGTATCTGCCGTCCCTCTCGGCGGCGTCGACCGCCCAGCAGGACTCGGAGGGCCCCATGAAGAAGTCCTCCGGACGGACGACCGACTCGAGCCGCCATTCGACCGCGTCCGCGGACGACCATATCTGCCAGTCGCGCATACGGAAGGACCGGGCGCCGGGCACGGCGTCGTGCGAGGCGTAGAGATACATCCGCCCGTCGAATATATGTATGTGCGGATCGCACACCCCCGCGCCGGGGATGATCGGGTTTTTCTTTGATATCACTGTTTTCATACGTTACCTCCGCGGAAATATCGCCCGCCGGGCGGCGCGATATCATTTCCGATTGATGCGATATATCCGGTTTCACGGGGCGCGGCACGCCGCGCCGCCGAGCGTTTTCTCACCCGACCAGATACGCCTCTATCTTCGCGATCTGTTCTTCGTCAAGGCCGCCCCTACGACTCGCTGACTATCTTGCCGGTCATATGTTCAGGCACAAGCGCGAACATCAGCGTGCCGGGACCGGAAGTTTGGATCTCGTGTTCGATGTACTCCGCGTCAGTCGTAAACTTATAACTGAGCGATCGCGCGATCTCGTATAGCTTATCCCGATCCTCAATAAACTCAATATGTCCGAATACTATGACGGATCTGATGTTGAGCGCCCATTCTCCCTCTCTGCGAAAGCCCTGATCGTACACGCAGAACGACGCCTTGTTACGGCGCGTCATCGCGTCTGTCTTGTGGCCCTTCCTGCCGCCGTGAAAGTATATTTTACCGTCCGCTTCACAATAGAAGTGGTTCATCGGCATACCGTAGGGATAATCGTCGTCCCCGATAACGGAAAGCACGCCGCGCGGCTCATTCTTAAGAATCGCGATACACTCTTCCCGCGTAAGCTGCTGTTTCTTTCTCTGCATTTCTCTGAACATACTCTGCCCTCCGTTACACGCCGGACCGCTTTCGGCTCGTGTTTTTCACAGTTTAGGGTAAGGGGAGTCGAACCCGAATCGCCTTTGGCCGGGTCTTTTTGGCTCTTTCGCGCTCTTCATCCTTGCTTTGCTGTCGTATTATCAAGGCAGATGAGGCAGTATTGGGGAAAAGATGCTCTGAAAAACCGTTTTGTGTTCAACTCCCCTTACCCTAAGCTTTGAGTTATGCGTTATCAAATCGGTTTTCGATAAAATCCTTTGCCGTCACGATCCGAACTTTTTTGACGGATTTCAGATCAAGAAGGTCCTTGTCGCCGGAAACGATATATACGGCGTCGGCATCTAACGCGCAGTTGATGAACTTATCGTCGTCGGCGTCGCGGCACAGGTGAAGATCGCTCGTTACGTTGATCATGCTGAATTTCTGAACGAGAAGTTTCAGAAGCGTCGGGTCCGGATGCCCCTGTTTTCTTTCGAGCAGCCTGTCGATGATCTCATAGTATTCCACAACGATCTCTCTGTCGGCAAAGGCGGTGATACGGTCTTCGGTCAGAAGATCGAGCACTTTGCGAGGATAGCCGCCGAAAAAGATGCCGGAGATGAATACGTTGGTGTCGATCACGATATTCATTTATTCTCCGTCCTCGCGGTTTTGATCAGCGCGTTAAGGTCCGACTCGTTGAGACCGTTATCCGCCGCCCATGCCTGCGCTTCGTCCATCGCTTTTTTGAAATCTTCCGCCGAAGGCAATTTGACCATTTTCAGCATGATCGTATCGCCGGACGCGAAAGCGACAAACTTCGCGCCGGATTCTATTCCCATTTCTTTCCTTATGGAGACGGGAAGCGCGACCTGGCCTTTTGTTGACACCGTTACGATCTGAGCGTTCATTTGCACTCCCTCTTTCGGTAAGAATTTCTTACTTATTATACGTTTTTTCTTCCGTTTTGTCAAGAGGAAAGGCTGCGATATAACGCTTAGGGTAAGGGGAGTTGAACACAAAACGGTTTTTCAGAGCATATTTTCCCCAATACTGCCTCATCAGCCTTGATAATACGTGACGCAAAGCAAGGATGAAGAGCGCGAAAGAGCCAAAAAGACCCGGCCAAAGGCGATTCGGGTTCGACTCCCCTTACCCTAACAATTAAAAACGGCATTGCCGATATGGCTTTGCCGTTTAATTGAAATGAGGACGGCGCGCCGCGGGCTGTCAACTCCTGTAGCCGTGCTTCCTCAGGTATTTGTCGATCCTGTCGGACGGGTCGATGAGCGGGGAAACGCTCTGGTCCTTGTTGAGGTTGTTGACGATGAGCGCGATGTATTTGCTCAGGTCGACCTCGTGGTACCATTCGCGCTCGAGCAGCTCCGGCGTGCGGTAGATGAGGTTGGTGGTGAACACGCCGCTGAACGCGCCCTTCGCGTACTCTTCGTCGAAAGCCCCCAGGCCGTCGGTGAACAGGCCGAAGGCGGAGAGTATGAAGATCCTGCCGGCGCCGCGCTTTTTGAGCTCCGCGGCGGTGTCGAGCATGGAGCCGCCGGAGGAGATCATGTCGTCGACGATGAAGACGTCCCTTCCCCTGATGTCGCCGCCGAGGAACATGTGAGCCTTGACGGGGTTGCGGCCGTTGACGACGGTGGTGTAGTCCCTTTCCTTATAGAAGGTGCTCAGCTCGACGCCGAGAACGGTGGCGTAGAATATGCAGCGCCCCATGCCGCCCTCGTCGGGCGAGATGATCATGAGATGGTCGGGGTCTATCTTGATATCGGGGAAATCCCTCGTGACCGCCTTTATCATCTGGTGGGCGGTCTTGAAGTCCTCGAAGGAATTGAGGGGAATGGCGTTCTGGACTCTTGGATCGTGCGCGTCGAAGGTGATGATATTGTCGACGCCCAGCAGATCGCACAGCTCCTTGAGGACGAGCGCGCAGTCGAGCGACTCGCGCGTCGTGCGCCTGTGCTGGCGCCCCTCGTAGAGCATGGGCATGATGACGTTGACGCGGCGGGCTTTGCCCGTTATCGCGGCGATGACCCTCTTGAGATCGGCGTAATGCTCGTCGGGGCTCATGACCCTCGCGTTCTTTTCGCCGTAGAAGTAGTCCATCGTCACGCCGTGGTTGAACATGTCGCAGAGGATGAACACGTCACAGCCGCGAACGGACTTCTGGATGACGCATTTGCCCTCTCCGGTGCCGAATCTCGGCAGTCCCATTTCGAGAATGTAATCCTTGCGCATGTAGCCGTCGAATTCGGGGCTGTCGACCGGCATTTCATGCTCTTCCTCCTCGCGGAACTGATAGATCCAGTCGCTGATCTGCCTCGCGAGAGGCTCGCAGCCTTTAAGGGGAGCGATCATCAGCTTGCCGACCGGCACCTCGATCGGTCTGTCCTCGTGGTGCGTTTCCGGCAGTATCGACAACTGCTCCCCCCGCGTCATTGACTCTTTGCCCATCCTGTCTGCCATTGAACTTCCTCCTGCTTTCATCGTTATGATATGGAGTAAAACTCTACTGCGAATTTATAATAACATACTTATAAATGAAGTTCAAGCCTTACGGAGTGTTTTTCTTGACTTATTTTTCCGTCCGTGGTATAGTATAAACGGATTACAACTGTCATACAGCATATTTATTTCGGAGGACAAAATGGACAACCGTTACGCAATCAGCACCTATCCCGACGTGGATGAGGTCAACCGCAGACTCGACCAGCTCATCGGAATGCCTATCTACTCGATCAAGCCCGATGTGCTCAAGAGGTACGAGGAGGAGTACTACGAGAAGAAGTGCGCCAAGTCAAAGGCGAAGATCGCCGAGGCGAGGGAGATAATCCCCGGCGGCGTTCAGCACAATCTCGCCTTCAACTATCCCTTCCCGCTCGTCTTCACGAAGGCGGACGGCATGAAGCTCTATGACATCGACGGCAACGAGTACTTCGACTTCCTGCAGGCGGGCGGCCCGACCGTTCTGGGCTCCAACCCTCCCGAGATACGCGAGCAGGTCATCGAGCTGCTCAATACCTGCGGCCCGTCCACCGGTCTTTTCCATGAGTTCGAGTACAAGCTCGGCAAGAAGATAGCCGACAGTGTTCCTACGGTCGATATGTTCCGTATGCTCGGCTCCGGCACCGAGGCGTGCATGTGCGCGGCGCGTATCGCCAGGCTCGCCACCAAGAAGATGAATATCGTCAAGATGGGCGGCGCCTATCACGGCTGGTCCGATCAGCTCGGCTACGGCATCCGCATCCCCGGCTCCAAGTTCACCCAGGCGAACGGCGTTCCGCTTTACATCTTCAAGCACACGCAGGAGTTCTTCCCCAACGACGCGGGCGACCTTGAGAAGGTCCTCTGGCTCAACCAGTTCCGCGGCGGCACGGCTGCCGTCTATATCGAGCCCGTCGGTCCCGAGAGCGGCACGACTCCCGTCAGCGTCCAGTTCAACAAGGACGTCGAGCGCCTTTGCCGCAAGTACGGCGCTCTGCTCATCTTCGACGAGGTCGTCACCGGCTTCCGCATCGGCATGGCGGGCGCGCAGGGCTACTTCGGCGTATCCCCCGACCTCACCATCTTCGGCAAGGTCGTCGCGGGCGGCTACCCGGGCGCGGGCGGCGTCGGCGGCAAGAAGGAATACATGAAGTACCTCGGCGCAGGTCTCGACGGCTCCGCCAAGGTCAAGAAGGCGTTCTGCGGCGGCACGCTCGCGGCGACTCCGATCAGCTGCTGCGCCGGCTACTTCACTCTTGAGGAGATCGAGAGGACGAACGCCTGCCAGAAGGCGGGCCAGATGGGCGACCGTCTCGTCGCCGGTCTTCAGGGCCTCATCGACAAGTACGGCCTGCCGTTCGTCACCTGGAACCAGGGCTCGATCTGCCACTTCGAGACGGTCGGCACGATGCACTACAGCATCAACTGGAAGAAGCCGTGGACCATCCCCGGCGTCCTCGACGCGACTTCCGCCCGCAAGAAGGAAATGGAGCATATGGGCGCCGCCTATATGGCGGAGGGTCTCGTGACTCTCGCCGGCTCCAGGCTCTACACCTCCGCGGCGTACACGCCCGAGCTCATCGACGAGGCGGTCGCCAAGTTCGACAGGGTCCTCGCCAACGTCGGGAGAGTATCCGACTGACGCCGACGGCCGGTCAGTAATGCAGATCACGGAAAACGGGACTTCGCTCCTTACCGTGGGGACACGCTCCGGCGCGTGCGGGCTTGACGCTCTTTTCACGCCGGAGCGGTCCGAAAGGACGCTCGCTTTTCACAGGAGTCTTCCCGGCTACGAGGAGACTCCTCTTGTCTTTATGAAATCAGCCGCCGAACAGCTCGGCGTCGCCTCGCTCGCCGTCAAGGACGAAAGCCCGCGCTTCGGGCTCAACGCGTTCAAGGCGCTCGGCGGCAGCTACTGCACGGCGGTCGTCTGCGCCGAAAAAGCGGGAGCGGGGAGCGAAGAGCCGACCTACGGCCTGCTGACTTCCCCGGCGGTCAGAGAGAAGATAAAGGACATGACGCTCTGCACCGCGACGGACGGCAATCACGGCAGGGGAGTGGCGTACAGCGCGAAGCTGTTCGGGCTCGGGAGCGTCGTCTATATGCCGAAGGGCAGCGAGCCCGAGCGGCTCGAAAACATCAGGAGGCTCGGCGCCGAAGCGGAGATAACGCCGTGGAGCTACGACGAAACGGTCCTTTACGCCGCGAAGCAGGCTGAAAAACACGGCTGGACGGTCATCCAGGACACGACGTCCGATATCAACGGCAGGATACCGCTGCTCATCATGCAGGGCTACCTGACGATGATGAGAGAGATAACGGACCGCCTGCCGGAGCCGCCGACGCACGTCTTTTTGCAGGCGGGCGTGGGCTCGATGGCGGGAGCCGCCGCGGCGTATCTTAAAAATTTCTACGGCGCGCTCGCGCCCGTGATCGCGATCGTCGAGCCGACGGACGCCGCCTGTATCTATGAGAGCGCGTCCGCGGGCGACGGTCTGCCTCACGCGGCGAAGGGCTCTCTTTCGACGATGATGGCGGGGCTCGCCTGCGGAGTGCCGTGCGCGCCCGCGTGGGAGCTCATCCGCGCGCACGCGGCGGGCTGTATCACGATACCCGACAGCCGCGCCGCCGACGCCATGCGGCTTCTCGCTCGTCCCGCAGGCGGCGACAGGGCGATAGTTTCCGGCGAATCGGGCGCTTCCGGCGTGGGAGCCGTCCTCGCCGTGACGTCGTCCGAACGGATGAAAGAGGCTCTCGGGATAGACTCTCGCAGCCGGATACTTTGCATATCCACCGAGGGCGACACCTGCCCTTCCAATTACCACAGGATCTGCGGCTGAAGATACAGCCGCGAGGAGGCTTCGATGAAAGCTGTTTATAAGTTAGTGACGCTCGTGCTCACCGTAGCGTTCTTCCCGGCGGTCGTGTTCGCGCCGTTCTTCAAGCTGCTCGTCACGAGCAATCTGCTCTCGCTGTTCACCAGCAGCTCCGACGACGTTATGATCAACGCCTCGTACAGCATCAAGGACATAGCCGGCCTGCTCGAGCCGTACTCGGAGCAGCTGAAAAGCTTCTCGTTCACCGACATCCCCGAGGCTATCAGGGACGCTATAGGGCTGCCGTTCGCTCTGTTCCTCGGCTTCTTCATCCTCGCGGTGCTGACCGACGTCCTGCTGCTGATCCTCGGCGTGTTCACCCGCAAGAGACGCGCGGCGTTCATCTTCGCGCTGCTCGGCGTCGTCTTCACGGTCGGTATGAACATATCCTTCGGCTACGTTTCGAAGCCGCTCGTCAACGGCAGCATCAGCATCTCGGAACTTCTGGGGCCGACGATACTTTCCGGAATAGGGGAAGTCCAGAGCGGGCTGAGCTCGCTGGTGACCTCTCTTATGGGCTCGGGCTCGCAGCTGATCGTCATCAAGCTGCTCAATCTCTCGACCGCTTACATCCTCATGCTGCTGGTGTTCATCGCCGAGGCGGTGTGGACGATCTCTCATATCATAGCTGATCCCGATCCCGAAAAAAAGACCGGAAACAAGTCGAAGAAATCAAAGAAACGCGCATGACGAAGGTCGGTCTGTCCCTGTTCAACAGGAAGGGGCTCGATAAGCGCGACGAGATCGCGATGATCGCCGACGCGGGCTTCGACAGCACCTTCCTGATGTTCACCGGCGACGATCCGATAGCGGACCTCTGCCGCGAATGCCGAGGGAGAGGGCTCGAGGTCGAGACCGTCCATCTCCCCTGGGGCTCGGCAAACGAGCTTTGGGCTTGCTCCGACAGGACCGAAGCGGTCATGGACGATTACCGGCGCAGGATAAACGTCGCGGCGGACTGCGGCATCCCCGTCGCCGTGATGCACGTGACCATAGGCAACACGGCTCCGGACCCCACACCGCGCGGCGTGGAGAATTTCCTCGAAGTCTGCGGGTTCGCAGAAAACGCCGGCGTCAAGATCGCGTTCGAGAACCTCGAGCCTCTGCCGCATCTCGGGTACCTTATGCCGCACGTCCCCTCTTATCACGGCTTCTGCTGGGACGTCGGGCACAATTCCTGCTATTCTCCCGAGACGCCTATGTTCGCCCTTTACGGCGACCGGCTGCTCTGCCTCCACCTGCACGACAATCTCGGCGTCACGCGCCCCGGCGAGCCCGATTACCGTGACGACCGGCACTACCTCCCGTTCGGCGGCGTCATCGACTGGAACTGGTTCGCCGACCGCTTCTTCGCCCTTGGTAAGAACGTCACGCTGATGATAGAAGCGGACCCGACCGCCGATCCCGCCTGCGCCGGTATGTCCGACGCCGAAGCTGTCCGCGAGGCATACTCCCGCGCCTGCCGTCTTCGCGACGGGGTCTCGGCTGCCCGGGCGCAAACGGAGTCCGGGACTCTCCGCTGACGGGTTTTCCGATTTTGCCGTTTTTCGGTCTTGACTTTTGTTTTGTATCTATGTATAATAACTTCCGTTCGTTGTCTCCGTAGCTCAGCAGGATAGAGCGTTCGCCTCCTAAGCGAAAGGCCGCGCGTTCGAATCGCGCCGGGGACGCCACCGAAAACACCGAAACTTTTAGGGTTTCGGTGTTTTCTTATGTCAAAATGATATGTCGATATATGTCACTTTTGCATATAATAAATCGTTTTGTTAATATGCAAAATGATATGCAAAACCCGTCCCCGAAGGGACGGGCCGAAGTTAGAATTTCGAAAGCACAGCTGCATATAAGCGCGGGTGAAGCGTTTTAATAATAGTCATCAGTTCGTCAATCACGGGCCAGACCTCTTCCTGCCTTTTTCCATCGACCGTTTGTGCAAATTCGGTGTCGCTATCAATCACGACATATGTGTCATCGGTTTTGTCGGGTGCAGGAGCAAAGGAATAGGACGGCTCGGAATATCGCTGTGCCTGATCAGACGAAGGGAACAGCTCTTTCTTGATGGTACCCCTATCGAATTTCTGTTTATTAATTCAATGAAGGCTCAACACGAACCATCCGGAACAGCCCCGCGGCACCCAGACACGCAATACCGCAGATGCCC
>JAFRXS010000172.1 GCA_017443405.1 Clostridia bacterium | reverse complement strand
GCAGCGCGGGCATCTACGTCGCACGGAAGGACGCCCTGCTCTCCGGCGTAAGATTTGATTACGTACTGCTGGATCACAAAGCCGGCCTCGACGCGGCGCTCACGGAAAACGCGTGGAACGCGCTGACCGAAGACAAGGATCTCTATCTTTCGACCGATTCCGGCGTCGTCAGGATGAATCTGGACACGTACCGGACCGAGAAGCGCACCTACCGCCTGATGGTCTCGGAGATCAAGCTGGACGGCAGGTCCGTTCCGATCGAACGCGGGTCCGGTCTGACGATAGACCGCGAGGTCGGCAGTATCGAGTTCGTCCCGGAGGTCGTGAACTATTCCCTCGAAGACCCGAAGATATCATATTATCTGGAAGGGATCGACAGCGGCTATACGACGGTCGCGCAAAGCGAGCTTGAAAGCGTCGTTTATACGAATCTGCCGTTCGGCGAATACACCTTCCATCTTGCGATGATCGACGAGGACACCGGCGAGATCCGCGAGGAAAGCACCTACGGCTTCGTCAAGGAAAAATCGATACACGACAACGACTGGTTCCTGATATACGTGCTGCTTGTCGGGGGACTGTTCGTCGGATGGCTGACGTGGTTCATTACAAGGATCAGCGTACAGCAGACGATCGCGATCCAGCAGGAACGGCTTGCGCTCGCGCTGAAGCAGGTCAGGATGGGCAACGAAAAGATCCTTGCGATCGCAAAAACCGTCGACGCAAAAGTCGTTCTGACATGCAAGCATTCCCAGCGCGTTTCGGAGTATTCCGTGCTGATCGCAAAAAAGATCGGCTTTTCCGAAGACGAGCGGGAAAACCTGAGAAAAGCGGCGCTGCTTCACGACATCGGGAAGATCGGGATACCGGACTCGATCCTGAACAAGCCGGAGCGGCTTACGGACCGGGAATACGCGATCATGAAGACCCACGTGACGAGCGGCGCGGATATCCTGAAGGATTTCACGCTGATAGAGCACGTCGTGGAAGGAGCGAAATATCATCACGAACGCTTTGACGGGAACGGTTATCCGGACGGTCTTAAGGGCAAGAACATTCCTCTTTACGGAAGGATAATCGCCATCGCGGACGCCTTCGACGCGATGACCGCCAACCGCGTATACAGAAAGAGACTGGATTTCGCCGAGGTATTGCGAGAACTTAAAAACGGACGGGGAAGCCAGTTCGACCCGGAACTGCTCGACGTCTTCCTTGAAGTGATAGACAACGGCGAGATCGACGTGAACGCGCTTTACGCCGATCCCGCGGAGGAAAACGGGGAGGAAAAAACCGATGAGTAAGGAAAAAAACCTGGTGGGTTGGGTCGCCGCCGCCTGCGCCGTCTGCATCCTTCTTTTCTTCGGATACTATCTTCTGTCACGCGCGCTCACACCGGGGAAAGATCACGCGGAGGTCGGTTTCGTGCTGATCGGAGACGAAAGCACCCCGTACAGCGCAAATTTCATCAGGGCGATCGAAGAGCTTGACCTCCGATACGGAGAAAAGGTCAGCGTCACCGTCCGGAGCAACGTGCCGTACGAGTCCGCCGAACAAATCCTGCGGGAGCTGTGCGACAAGGGATGCGATATCGTTTTTACAAACAGCTTCGGATACGGCGAGACCGCCAAAAGGATCGCCGGAGAGTATCCGAACGTGGAGTTTTGTCAGGCGACATGCGAAAACGCCAACGAGGAGCCCGTTCTCGGAAACTATCATACCTTTATGGGCGAGATCTGCCAGGGACGCTACGTGGCGGGCGTGATAGCCGGTCTGAAGATGCAGGAGATGATCGACGCCGGTCTGATCTCCTCCGACGAAGCGTGGATCGGATACGTCAGCGCATACCCGTACGCCGAGTGTATCTCCGGGTTCACCTCGTTCCTTCTCGGCGCAAGGCAGACCTGCCCGACGGCGAGGATGAAGGTCAAATACACTTACAGCTGGACGAGCTATATGCTTGAGAAGGAATATGCGAAAGAGCTGATCGAAGAGGGATGCGTTATCATCTCGCAGCACGGAGACACGATCGGACCCGCGGTCGAATGTGAAAACGCGAAAAACGATCGCCCGGTTTACCACGTCGGCTATAACGAAGATATGATCAACGTCGCTCCGACGACGTCGCTGGTCGGGACACGGATCGACTGGGCTCCTTATATCTGCGGCGCGGTCGGAGCCGTGCTTGACGAAAAGCGGATCGAGGACGCGGTCTCCGGAAACGTCCACGGGAACGACATAGGCGCGGGCTTCAGGGAGGGCTGGGTCAAAATGCTCGAGCTCAACCCGGTCATCGCCCCCGCGGGAAGCGAGGAGCTTATCCGTGAGACGATCGAAGAGATAGAGACCGGAAAACGCCGCGTGTTCCAGGGGAATTACGTCGGCGTCGATCCGGACGACCCTGACGACGTCTGGGATCTGAACACGGAATTCCCGGAAAATCAAAACGCCTCCGCGCCCTCTTTTCACTACATTCTGCGAGACGTCGTCGTGATAGAGTGATAAAGTATTAACAAATAAATATTGAAAAAGGTTCCCGCAATTGATATAATTTCAGGTGTCGGGTTTATTCCGCTTACGTGTGAAGCGATACGGAGGATGCGCGGACCAAGACGCATCCCATCCTGAAAGCAGGGACCGAATATGGAAGAATTATTCTTTTCCGAAGTTCTGAAGGAAAAGCTGGAGAAAGTAAAAACGTGCGCGCTGTCCGCGCTGGAGGCCCCGGCGGGCTACGGAAAGACCACGGCGATCCGCCGCCTTTTCAGCGAGGGCGACGCGTCGGTGCGCTGGTTCACCGCGGTTGAAGGTATGGCGGACAACAGCTTTCGCTGGTTCATCCGCCAGATAAGCGCCGTCGACGAGGCCGCCGCCCGCGATCTGGAGGATTTGGGCTATCTCAACCGAAGCAACGCCGAGCACGCGGCGCAAATCCTCTCCGACCTGCGCCCGTCCGAACCGCTGACGCTTATCTTCGACAATTTTCAGTTCGCCGTGGAAAGCTGGCAGCCGCAGGTCCTCGGCGCGCTCGCAAATTGCGGCGGCGCGGGCCTTCGGACCGTGTTCATCTCACAGAATTTCGGCAGGCTCCGCGACGTGCTGACCGCGCTCGAGGGGAGCGTCTGCTATATCCGGGGACGCGATCTGCTGTTGTCCGAAGACGACATAGGCGCATACGCCCGTCAGCTCGGGATCCCCGCTTCGCCGGAGGAGATCCGCGCGATCTTTCGCAAAACGGACGGCTGGACTGCGGCGGTCGCGCTTTATCTTGAAAACATCAGGGACAGTATTCCCGAAACCGGTTCGGAGGGGTTGGACGAGCTTCTTTCCGCCGCGTTCTGGCAGAGACTTTCGGACGTACAGCGACGGGTCATGCTTCGCCTTTGCCTGTTCGACCGGATCTCGCCCGGGGTACTCGACGCGCTCGTCCCCGAAGAACTTTCCCCGAGGGACGAGACGGCGCAGCTTTTGCGCCGCGCGCCTCTGATCCTGTACCGTGAGACGAGGAGATCGTTTTATCCCCACGAGCTGTTGACCGCGTTTCTGCGCCGCCGCCTTTCCGAGACGGACGAGGCGTTCCAAAGCGAGATCCTTCGCGCCTCGGCGAAGCTCTTCCGCGACAGCGGACAGACGCGCGAGGCGGTCAACTGCTATTTCCGCGCCGGTGATTACGAGGCGATCCTTGATTGCGATCTCGTATGCCTCATCACCGAAAAATTCGACGGCGTCAGCTATACGGAGCTCGCCCGCCGGGTGCTCGCCGAGTGTCCGGAGGACGTACAGATCAGGTATCCATATTCCCTTCTGCGTTTGTGCTACGCCCTTTACGCCGGGTGCGCATTCGACGAATTCCGCGCGCAGATGCGCCGCGTTTACGCTCTGCTCGAGCGGAGGAACGATCCTCAGCTCCTCGGCGAATGGCGTCTTCTCAACGCCTTTGAGTTCTTCCCGGATCTTGACGCGATGAAAAACGAATACCTCGCCGCGGAAGAGCTGATGAGCGAGCCGTCGAAGATATTTATCAAAGAAGAGCCCTTCCTTTTCGGCTGCGCTTCGATGTGGTATCTCTTTTACGCGAAGCCGGGAACGATGCTCGAGACCGCCGACAAGCTCTCGGAAGCGATGAAGATCTACAACAGACTGACGAACGGGCACGGCGCCGGCGCGGCGGAGATATACCGCGGCGAGGCGTATTCCGTGCAGGGGCGATTCGAGGAATCGGATATCCAGGCGTATCAGGCGGCGTTTTTGTCGGAGCAGTCCGGCAACGCGACCGCGACCTACGGCGCGGCGCTGCTCCTCGGGATCAACGCCATTTACCGCTCCGATATGGTCGGACTGCAAAAGGCGGTCGACTACCTTGAGAACAAGGCGCAGGGCTACTCTTTCCTGCGCGACAGGACGCTCGGGACCTATATGGTCGAGACGGTGCGCGGATATCTGCTCGGGCTGATGATGGAGACCGGGCGAAGCGCGCTGTGGACTCAGGGCGAGGCGGATTCGCTCGCGGATCTCACGTTTACGAACTTCATGATAAAGACCTGCCGGATCACGGACCTGCTTCTGAAAAAAGAATACAAGCAGGCGATCGCGTCGGTGGAAGCCGCGCTTCAGCTCGACGAACGGCTGATCTCCACCTCGACGAAAAACTTCATGTACTGCGGGCTTGCGCTCGGATATATGGCGATCGGCAGGCTCATCAAGGCGTCGGAGTACCTCGATAAGTCGCTCACGCTCGCGGGTCAGGATAAAAACTACACATTTCTCGCCTGTTTCCGCAAGTATTTTCAGGTGCTGTTCATCATGCCGAATATCGCGTCGAAGCACGCCGTGACGATACGCGAGATCAAAGCTCTCGACATCAGCTATACGCGCGCGGACGAAAGCCATATTTTCGCCATGCTTGAAGAAGCGCCTGAGCTTCGGGAGGAGCTGACGGCGCGCGAGCGCGAGGTGGCGGAGCTTGCGGCGAAGGGGATGCGGAACGCGGAGATCGCCGACGTGCTCTTTATTTCGGAGAACACCGTCAAGCATCACCTGAAGATCGCGTTTCAGAAAATGAATATTGACCGCAGAAGCAAGCTGATCGATATGCTTCGCTGACGAAAAAAAACGACAGACGTGTGATTTTGTCCCCCGTCTGTCGATTTTTTTGCAAAAAAACCGCAAAAATGACCCTTTCGGGTGATTCGCGGCGCGCAGGGAGAGTGTAAAATATCCTTGCAAGATGAAAAAATGCGCCTTGGAGGAAAGCTTTATGGACGGATTTTTAATATCGGCGAGGCCGCTGCCCGGTCAACGGCTCGAGCTGATTTTCAGAAACGGAAGCACCGCCGTTATCAATATGAAGCGCCGGGTGGGAACGGTGCGCTTTGCGCGTATCGCGGATGAAGCGGTCTTCGCGTCGGCAAAGGCGGAAGGCGACAAGGTCGTATGGACGGACGGGAAAAATCCCTTCGCCGTTTACTGCACGGAGCTTCTTGACGCGATGATGATGGACTGAACGAAAG
>JAFRXS010000171.1 GCA_017443405.1 Clostridia bacterium | reverse complement strand
GTGCCTTGTTTCAACGACTCACGGCACGAATGAGTGGATACCGGTTTCCTCGCTTGAGGTCGGTCTCTGATTTTTCATATTTTATATAAAAGCGAACGCCGGGGATTAACGTAATTCCGCATATTTCACAAGAATATCGCGGCGGGCAAAAATAGGCTTTACTTTACCGTGGTAGTGTGCTAAAATCCCCATATCACCTAACGAAACGGAGATACACACCATGAAGAGAAAGATAACAGCCATCCTGCTCGCCGCGATAATGCTTGTCGCGGTCCTGTCCCTTGCCTCCTGCGGCACGAAGGACCCGGGCACAGACGCCGTTGAATCCACCGCCGCTCCGGCCACCGACGCCGCGACCGACGCCGCCGAAACGGACGCTCCCGAAGCCGCCGATCTCGACACCGCCGACTGGGATTACATCACCGGCGAAGGCACGCTCAAGATAGGCATCACGCTCTTCCAGCCGATGAACTACTACGAAGGCGAAGAGCTCACGGGCTTTGACACCGAATTCGCCGAGGCTCTCTGCGAGAAGCTCGGTCTCACCGCTTCCTTCATCGTCATCGATTGGGACACCAAGGAGACGGAGCTCAAGTCCAAAGCTATCGACTGCATCTGGAACGGTCTGACCGTTACAGAAGAGCGCAAGGAGAACATGGACTTCACCGACGCCTACATGAACAACTTCCAGTCCGTCGTCATCAAGGCGGACAAGGCTGCCGAGATCACCTCCGTTGAGGATCTCGCGGCTCTCTCGATCGTAGCCGAGTCCGGCTCCACCGGCGAAGCCGCCGTCCAGGCGTGCGAAGCCCTCAAGGACGCGAACTACACGGGCGTAGCTTCTCAGCAGACCGCTCTCCAGGAAGTCGCCGCCGGCACCGCAGACGTCGCCGTCATCGACTCCGTCATGGCGGGCTATTCCATCGGCGAGGACACGAGCTACAGCGATCTTGCCATGCTCGACCTCAAGCTCGCCGAGGAGACGGAGCAGTACGCCATCGCTTTCCGTAAGGACAGCGGCAAGACGCTCGCCATGGCGAACGAAGCCATCGCCGAGCTCCGCGCGGACGGCACGCTCGCCGCTCTGGCGGAGAAGTACAACGTCACTTCCTCCATCATAGACTGAACGGTTTGAGGAGGCCGCCGGGTCTTACCGCCCGGCGGTCATTCTTTTTCTGAGAAAAACAGATTGTTCGGAGGGAAAAAATGCCCGTTTCCATGATGCCGCTGTCGGTATTCGACGATTTCGCGAACGTAAATATCTCCCTTTTGAGCGGCTTCAAAACGACGCTGCTCATATTCTTCATAACCCTCGCAGCGTCGCTCCCGCTCGGTCTGCTCATCACCATGGGCTCGATGTCCAAGATCGCGCCCGTCAAGGCGGTCGTGCGGACCTTCGTCTGGATCATACGCGGCACGCCGCTTATGCTGCAGGTCATGATAATCTTCTACGGCCCGGGCCTGCTTTTCGACATGCCGATGAGGGACAGACTGACCGCCGTGCTCGTCGCGTTCATCATCAACTACGCGGCGTATTTCAGCGAGATATACCGCGGCGGAATATCCTCGATCCCGCAGGGGCAGTACGAGGCGTGCAAGGTGCTGGGCATGACCAAGAGCCAGACGTTCTTCAGAGTCGTGCTGCTCCAGGTCGTCAAGCGCATAGTCCCGCCGATGAGCAACGAGATAATCACCCTCGTCAAGGACACGTCGCTCGCGCGCGTCATCTCGGTGACGGAGCTGATGAAATCCGCGCAGGACATAGTCAACCAGCGCGCGATCATCTGGCCGCTGTTCTACATCGGCGTGTTCTACCTGCTGTTCAGCGGTCTGCTGACGCTCCTGTTCAACTTCATCGAAAAGAAAATGTCTTATTTCAACGGGTGACGGCGATGAGCGATATCATTCTGAAAGTCGACGGACTGCATAAGCGCTTCGGCAAAACGGAGGTGCTCAAGGGCATCTCCTTCGACCTCGAAAAAGGTCAGGTGCTTTCGATAATCGGCTCGTCCGGCAGCGGCAAGACTACTCTGCTGCGCTGCATAACCTCGCTTGAGACGGCGGACGAGGGGCGCATAGAGGTCGACGGCAACGTCATCTTCGATTCCGCCTCGCCCGTCAGGGACAGCAAGAGGGAGACTCGCCGCAAGCAGCTCTCGACGGGGCTGGTGTTCCAGTCGTTCAACCTGTTCCCGCAGTATACCGCGCTGCAGAACGTCGAGCTCGCGGTCAGGCTGCTGGCGAAGGAGCGCCCGGATTACAAACAGAACAAAAAGGCGATAAAGGCGGAGATAGAGAAAAACGCCATGGAGCTTTTGAGGAGCGTCGGGCTCGAGGACAAGGCGGGCAACTACCCCTGCGAGCTCTCCGGCGGTCAGCAGCAGCGCGTGTCGATAGCCCGCGCCCTCGCGCCGCACCCAGCCGTGCTGTTCTTCGACGAGCCGACGAGCGCGCTCGACCCGCTTCTCACGGGCGAGATACTCAAGGTCATAAAGCAGCTCGCCGCCGGGAAGATGACGATGGTCATAGTCACGCACGAAATGAGCTTCGCGCGCGAGGTCTCGGACAAGGTCGTGTATATGCAGCACGGCGTCATCGCCGAGCAGGGCACGCCCGAGGAGCTTTTCGATAACCCGAAGTCCCCCGAGGTCCGCGCCTTCCTCAACAAATTCGAGGACTGATCCGGACGCCGCGTATCGGCAAAACCCCCGTTTCCGCTCGGGAAACGGGGGTTTTTTGGCGTCGGAGCGCGCCGGCTCCGGTCTTTTTCAGTTGTTCCGGTCTTCAAACATCTTGAAAAAGAAAAGCTGTTCTATCGCCGTTTTTGCTTCGTCTTCGGGCGAACGGTCATCCGCGTCGAAGTCTTCGCCGTATAAGCCGTCGATGAAATCGCCGAAGAGAGGGACATTCTCCTGTCCCTTTTGTTTGGCCTCTTCCGTCCACCGCCGGATAATCTCCTGCCGGCGCGCCGCCTCCCGGGCTTTCTTTTCCGAACGCCAAACGCAATAGACGACAATGAACAATACTATCTCGATCACAGTTATCAAGGTGCCCATTTCCGTGACCTCCCTTACCGTATATCTTTGGGGCCTCTTCTTGCCCCGGGACTGCCCTCCCCTCAGTCCCGTGATCCTCTGATTCCGATCATGCCGTCGTACTTGCTTTTGCACTTCGGGCAGACGTACAGCCAGCCCTCGTCCTCGTAGAATTCAGCGACGAAATTCCTTTCGTTCGACCAACGGCGGCAGTGCTCGCACTGAAACTCATACTTTTCGTGAACGTCGGCTATCCAGATCCTTATGACCTTTTTTGCCGCGCATTCTATGTAACGGTCGCCCCGCATGCCGAGCTGCCGCTGCGCCGTATGGGCTATCAGCCGCCAGGTTTCGCTGCTGAACTCCTTTTCGGGTATGCCCGACTCGCGGTCCCGCGCGACGGCGAGCGTCAGGACGTCGAACATCACTTCCGGATCGTCCCCGTGGAATTCCGTATATTCCCGCGCAAGCCGCTCGGTATCGACCAGCCGGACGTACTCTCTGCGCACCTCGTCAGTTATCATTTCTCATCGCCTCCGTACTGTGATCGCGTACCGGACGCCTCCGGACAATGCCGGATGTTCAGGCGCGACCGTCTTTTTTATTCCCCTTTTTCGTGCGTTTTTTACCGGCGCCGTCTGGCCCGTCCGGCCCGTCCGCCGCGTCGGCCTCGCCGAAGACCTTTTCCCATATCTCCTTCGGGAAATAATCCTCGGGCTCAACGTACCTGATCTTTTTCACGTCCACGGTTTTTCTCCTTTCGCTCCGTTCGTTCGGGTCCGACGGGCCCGGGCTCAGTCGTCGTCGATGACGGTGCAGTACTCCTCGTCCTCCGCGAGCTCCTCCTCGTCCTTTTCAAAGTCCGAATCCCAAAGCTCGGGCGTCCTCTCGCTTACGGGAACGGGCTCGCGCGGTTCGGGCTTGCCGTCGTCGGGATAGTTCTTCTGCTGCAGCGGACAGTCGTCGTTGCGGACGTAGAGCATCGTGTCGAGCCTCGGGTCGAGCTCGCACTTATCCATTTCAAAATCGTACTCGTTGCCGTCCATCGGGACTTTGCCGCCGTATTTGCAGTGTATGCAGTCAAGAGGTATCTTTCTGATCGCCATTTCATTCATCCTTTCTTCGTTCGATCGCCCCCATTATACCCGGCGGCGCGAAATAGTCAATATCTCTGCTGTCGGTCACAAGCGACAGCATAAAGCATAAAGAAAAAACACTTCCGTCCCGGACGATTTCGCCCTTGCGGAAGTGTTTTCATATCCTGTGTGTGTTTTTTTTGGGCAAGGACGCATATAAGGATACAAATGCACCCCCAGAAAGCAAGGGGGGTGCGTTTTTGAGTTGGGGGGGTGCATTTCATAATAAGCTTATTTTTTCCTGTTTTATTGTGCACCTTTCTTTAAGTTACAATCCCTACAAAGCATCTGGCAGTTGTCAGGCGTAGTCTTCCCGCCCTTGCTCCACGGAGTGATATGGTCGGCGTGCATTTCCTCGAACTCGTATGTTTCACCACAGTAAACACACTTGTGACCTTGCCGTTCGTATGCAGCAAGAGCGTCCCGACGATCAAACGCTCGGATAGACAGTTTCTTTTCTTCTCCTGTTAAAAGATACTCATAAATACCGCTCTTTTTTGTTACGTCTTCGTCCCCCATAAGCCGCTGAATTTCCAGTTCCAGCTTCTTCGGATCAAGGTCGGTCCGCTTGCCGTGCTGATTATAGAACAAGCCCCACGGCAAACCCTTCATTTCTTTCCGGGTTTTCGGAAAGATAGCCTGTACCCAGTCAATGACCGAGCGGAAGTAGTTCCAAAGTTGAACGGCAGAGGGATCATTCTGGTGCTCCGCCATATATGCTTCAATGGTCTTGCCTTCGGCGGACGCCGCCCAGAAAATGGCTGTTTCCAAATATTCCTGTCGAATGGACGAGCCTTTCAGGTAATCATCCGCCAGCGTTCCGGCGGCACATCCTGTCTTCGAGAAATATCTTTTCGCGTCTGACGTCCAGGAACCCGCGTACACTGCGTTACGCAGTTCTTGGTCTGTCAGCTTCTCGCCTGCGATATTAATGATCCTGAACCAGTCCAGCTTTTCACTGTCCGTCCCGTCACAGACATAGACGAACAGGGGATAGTTCAGAATCGCCTCTTTCTGGTCTTTCGGCAGGTTATAGAAGTACTTGTCATCCACGGAGAACGAGCCGTCCACATACTCACACAGGGAAATAGTGCGCTGTTGTCCGTCAAGCACCTCATATCCGTCGGAGCCGTCATCCTTTTTTACCTTGCACCAGTAGATGACATTCAGGGGCAAGCCCTTCAAAACGGTGCGGATAACTTCGTCGCGCTGGTTATCCTTATAGACGAACTCGCGCTGGTACTTCGGGCGGATATCAAGGCGGTCATCATAACCAACAACACCTTCCTCTGCGTCGTTGAAATAGCCTTCGCAGACCTCGCCGACGGTCACTTTCAGTTCTTTTATATCCATCATGGTATCAGCCCTCCTTTGGTGCTTCTGGATGCTTGTTTCGGATGATTATACGGCTGAAAGCAATCTTATGTCTTGGTGTAGACACACCAAGAGACTTCATATTCGCTGTATAATGTCCTGTGCCACCCTGTGCACGGTATTGGTCAATCCAGTCTTGACCTAATATCTGGACACCAGGGATGCTATCTGCGACATCCGAACAACCAATAAGCTCAAATTGGTCGGGATTAAACTGTGTCATAAAGGTAATCGGTACCCCCATTTTCCCAGCATAGTCGCAAGGAATATCAGCAGCCTTAGGTACATCAATAGCGTCGTAATTATCGTACTTTACATAGTCATCAGCGTTATAACGCTTAACGAGAATCATATCTTCGTGACGTTTCTTTATATCCAAATTTGTAAACCACATCACACCAGAAACGCGAATCAGCCCTTCTTTATGTTGTGATGAAACAGCAACGTCTTCGTACGGACTATCGAAGAACGCAACATTCCCTTGAAATCCATAACCAAGCCAAATCTCGTTGTTTTGCAAAAGCGGGAATATCTCTTTGTATTTAATAGCGTTTTGATTGCCAATCAAGATAAAACTCTTTTTGTGCTCAACAAGTGTTGCAACATATTCCCTAAAAAGGCTAAACGGCGGGTTCGTTACCACAATATCAGCCTCATCCAGAAAAGACATACATTCGGGTGAGCGGAAATCACCATCTCCCTCAAGTTCCGTCAACTCATTCTCCCCAGATTTGAAGAGTTCGGCAACATCAAACATATCTACCCCGCCGTCACCAGTCTTATCATATACCGTAGTAACGATGGCTTTATATGGCTTGTTTTCGTTTTCTTCGGTGCTACCGTCGAGGATGTCAAATATGCTCAACTGCTTGCCTGCAATGGGAGAGCCCGTATAGCAAGTAGCTATAAGCTTCTTTAGTCCTAAACGATTGAAATTCAGGACAAAATACTTAAAAAAATTGCTTTCAAAAGGATCGTCACAATTACAAAAAACTGTTTTTCCTTGAAAATGTTTTTTGTAGTGACGTAGCTCCTTTTCTATGTCTGAAAGCTGAGTGTAGAACTCATCCTTTCGTGCAGTTTTGGCGCTGTTAAGTTTTCTGTTTCCAGCCATTACTTCTCAGCCTCCTTTGCTCTGTATTCCTCCAGCCAACGGCGGATAAGCTCAGAGACCGAGCAGTCATTATCCAGCGCTGCCTGCTTCAAGGCCTTCTTTTCTTCCTTAGACACCGTGATGGTGATATTTTCAAGATTGCGTTCTGCCATTTTTTTCCTCCATGAGTAGCCGTGTGCTCGTGTAATAGTGTAACATAAATACTACCAAAATACAAGCAGAAAAGCATTTTTGAAAAAGTATTGTATCTTTCAAACTTTTATACTATATTGTATTCGCGCTTTGCAATATCTCCGCTGTCGTCCGGAAGCGACAGCAGGGGGATTTTTTTTCTTTTCCCGCGTTTGCCACAAAATAATTGACACTTACAGGACTTTACTGTATAATATTATTAATTATATAAGAGGAAATCGTTTATTACATCTTGATTCGGGACGGTGATGATATGGCGGTGTGTCCGAAATGCGGATACAGGCTGAAGCTGAAGGACTGGAAGCAGACCTGCCCGCAGTGCGGGACGGACCTTGTGCTTTTCGACCTTCAGGAGCGCCTGATGCAGCAGGCGGACGAGGCGGAGGTGCAGTACTACTTCCATTCTGGGAAGATAGACCGGATGAAGGCGTCCTTCGCAGGGTCGAAGCTCGCGATACTGAGGATAGTCGTTTTCTCCCTGCCGCTGTTCGCTCTGCTTCTGCCTCTCGTAGCGGCGGAGCTGAAAGCTCCTTTGCCGGAGTTTGCCGGCAATATCGGCGCGATAGAGCTTTACAAGATATTCTCTTCCGGCTTTGACGCCGGGGCGTTCCTCGGGCTGCTGTCCGACAGCGCGGCGAAGCCCGCCGCGCTGATGCTCGCCGTCAGCGCCGTTCTGCTCGCGGCGTCCGTCTTACTGTTTCTTATCCGCATCCTGCTCATCATGCAGGCCTGCTCGCCTCACGGCAAAAGGCGGATGTTGACGGCGGATATCCTGCTTCTCGTGTTCTCGACAGGCGCGGCGGCGGTGTTCGCCGCCATCCCCGGCAACTCCTTCATAAGCGGCTCCGTCGCCTACGGGAGTTTTGTCTACATACTTCTCTACGCTGTAGGCCTCGCCGTCGATATCGCGGTCTACCGCCGGGGCATAAACGTCAAATACAGGCAGTGCACCGTGGGCGGCATACCGTACGAGGAATACGTCGCGCTGCGCGACAGCGGCACACCGCCCGAAGAGATACGGCGCAGGCAGTACGCCGTGCTCGAGGAACAGCAGAGGGAGAGAGAGGAAAAGATAGAGGGCAAAAAAGAGGACGTCCCCGAAAAACCTGTCGAAGAAAAAACGGAAGGAGGCGGCGAAGGATGAGCGAGACCGAAAAAAACGAAAACACGACAATAACGGAAGAAACCGTTTACGAGGGCGAAGGCGGAAGCCTGCACAGCGCGTACATGAACCGCCGCTTCTGCTCGCCGAGAGAGCGCGTCGTCTACATCGTCAAATCCGCCGTCGGAGACATGAACCTCGGCAGATACGACACGAATTCCGAATTCTTTCTTTACAAGATCTTCGGTCTGTCGCCGACCGCCTACGCCAAAGCCTCCGCGACGCTCGGCATCTACGATATAGTCAACGACCCCCTCTCCGCGATAATCATCGACAATATGCGTACGCGGTGGGGCAAGTTCAAGCCCTTCCTGTATCTTTCGATCATCCCGAGCGTGATCTTAGGTCTGCTGACCTGCTTCATGCCCGCGATCTCGAGGACAGCGGGGCTCGACGCGACGCAGAAGCTCATCTTCTACATGGTGATCGCCTACGCGAGCGAGACCGTCGGCGCGTTCTTCGGCGGAGGCGGATATATTGACAACGTCTTTACCCCGAACCCGAACGAAAGGACGGAGCTGCTCGTTTCTGCAAGGCTCGTTTCGTCGTTCTTTACCAAGGTGCCCGGCTACATAATGGGGCTGACTCTCGATTTGCTTAACAAGGGCATAATCAAGGTCGACCTGCTCAACACCTTCGTGGTGCAGAAAACGCTGTGGTGGGTCATCGCGACCGTGCCCGCGATCATGTGGGCGCTGGTCAGCCGCGAGCGCGTGCCGCAGTCGAAAAAGCGCCCGAATCCGGTAAAGGGCTTCCTGTCGGTCTTCAGGAACAAGCCGCTGCTCATCTGCACGCTGTCGGAGCTTGTCGGCGGCATCGACATAGGCACGAACGAAACGCTCTATTACGACGAAGTCCTGCATTTCAACATGATGACGACGGTCGCCGGCATCCCCGGCATGCCCGTATCCTACCTCTCCTACCCGCTGGCGACGAAGCTGCGCAGGCGCTTCTCGACAAAGGCTCTGTCCATAATGGAGTCGAGCTCGATAGTGTTCTCCGAGGCGCTGTTCTTCATCGTGGGCTGCATCGGCGGCGAAAGACACGGTCTTTACGACAAGGTCGTGCCCATGACGATAGCCTTCGGCGTCGGCAATATCGTAGAGATGCTGTTCTACGGAACGAAGCAGATCATCGGCAAGGAGATCGAGTACGAGGTCCTCGACTACTGCGAGTGGAAGAACGGCTACCGCGTCGAGGCGACGATATCGCTGATCAAGGGCTACTTCAACAAGGTCAAGGACATACTGCTCAAAATCGTAAACGCTTACCTGCTCGAGAAATGGGCGGGCTTCCAGGCGGGCATCAACGTCGAGCAGACGCAGTCGACGAAGTGGAGAATGTTCCTCACCGCCTGCGGACCGCACCTGATCTTCGACGTTCTGGGAATAATACCGATGCTGTTCTACAACATCGACAAGAAGACCAGAGAGAAGATGTACCTCGAGCTCGAGCTCGCGAGATCGAGAGCCTCGAACGCCGCGACGCACAGCGCGGAAAACGCCGGCGAACAGACGGGCGAATAAAAAACGACGGGGTTTCGGAAACGAAACCCCGAGTTTTTTTGATGAATACTCTACAGTCGGGCGCGGCCCGCCCTCAACCGTTCACTCTTCACCGCGCAAAGAGCCTGTCACATATTATAGTACTCCTCCGTCTCCTCTATATCGTTCACGGGAGGTTTGAGCCCCTCGATCACGATACCGTTCTTCTGCGCGTAGTCCCACAGAGCGGCGTGTATCGCCTGTTCCGCGAGCAGCGAGCAGTGTATCTTGACCTTGGGAAGACCGTCGAGCGCCTCGGCGACTGCTTTGTTCGTCACCTGCAGAGCCTCCTGCACGGTCTTGCCGCGGACGAGCTCGGTAGCCATGCTGCTCGTCGCGACTGCGGCGCCGCAGCCGAAGGTCTTGAATTTGGCGTCCGTGATCACGCCGTTTTCGTCTATATCGAGATACATGCGCATGATGTCGCCGCAGACCGCGTTGCCGACGGTCCCGACGCCGTCGGCGTCCTCTATCTCGCCGACGTTGCGCGGATTCATGAAATGATCCATTACCTTTTCGGAATACTCTGTCACCTGACTCATGACTTCGCCCCCTGTTTCTTTATAAAATCCTCATACAGCGGCGACATGCCGCGCAGCCTTTCGACTATCCTCTTGAGCGAATCGACCGCGTAGTCCGTCTCCTCAAGCGTATTCTCCTCCGACAGCGTGAGCCGCAGCGAGCCGTGCGCGATCTCGTGCGGGAGACCGATGGCGAGCAGGACGTGCGACGGGTCGAGAGAGCCGGAAGTACACGCGGACCCGCTCGAGCCGCAGACGCCAGCCTGATCGAGCAGGATGAGCAGCGACTCCCCCTCTATGAACCGGAAAGAGAAATTGACGTTGTTGGGCAGACGCTTTTCGCGGTCGCCGTTGAGTACGGCGTAGGGTATCTCGCTCTCTATCCTCGCTATCAGATGGTCGCGCAGCTCCTTTTCGTACGCGGCGCGTTCATCGAGCGTATCGCGGGCGAGCTCGCTTGCCTTCGCGAGACCGATGATGCCCGGCACGTTCGTCGTTCCGGCGCGTTTGCCCTTTTCCTGCGCGCCGCCGTGGATAAGCGGGTCTATCCTGACTCCGGACCTCACATAGAGGAAGCCCACGCCCTTGGGCGCGTTGATCTTGTGGCCGCTGACGCTGAGAAGGTCGACGTTCATTTCGTCCACGTCGATAGCGACGTGACCGTAGGCCTGTACGGCGTCGGTATGGAACAGCACGCCGCGCGCGTGAGCGACCCTGCCGAGCTCTGCGACCGGCTGGAGTGTGCCTATCTCGTTGTTCGCGAACATGACCGACACGAGGACCGTGTCGGGACGGATGGCGTTTTCGAGCGCCGCGGGATCGACGAAACCGTTGCGGTCCACGTCGAGATACGTGACCTCCCAGCCGTGTTTTTCAAGGTATTCGCAGGTCTTCAGCACCGCGTGATGCTCTATTTTGCTGGTTATTATATGCCTGCCTTTTTTCTCAAGCGCGTACGCGATCCCCTTGATCGCCCAGTTGTCGGACTCGCTGCCGCCCGCGGTAAAGTATATCTCGCCGGGCTTCGCGCCGATAAGACCGGCGACGGTCTTCCTCGCGTTTTCGACCTCGGCGTTTATCCTGCCGGCGAAGGTGTAGGCGCCCGCCGGATTGCCGTACTGTTCTTCAAAATAAGGACGCATCGCCTCGAGCACCTCGGGCTTGACCCTCGTCGTCGCGGCGTTGTCCAGATATATCATCCTGTCCACCGTCCTCATGACCTCCTCTCTATAAACCTACCTTTTTAGTAGGTAATTCATAATAGCACAAAAATAGCGTCCTGTCAATATAAAAACCCGTTTTTTGCGGCAAAACGCGCAATAAACGGGTCTTTATCTTTCATTTAATCGCGATCTTCGGCGGTTTCGGCTTCCGTCGTCCCCTCTTCGGACTGTTCGGCGGTCGTTCCCTCCTCCGCGGCGGCCTGATTGGAGATTATCTCGGCGTCAAGGTCGGTATAGACTGCGGAGTACATCAGAAGCGAATCGATGAAATGCGCCGTATCGTCTATACGGACGCGGAACATGTCGTTGCGGACGAAATAGTTGCCCGTGACGAGCGAGGGCGTCCTGAAATACATCGATATCTCCGGATAGCCGTAGCCGTCGAGCGACCTGTGCGCGCGCGTCCTTATCGCCGTGAAGAAACCTTCCCTGTCGAAAGCGTCTATGTACTCGGAATGTATGTTGTTGTCGTCCGCGCGGCGCAGGACCTCGAAGGTATCCGCGACGAGCGAAAGGAAGCTGACCTGCGACTGACGCCTGCCCGATATCGTCGTGAGATTCTCGCCGACGTTGCGCAGAGCGAGGGTATAATACTTTTCCTTGAGGGAATACTTCGTAAGCTCGTTCATCGCGCGGGCAAGAGCGGCGTCGTAATACTGCCAGTATTCGCCGGTATACAGCGCGTCGGCGGCAAGCTCCGCCGCCTCAAGCCAGACGTCGTCCCCGGTGAGCTCGCGCAGCTTGCAGAACGCGGTCACGACCGCCGGGTCGAGGGAAACGTTCCTGTCGCCGGGAATCGCGGTAAAATCGTCGCCGCCGGCGGAGCCGTAATAAAGACGCTGCGTGCAGAGACCGTCGCTGCCGCGCAGAGCCAAGAGCCCCGCGCCGAGCAGCGACGCGGCGGCGTCGAACTGCGTATCGCCCGTGAACTTGCCGTAATCGACGAAGGCCGTGATCGCCATTGCGCAGGCGCCGATGTTTATCTCGCCGCTCTCCCTGTCCGCGACGTAAGAGGCGGTCGCGTCCTTCGCGACGACCGCGGACGCGAGCTTCTGAGCCGCGGCCTTTATCTTATCGGTGTAAAGCGCGGTGCCGTCGACGGACGAGCAGTATCTTATCATCGCGTCGAGAGCCTCGGCGTGACGCATCATATCGTAGGAATTTATCGCCGTATCGATGACGGGATAGACGCCGTAGGAGAACGTGCCGTCGTCGCTCATGCCGTCGGCGAGAGCCTCGAAAGCGGTCTTGCAGCAGGCGAGGCATTCCTCCGCGTCGGGGTCCGCCGATACCCTCGTGCCGTAATCGCCGTCCTCGACGTCGGACGACAGCTCATAGCATCCGGAGGGCTCGCAGATGAAGCCGGCGCAGGTGAACAGCGTTATCTCATCGGGAAGAGTCTCGAACTGCTCGATGCCGTAGGTGCCGAGATAGCGGTTGAGGTAGGCGGGACGAAGCTGCCTGTCGTTGGCGTAGTCGATTATCTCGTTTGCGTTGATCTCCGTCTCGGTAAGAGCTACGCCGAAGCCGTCGTCAAAGGCGACGCCGTAGCGGAAGCACTGGGCGTACCAGTCGGCGCCCGCCTCGACCTCCGCGGCGAAGTCGGAGGTCTGTATCTTCTTGAGTCCGTTGACGCAGTCGACTCTGACGTAGCGCGGATCGAGACGCTTTTCGGTGACGTAGTCCGAAGCGTCGGCGAAGACCGCGTCGAACGCCTCGCGCAGCGTGGGCGCCGACTTGTGGAAAACTGCCGCTCTGACGTCGGTATCGGCGACGGAAAGGAACACGGTGTAGCTGCCGTTCCAGCCCTCGACCGCCTTAAGGGACTCCGTTATTTTCGCCTCGTGGGAAAGGTCGTTCCCGGACCCCGTCCCGTTAAAGATCAGCTCCTCGAGCTTGCCGGCGGCGACCTTGAGGTCCTGCGAATAGCGCAGAAGATCGATATCCTGCGTGCTGGGCTCCGTGGTAGTGACCTCGATCGCTTCCGGCGTGTTTTTTTCGAGCAGGACGGACATGATCACCAGCGCAGCTATGACGAGAACGACTGCCGAGACCGTGATGATAACGGCTCTTTTGCGGCGGCGTTTCCTGCGCTGCCTTTCCTCGTATTCTTCCTTCAGGGACATAGCTCCCTGGGTCTTTTCTTTATTATCGAAATTCTCGATGTCGGGCAAAAGGATCCACCTCTAATCGTCTTTGACCGCCGGGACGCTGCGCCGGCGGCTTTAAAGCGCACGGGAACCGGACGCCACGGGCGACGTTCGGCTCCCGAATGTATTGACCTGTGTGTTTTATACTGTTATCAGACTACCGAAACTTCGGCGCCGTCCCTGTCGGCGGAACGGTAAATCGCGTCGACAAGATTCATAAGGCGGCTGCCCTCGTCGATATCGTAAACGGGCAGGACCTCCTCCTCGCCGAGGAGGACGTCGAGAACGTTGTGGATGTGCGCGGCGTGACCGTTGCGGAACGTCTGCTTCTGGACGGAGCGGGTCTTCTGTTTGCCCTTCTTCGTCTCATAGAAGATATCGTCGCGCGCGGGGAGCCACTTCGCGCCCGCCCTTGTGCCGCGCAGGTCGATGCTGCGGCGCTCGCGGTAGATATTGGAGGCCCAGCTGAACTCGAACTGCAGGACCGCGCCGTTCTCGAACGTGACGGCGCCGACCGCCATATCCTCAACGTCATCTATGCCGTTGGGATCGGGATCGCCGCGGCGCGCGCCCTTCCTGGACGTGTTCGGGACCTTGGTCGCCGCGAAGCAGTTGTAGGTCATCGCGCTGACGGAAACGGGCTTGGGATCTCCCATCATCCACATGGCGAGGTCGAGTATATGCGCGCCCTGATCTATGAGAGCGCCGCCGCCGGAAAGCTCCTTCGTGGTGAACCAGCCGCCCCTGCCGGGGATGCCGCGGCGGTTGACCCATGAGCACTTGACGTCGTAGATATCGCCGAGCTCGCCCTTCGCGATGAGATCGCGCAGGTATTCGGCGTTCTCGTTGAAACGGTCGTTGCGGATGACGGTAAGGCGCATGCCGGAGGAACGCGCGGCTGCGTACATCCTCTCCGCCTCTTCGGAGTTGACGGCGTCGGGAGCCTCGCATATGACGTTTCTTCCGGAAAGAAGAGCGTCGACAGCCATATCCGCGTGCTGATAGTTGGGCGTGCAGATGTCTATAAGCGTGATGCTCTCATCCTCGAAAAGCTGATGATAGTCGGTATAGACCGTGGCGTCGGGGAAGTATTTCTTCTTCGCGGCGACAGCCCTCTCCGCCTTTGTGTCGCAGAGACCAACGACGTCAGCGCGCAGCTTTTCCGCGGCGAACGCGGCGAAATGGTAATCGCTCGCGATGGCGCCGCAGCCTATGATGCCGACCTTGATCCTGCCGTCGGGCTCCTCAAAGTCCTCTTTGCGGTAGGTACCGTTCTTCTTGGCGATCTTGATCGCCTTCTTGCGCTGCTTTGCGGCGATCTTTTCTTCTTTATAGCGGACCTTGCGTTCCTTTTTAGCCGTCTTTTTGGCGGCCTTCTTGTCCTTTTTCGCCTGCTTCTTCGCTTTCTTCTTCTGCCTGCGGGTCGGTTTTGCGGCGACCTCGGGGACAGCCGTCTCAGCGGCGACCTCCGCGACCTCGGCGACCTCTTCGGCGGCGTCTTCGGCGACCTCAGCAGCATCCTCGGCAAACGCAGCAGTCTGCTCGGCTATCTCGTTGAAGTCAGCGCGGGTATTGTCGTTCTCTGCCATTGCAAGCACCCTTTCGTTTTTCGCGGACAGACATCCGCCCGCGTATACAATAACTCATTTAAATGTATTATAACACGCGTTTTGTGTTTTGTAAACAGTTTATTTTGCATTCGTGTGTCGGCAGGCGTCTTTTGTTTGTGACGGAGTTGCGTAAATGTAAATTTGTTTCGTATATATTGACTTTTCAGGTAATATATTTGTATAATGTGTTTGCTGAAAATACGCGGCACATTTTGCCGCGCGATCCGTCTAAGGAGGAAATATCAAATGAAGAAAACTCTTTCAGTGATCCTCGCCGTCATCATGGCGTTCTCGCTCTTCACCGTCATGGCTTCCGCCGCGGGGACGAACGCCGTCGCCTTCAATATCGGCGGTGATCTTAACGATTCGTTCAAGGCCAGCATCGAGGAAAAGGGCATCGCGGTCGACGTCGCTTACTACGACACCGCCTCGTCCGCCTACGTTTCCGGCGACGACACCTACGCCGTCACGGTCAGATATGACGCGACAAGGTTCCCCGATCTCTCCGCGATAACCGCCGGTCTCACCTTTGAGTTCGATCTGGGCTTCCATAGCGCCATCGACGGCTCCATGGTCTACATCACGTACGACGAGGGCGAGCACGAGCTCGAGAGGGCCGCGTCCGGTCTTTACGCCATCGCGATCGACGCCGACTACGCCTTCGAGATCGACAACGCGACGGTCAAGGCCTTCGCGATAACCAACGCGAACTACCCCATCGGCACGATCGACGGTCAGGATACCCCCGCCCTATTCGCCAGCAAGGAAGGCTTCGAGATCTACTCCTACCACGACGGCGACGTCAACGACCTCAGGAACAAAAAGGCTTACTGGGGCGACGATTACTGGTTCAGCGTAGTGGTCAAGAAGGGCTACCGCAACTGCCTCGAGGAAAAGGACAGGTCGACCTCGGACTCTCTCGCCGACTCTCTCGCCGACTCCATGACGATGAAGGTCTACACGGATGAAGGCTGGATAATCAACAACGACAAGGACGCGAGATATCCCATCTACTACAGCGGCTCGACCGGCTGTCTGTACAGCCCCGGCGACGATTACTGCGACGTTGAGGGCATGCCCGCCGACGCAGTCATCTGCGGCTACAGGTACAGGATCCCCGGCAAGTACGTCAAGAACGACATCGCCATCCTCGTGAACAACTGCATACCCGACAGCAAGTATTATCTTCTCAACATCCTCTTCAAGATCCTCAACATCCTCGCCGCCGCGATCAACCGCATCCTGTGAGCGCGATGATGAAAAAACACAGGCTGATACCCCTCCTCTGCGCCGCCGTACTGGCTCTGTGCGCCGCGCCCATCGCGGCTGCCGCAGGCGGCATGATGGGCGACGTCGACCTTAACGGCAAGGTCGACGCCGCCGACGCGAGGATACTGCTGCGCACCGCGGCGAAGCTTGACGTTCTCGGCGAGGACAGGGCTATCTTCGCGGACGTCACCAGCGATAACGCGATAAACGCGGAGGACGCCCGTCTGATACTCAGGGCCGGCGCGAAGCTCGAACCCGAAAACGCGCTGACCGACTATACCTCGTTCCGTTTCGTCATAAACGGCGGCGACCTGGGCACGGTGGAAATGGCGAAGCACAACGGCTCGTATTTCATCAAGGCGCCTTTCAACGGCCGTACGCTGGGCTTCATCTCAAAAGCCAACGGCGATTTTATCCTCATCGACTATGAAACGTCGACCTACGGGATACTCACCAAGGACCAGCAGGACGCGCTCGGTCTCACCGCCGAAAACGACTCGCTGCTTGATATCAACTCAATGCTCAAGGAGAGCAACCTTGACATCGAGATACCCAAGCTGACTTCTCTTTACGAGTACGAATGGGAGAACACGACCTCCCCCGGCGGCGATCCGATCATCAACGTGACGCTGCCCAAGGACGACAACGCGGTCATGACGTTCGGCTACAGCTCGTCCGATTTCAGGCCGTTCTCGATCGCTTCGTCCGACAGCGGCGACAACGCGACGGTATATATCCGGGACTTCACCGCCGACGGTTCGTCCTACGTCGCCCCTCCGGCGGGCTTCATGTACGCCGGTCAGGCGGAGGGCGGCCTCGAGGAGGATTCGTTCATAACGATCATGTTCACCCTCCAGGGCGTAATCAATATGTGAACCCGACAGCAAAAAGGACCGCCTTCCGGCGGTCCTTTTTTGATATAAGCAACGGCTGCGGGCGGAGTCCACCCCGAACCGTTCTTCATTCACGTTCACTCTTCACTGCCGACGGCGTACAGCCGTTCAGCACGTCATCCCGCCGTCGACCGCGACGTCCTGCCCCGTTATATAGGACGCGACGTCGGAGCAGAGGAAGGATACGAGCGGCGCTATCTCGTCCGGCGAAGCGAAGCGCCCGAGCGGTATCTCTTCGGCGAGCGCGGCCTTCTCCTCCGCCGAGTAAACGTCCATCATGGCGGTATCCACGACGCCCGGCGAAACGCAGTTCACCGTGACGCCGGACGGCGCGAGTTCCTTCGCGAGCGAACGCGCAAGACCGACGAGACCGGATTTTGCCGCGGAATACGCCGCCTCGCACGACGCGCCCGCTCGCCCCCAGATAGAGGAGATAATGACGATGCGGCCGCTTTTGCGCGCGACCATCGAGGGGATCACAGCCCTGACGGTATTGAACACGCCGGTCAGGTCGACGCCCGTCACACGCTCCCAGTCCCCGTCGGTCATCTCCTGCAGCAGCCCGGAATACGCGGCGCCCGCGCAGCATACTGCCGCGTCGATATGCCCGACCGCCTCCAGCGCCTTACCGACGGCGGCGTTCACGTCGGCAGAGGACGCGACGTCGGCGGCGACGGGATAAACGTCGGTCAAAGCGCAAAGCCCCGGATAAACATCCGGAGCTTTTCTGTTATGGAACACGGGCACGATGCCGAACCCGTCCCCCGCCAGGGAGCGCGCGCAGGCAGAGCCTATGCCGCCCGCCGCGCCTGTGACAAGAGCGTACTTCAATCAGGTAAGAGCGCTCATGAGGGAGGTCACGAAGGAGGTCACGGAGACCTGCTTGTAACCCGCGGGGATCGAAGCGTCCTCGGAGGTGATGCCGCCGTCCATCGTGGTGATGTTGAGGACGGAAACGAGCGCGTTGTTCTCGTACTGGGCGAGCTTGACGATCTTGCCGTTGTCGACGTAGAACTTTGTAAGGTCGTTGGCGTTGTCGCGGCTGGCGCAGGTGTAGACGTTGTAGATGACGCCGTCGACAGCCTCGGTGTTGGTCGTGATGTTGTCGGTCGAGATATCGACGCCGAAATCCACGCTGAACTCGTTGTTGTCGATCCCGAGCATGGACTTAACGGAATCGGTGAGCTCGACGTACTGCTGGTTCGCGTCGGAAACGAGATAGGTCTTGCCGTCGACGACGCAGACGGCTATCGTGACGCCTTCAAGGGTCGTGGTCATGCGGACGTTGCTGTCGTACATGACAAGGTCGAGCGGCATGCTCTCGCCCTCGGTATCCATCGTGCCGACGATCTTGAAGTGCTTGCTGTTCATCGTGTTGATGAAGTTGGTGACTATCGTCTTCGCCTGGTCCGCGTCAACGGAGCCGACCGTGGCTTCCTGAGTCATGGTCTCGACCTCGCTGCCCGACTGCGCGGCCTGAGAAGCGGCCTCGCGCTCGACCTGGACGTAATATGTCTTTGTAGAACCGTCGGCGTCGGTCACGACCGTGGTAAGGACGTTGCCGGACGCGTCGGTGACGTTGACGTAGGGAGACGTGGTGAGCGTAATGGGCTCGGACGTAGCGTCGCCCGAGGGCTCCGATGTACCGGAAACGTCGCCGGAAGCGGTGGACGCGTTGTTGGCGGTGACGCCGGGCTCCGTCTCCTTTTCAACGCCCGTGCGGCAAGCCGTGAACGAGAGGGCCACGACGAGAGCGACGGCGATCATACAGAAAACAGTCTTCTTCATAAAATTTATCCTCCGGATAAGTTTACGTTCCCCATTATAAGTCCAAACCGGCAAAAATGCAATATACGGGATGAATTTTCGCTTTTTCTTAATAAAAAGGAATAAAAAGGAATAGTAACGTCCCCGGATATCTCCGACGGCATGCCGCAGACGCGAAAAAGTGCGCGCTACCCGCCTTTCAGCTCTCTGAGAGTATCTCCCTGACGAGCGGGAGTATGCCCGTCCTGCCTTCCTGCTGCCCGTAGGTCTGGACCATATCGTAGGACGGGAAATTGTTGCCCTCCACGAGGATCGGCCCGTCCTCGGTTATCGCGACGTCCCAGCCGACGTAGCGCATGCGAGGCTCGACGAGCGCAGCC
This sequence comes from Clostridia bacterium, assembly GCA_017443405.1. Lineage (GTDB taxonomy): Bacteria > Bacillota > Clostridia > Oscillospirales > Acutalibacteraceae > RGIG2893. The sequence continues at coordinate 9,345 of JAFRXS010000171.1, read as the reverse complement.
TTTTTCACGAGAGCCTTCGCCTCTTCGAAATACGGCACGGTAAAGCCGACTATGCTCTCGCCGCTGATGGGGTGGACCTCGAAAAACTCGCCGTAATTCTGACGGAACGCGGGTTTCGTCACGACGCCGTCATCCCCGACGGGGACGTACATCCCTCCCGACGAGATATTGTCGACGTTGTTGCCGCCGCCGCTCATGCGAAGCAGGGAGTAAAGCAGATGCGGTTCGCCGTCGGCGCCGATGAGAGTCGCCATGCGGATCGTGTTGACGCTTATCGGGCAGAGCCTTGACATTTCGTGATGCTGGATTATGCGCTGTTCGCAAAGCGTCATCCCGTTCTCTTTCAGATACGAATACAGCTCGTTGAGATCCCTGCCGCCGGTGAGGTCGATCTTTTCCACGCCCTTGCCGCCGAAAATGCCGGCGTTTTTCGCGAAAAAGTCGCTCCTGCCTTCGCAGAAAGCGGCAAAACGCCCCTCGTCGCATTCGTTGAGGTCGATCCATTCCCTGCCGATATAATCGGCAAACAGCTTGTTGAAGCTGACCTTGTCGTCGAACAGGACGTAGCACTCCGGGTCGTTGACCTTGTGGACGAGCTCGATATTGTCGCCCATGGTCATATAGGTCTTTCGCGCCGCGCCGTGTATCACGGCGAAACCGAAAGTTCTGTAATCAAGATAGCCGACCTTGTAATGAAGAGCGCACCAGACCATATCGGCAAAGGTCACGGCGCGTGAAACGCCGAACTCTCTGTGAACGTCGTTTATGCACTTGTTCATGCGGTCAAAGCTCATACCGCGCAGACGTCTGAGGAAAACTTTACGCTTGGATGATGCGGAACTCCCTGACATGATCCCGGATTCCCTTTCTCTTTATTATTTAAGCGCCGGTTCAGTTGTTGACGAAGTAATCCTCGTACCAGAGGATGAAGCAGTAGACCGTCCAGATACGCTTCATATTGTGGGCGGCGCCCGCGCGGTGATCGTCGAGCAGGCGCATGATTGCTTCCTTATTGAAGAACATCGCGGCGACCTCGCCCTCGAACTTCTCCTTTACCATCGAATAATACTTGTCCTGACGCAGCCAGTCGTTGAGCGGCACGGGGAAGCCCATCTTCTTCATCTTCGCGGTCTTTTCCGGCAGTTCCCTGCCCGCGGCGCCGCGCAGGGCGACCTTGGTCAGCTCCTTCGTGACCCTGTACCTCGTCGGTATCGAAACGGCGACGTCGAGCATCTCGCGGTCAAGGAACGGCACGCGCAGCTCGAGCGAGTGCGCCATGCTCATCCTGTCCGCCTTGACGAGGATGTCCTGCACGAGCCAGGTGTTTATATCGACGTACTGCATGCGCGTTACGTCGTCAAGCCCCGCGCAGCGGTCGAAATACGGCTTTGTGAACGTCGACGGATCGGCGGCGGGGATATCGGGGCTGAGTATGCCCGGACGCTCGCCCGCGGTGAAATTGTAGTTGTTGCGGATGTAGTATTTGTCTATCGTCTGCGCTCCGCGGATAAGGAAGCGCCTGCCGTGCATGCCGACGGGCATCTTTTTCGCGACCGCGGCAGCCGCGCGGCGAAGAGCCAGTGGGAGCTTCTGATATTTTTCGAGCTCGAGCGGGTCCTGATAATAGTAGTAGCCGCCGAAAAGCTCGTCCGCGCCCTCGCCCGAAAGCACGACCTTTACCTGCTCCGACGCAAGGCGCGCGAGGAAATAAAGCGCGATGGCTGAGGGATTGGGCAGCGGCTCGTCCATATAATACTGGACCTTCGGGATGACGTCGAAATACTCGTCCGCCGAAATCTTTTTGGTGAAGAAATCGACTCCGACGGTCTTCGCGAATTCCTCCGCGTATTTCAGCTCGCTGTATTTTTCCTCCTCGAAGCCGACGGAGAAGGTCTTGACCTTGTTGTGGCGCGACATCTCCCTCACGACGTAGCTCGAGTCCACGCCGCTCGAGAGGAAGCAGCCGACCTCGACGTCCGCTATCGAGTGGGCGGCGGTGGAGCCCTTGAAGGTCTCCTCGATTATCTCCTCCCACTGCCCGAGCGTGCGCTCGTCGTTTATATGATATTTAAGGTCGAAATAGCGGTACTTCTTCATGCTGCCCGCCTGCCATTCAAGGCAGGAGCCGGGGTCGAGCTTGTAGACGTTCTTGAAAAGAGTCTGCTCGCTCGGTATATACTCGAAGCAGAGATATTCCGGTATGCGGTCGCGGTTGAGTTCCTTTTTGAAATACGGATTGGCAAGGAACGCCTTGATCTCCGACGCGAAAAGCAGGCTCTCGCCGTCGTCGTAGTAGAACAGCGGCTTGATGCCGAAGATGTCCCTCGCGGCGAACAGCTTTTTCTCCTTCGTGTCCCAGATGCAGAACGCGAACATGCCGCGCAGCCTCTTCGCAAAGTCAGGACCGTACTCCTCGTAGCCGTGCAGTATGACTTCCGAATCCGTCTTCGTCTTGAAGATATGGCCCTTCTCGATAAGCTCCTCGCGAAGCTCGGCGAAATTGTATATCTCGCCGTTGAAGACGAGCACCTTCGTGCCGTCCTCGTTATAGATGGGCTGACTGCCGCCCTCGAGGTCGATTATCGAAAGACGGCGGAACCCGAGGGAAACGCTGCCGTCGACGTAGTAATCGTCCATATCCGGACCGCGATGGGCGATGCGGTCCGCCATTGCCTTTATCGTGTCAAGGTTGGCGGCGCGGTCGTCCGTATTGTTGATGAAACCTACAAAACCACACATATGATCCTCCGCTGATACACGGGAGCCCCCGGAGGGGCGGCGATCTTAAAGACTTGAATGCAACTGCCCGACGGGAGTTTTACGACTTCTTCCTTCCGGGAGCCTTGGGCGCGGGGTCAAAGCCGCTCTTGGTGTTCCAGATGAGGGAGGCGTACTCGGAAACGGCGCGGTCGGACGAGAATATGCCCGCCGACGCGGTGTTCATCAGCGACATACGCTCCCACACGGGACGGTCGAGATACATCTTTTCCATCCTGCGCCTCGCGGCGTCGTAATCGGCGTAGTCCGCGAGTATCATGTACGGGTCGTGATAGACTATCGTGCCGCTTATCTCGCCGAAGGGCTTGCCGGCGACGCCGTTCTTGTCGACGTAGTCTATCGTCATCCTGAGCGCGTCGTTGTTCATGACGTAGTTCTTCGGCTTGTAGCCCGACGCCTTGAGCGCCTTTGCTTCGTCCGCGGTCATGCCGAAGATGACGATATTGTCGTCGCCTACGGCGTCCTTTATCTCGATGTTCGCGCCGTCGAGCGTGCCCAGAGTCACGGCGCCGTCGAGCATGAGCTTCATGCAGCCCGTGCCGGACGCCTCGGTGCCGGCGAGAGATATCTGCTCCGAGATGTCGGCGGCGGGCATTATCAGCTCCGCGGCGCTGACGTTGTAGTTCTCGATGAAGCAGACCTTCATATATTTTGAAACGACGGGGTCGTTGTTGACGAGATTCTGAAGCGAAACGATGAACTCGATTATCTTCTTGGCGACGAAGTAGCCGGGAGCCGCCTTTGCGCCGAAAATGTAGGTATGCGGGATCCAGTCGCCGTTCGGATCCGCCTTTATTTCGAGATAGCGCTGCAGGATGTTCATGGCGTTCATCTGCTGACGCTTGTATTCGTGCAGGCGCTTGACCTGGACGTCGAAGATGGAATCCGGATCGAGGATGACGCCGCTCTCGCTCTTGATATAGGCGGCGAGGCGCTCCTTTGAAGCGCGCTTCACGGCGCCCACCTGCTCGAGCACGGCGGCGTCGCCCGCGAACTCCTTGAGTCTGACCAGCTCGGACGCGTCGCGCTCGAAACCGTCGCCGATAAGCGACTTTACGAGCGAAGAAAGCTCCGGGTCCGCCTGGCAGAGCCAGCGGCGGTAGGTTATGCCGTTGGTGACGTTCTTGAATTTATCCGGCGTCAGGCGGTAGAAATCGCTGAACACCTCCGTCTTGAGAAGACCGCTGTGCAGCTTGGAAACGCCGTTGACGCTGTGGCAGGCGGCGCAGCAGAGGTTCGCCATACGGATGACTCCCCTGCCCTCGCTGCCGGCGTTGCCGTCGCGCCCGCTTATCACGGCGGTGCGCTCGACGCAGCCGGAGTCGCCCGTCGCGTTCCAGACGAACGAACGCCAGCGGTTGTCTATCTCGCGGATTATCTGGTATATCCTCGGCAGACGCTGGCTGACGAGCTCCTCTGTCCAGCACTCGAGGGCTTCCTTCATGACTGTGTGGTTGGTGTAGGAGACCGTGTTGGTCACGAGGTTCCACGCGTCGTCCCAGGAGTAGCCGCACTCGTCCATGAGTATCCTCATCATCTCGGGGATGATGAGAGTCGGGTGCGTGTCGTTGATCTGTATAGCTATCTTCTCGGGCAGATTGTCGAGCGTGCCGTAAAGGTGCAGATGATGGCGGATCATATCCTGCGCCGAAGCGGAGGACAGGAAATACTGCTGTTTGAGGCGCAGGCTCTTGCCCTCGGCGTGATTGTCCGAAGGATAGAGTATCTTGCTTATGACCTCAGCCATGGCGTTCTGCTCGCTCGCCTTGAGATAGTCGCCCTCGTTGAAGAGCTTCATATCGAGACCGGGAGCTTCGGCGCTCCACAGGCGCAGCACCGAGATGCCCTTGCCGTCCTTGCCTGAGATGAACATATCGTGCGGGACCGCCTTGATGACGTTGCAGCCCTTCTGCTCGACGCGGTGGAAGTCGCCGTCCCAACTTTCCTCGACCCAGCCGTCGAAACGGACCTCGACCGCGCTCTCCTCCTTGTCGACGAGCCAGACGTCGCCGCCGGGGAGCCAGGAGTCGGGAAGCTCCGTCTGCCAGCCGTCTATGAGCTTCTGCTTGAATATGCCGTACTCGTAGAGTATGGAATAGCCTCTCGCGACGTAGCCCTCGGTCGCCATGGAGTCAAGGTAGGCTCCGGCGAGCCTGCCGAGGCCGCCATTGCCCAGACCCGCGTCGGGCTCGCAGTCGTAGAGCCTCTCGATGTCGATATCGAAATCGCGCAGAGCCGACTCGACCGTATGCTCGAGCCCGAGGTTGCTGAGGTTGTTTTTAAGGCTCCTGCCCAGCAGGAACTCCATCGAAACGTAGTAAACGCGCTTGGCGCCGTTCTTTTCCGCCTTCGCGGTAAAATCCGCCCTGCCGCTCGCCATCATATCGCGTATGATCATCGACACGGCGCGGTAGAAATGCTCGTAGGTCGCGTTCTTCGGCGAAATGCCGAAATAATGCAGAAGTTTATTCTCGATCAGCTCTTTTGCTTTCTTCTTCGTAAGCGAATAATTCATACAAAACTCCCAAAAATTATCCGAAAATATGTGCTGACAGTGTAATTAATGGTGATTATACACTAAAAAACGCCGAAATGCAATAACAGATCGACCTTTTCATCAAATAATATGCCCTCATCTTCTTCGGAAGATAAAAGTGACGAAAAACACGACCGCGCTGACCAGGACGACGGACGCTCCGGCGGAGGTGTTCCACCAGAACGACAGCAGCAGACCGCTGACGCCCGAAACGAGGGCGATCAGCACTGACAGCCCCGTATAGCTCCTCGAGTTGCGGGAGATATTGCGCGCCGCGGCGGCGGGCAGGATGAGCATCGAATTTATGAGCAGGATGCCTATCCAGCGTATCGAGATCATCACGACCGCTGCCACGGTCACGACGAAGATATCCTCCACGAGCCGCGTTCTGATCCCTCTCGAGGCGGCGAGGTCGGCGTTCACGCTGATGAGGAGCAGCTTATTATAGATGAGCGCCCATATGACGACGACGGCGGCGAGCACCCCGACGAGCAGGAGTATCTGCCCGGGAGTCACCGACAGAATATCGCCGATGAGGTACTGCGAATACTTGCCGAACCCGCCGTTCGCGGCAAGCACGGCGAGGCCGACAGCAGTGCTCAGCGACGAAAAAACGCTTATGACGGTATCCGCCGACGCGGAGCCCGCCGCCTTGACACGCACGATGACGAGCGCGAGAAACACGCCGAAGGCTATCATCGAGAGCATCTTGTTGTCGACGCCGAGAGCGACGCCGAGCGCTATGCCCGTGAGCGCGCTGTGGCCGAGGGCGTCGGAAAAGAACGCCATTTTGTTGTTGACCGCCATCGTGCCGAGTATCCCCATGACCGGAGACATCAGCAGCATCGCCAGCAGGGCGTTGAGCATAAAATCGTAGCGCGCCCAGGCGAACGGCAGAACGGCGCGCATCATCTCATATACTGTTTCCATTATCCGCACCGACTATACCGAATTCTTTTTTGTACTCCTCGGAGGAAAAGACCTCCTCCGGGGTGCCCGTGCAAAGCATCCTGCGGTTGAGCAGGACGACCCTGTCGGCGTAGCGTCTGACCTGCTTGAGGTCGTGCGACACCATGGCTACTGCTATATGCCTTTTGTTCTTGAGCTCGCAGATGAGGTTATAAAAAGCGTCCGTCGCCGATTCGTCGACGCCGGAAACCGGTTCGTCAAGTATAAGGAGCTGGGGCGCCGGATAAAGAGCGGACGCGAGCATCACGCGCTGCAGCTCGCCGCCCGACAGCCTGCCCAGAGGTCTGTCGAGAAGGTCGGATATGCCGAGTTCCTCCGCCTGCTTCGTCAGCTCGAGGCGGACCTTGCCGTGGCGAGTGAAGCAGACGGGAAAACGGGTACGCCCCGCGAGCAGGAAGTCTCCCGCGCTCACGGGGCTCGAACGGTCGAAATCAAGGAACTGCGGCACGTAGCCGACAACGATCTTCCCGACGGAGCCGCCGTCGTGATCGGTGTGCGTGACGGTACCGCCGTGCCTGTACTCGCCGAGTATGGCTTTGAGCAGCGTCGTCTTGCCCGCGCCGTTTATGCCGATAAGGGCGGTGAGCTCGCCGCAATGGATATCGAAGCTGACGGAGTCGATTATTTTTTCGCCCCCGCGCTCAACGGTGAGTCCTTCGACCCTTACCTGACAAAAGCCGGAACAATGCTCATTCTCCATCGGGCTCGCCCTCCGCGCCGTCGCCGGTCGGGGCGGCGTCGGCTGCCGGAGCGTCCGCGGGAGCGTCGCTCTCAGGCCCGCCGAAGATATCGTCGCCGATACCCGCGAAGCTCGCGCTGTCGGTATAGATGCTGTATTTGCCCTTGAACTCCTCTATCTCCTCGCGCGTGTTCTCCTCGCGCTCCTCGCCTATGTCGTCGGGAGGCATGGTGTACGGAGATACCGCGAGAGGAACGAAGGCGTGGTTGTCGTGAGAATTGAGCGCCTTGTCCGCGCTCGGTTTGTAAACGGGGAAGGTCTTGGGCGGACGCGAATCCTTTTTGTTCTTCTTAGCGACAAGATACACCGCGAGCACGGAAATGCCGCCGACGAGCAGTATCGACCCGACGATTATGCCGGCTTTTGCCGCCGCGCTCATTTTTTTCTCGGGCTCGATGGGCGTCTCCCCGGTCGTCGGCTCCGTGACCTCGACGGGCACGGTGACGGTCGGAACGGTGATCGTGTCCTCGGCGACGGGAACGAGTATCGTAGGCGCCGCCGGTGACTGAGCCGCGGTCGTAGCCGCTGAGCCGCCGCGTGTGGTCGCCGGCGCCGCCGTGGTATACGCCGAGTAATCCGGCCCCTTGGTGGTCGCGGGCGCCTTCGTGGTTGCGGGCGCTCTCGTCGTCCTCGGCGCGGTAGTCTTCGGAACGGTGGTCACAACGAGCGCCGTCGGGTCGTTGCCGTCGTTGTAAGGCGTGAGGATCCTGACTCCGCCCTCTCCCCTGTTGTAGAGGTCGACTATGGAGATACGCCCGGAAACGTCGAGATACCAGTCGGGTATCTGATCCACGAGCACCCTCGCTCCGAGGTCGGTGAGGTGCGCGTGGTCGGTGGTATAGATATCGAGAAGCCGCGTCGGGTCGGCGGGATCGCTGAGCACCGAAAGATCGATGTATCCGTCGATGTCCTTGTTTGCCGCGAGCCAGACGTTAAGGCTGTTCGTAAGGTCCTGAGCCTCCTGCGTCCACACGACGTCCGGCTCCCTGCCGGCTATCAGTCCGAAATCCCTGTCATAGCCCTTCCACGCGGTCCGCGAGAAGAAATATATCTTTTTGCCGGCGGCGTGCGCGCGGTCGATGAGGTTGCGGTAACCCTCCGTTATCTCCTCAAAGCTCGACATGGGCGACGTTCCGCTCATGCTCCGCGTGCGGGGATGTATGATGTCGTTGACGCCGACCTTGACGAATATCTTTTCGACTCCCGGCTGCTCGAGCGCGTCCTTCTGGAAACGGTTGATGATCGAGTCGCCGTAAAGACAGCCGGCGACCGAACCCGAGGTCGTGCCGTCGTGCAGCAGCCTGTTGCCGATTATCGCCTGCTGGAGTATGCCTATCTTGGTGTGACCGGACCTCTGCAGCTGCTCCGCGAGATAGTAGGGCGCCTGGTTCGTTATCGTCGAGTCGCCGATAAAGACGTATGAGCAGGCGTCGTTCGTCCAGACGTCGACGTTGCACAGCCACGGTATCGTGGAATACGTTATCGCGCCTACGGAAAGCTGCATCGGCGCGTTCGCCGGGAAGTCGCTGTCGCCGACGGCGTAGCCCTGCTCGAGGTAGGTTATGCCGCCGTAGAGGCCCGCCGTGCTGATATAGGTGAAGTTGAGAACGTAGAAATCGATGCTTATGAATTCAAGCGCGGATACCCTCATCGGTATCGGATCGGTGTAAACGTCCTTGCCCGCGGGTATGACGACGGACCTGCTGCCGCCGTTGAACGTAACGGGGACCGTCGAACCCGGAAGGATGGCGGAAGTGTCGTTCGGGTCCGTCCTCGAGACCGCGGTCGTATTGATGATGACGGGCATGCCGCCGTATCTGTTCGTGAGCTTGAACCTGATATTCTCGCCGCCGAGAGTCATCTGCACAACGGTGCGGCAGCTGGTGTTCACGAGGAAGTCGGTCAACCTCGTGTTGTTGACCATTATACCGTCCCTTATGGGGCTCGTGCTCCAGGAGCCGACCCATGAATAACCCTCCGCCGCCTCCGGGAAGAGCGCCGCGGACGGTATTATAAGCAGTGAGAGAAGAAGAAATACGACGATCCTTTTAGCGATCGACTTCATAGGCCACCTCTGTATTCGTGCCCGTAAGGCAAAATAAAATCATAACAGTAACTGTGTATTTTAACATCGCGCATAAGGTTTGTCAAGACTGCGGCGCGCCGGTATACCGCAAAACGGTGTACAGTCGTCAATGATGTGTGACACTTTCCCCAAAAAAATATGATGAAGAATCAAGCATACAAATTTGAGAAAGACGAGGAGCCGTAGGCGACGAGGCTTTCTCAAATTCAGCGCGGCTCTGCATGGGCTTCCACATAC
>JAFRXS010000170.1 GCA_017443405.1 Clostridia bacterium | reverse complement strand
GCGGACGAGTGGTACGATACTCCCGGCATCAAGCGCCGCGAGATAATCCGCAACGTCTACGGCGATCCCTGCAGCGCTTTCGTTTTCGACGGCAACGGAGCAAAAAAATGGGCGATCGTCTGCCACGGCTATTCGTCGACTCCGCAGAGCGTCGACTACGTCGCTGAATTCTACTACAAGCAGGGCTACAACGTCCTCATGCCCGAGATGCGCGGTCACGGCGGCAGCGTTCAGGAGGAGATGTCCTTTGGTTATCTTGACTCCGTTGACGTCTGCGCGTGGGTAAACAAGCTCGTCGTCGAGGACGAGGACTGCGAGATACTCCTGCACGGGCTTTCGATGGGCGCGGCTACCGTGCTCATGGCGTCCGGCAGCGACCTTCCCGCCAACGTGAAGTGCGTCGTTTCCGACTGCGCGTTCACACGCGGCGACAGGCAGTTCAAGGACGTTATGGGAACGGGCGCGGTCAAGGCGCTTTATCCGCTGGTCGACGCCGTTTCCCTCGCGCTGAAGGCCCACACCGGGCATTCGCTCAAGGAGGTCGACACGCTCACCGCCGTCGAGAGAGCGAACATCCCGACGCTGTTCATCCACGGCGAAAAAGACACAGTCGTCCCGCCGCGGAGGGCGCAGGAGCTCTACGACGCCTGCAAGGCGGAGAAGGAGATACTCATAGTCCCCGACGCCGGACACTACGAAGCCGGCAGGGTGAACTACGACCTCTACTTCTCGACCGTTAAGGAGTTCACCGAAAGATTCATCAAGTGATACTGTAACGGGAATACGAAAAACCGGCGGTCCGTCCGCCGGTTTTTTTGTATTCGTCTGTCACAGCCTCGCGACGTCATCCGCCGTCAGGAAATACCTAAGAGCGGTGTAGCGCCGAACGCGCCTGTCGTTTTCTACCATGTCGGCGAAGATCTTTTTGCTGCCGACGAGGATGAGCAGCCGCTTCGCCCTCGTGACCGCCGTATAGAGCAGGTTGCGGTAAACGAGCTTCGGCGGGACGTCGATGATCGGTATCACGACGGCGGGGAATTCGCTGCCCTGGCTCTTGTGGACGGTGACGGCGTAGGCAAGCTCGAGCTCTCCGAGCGAATTGAACGGATACTTCGCGAGCCTGCCGTCGAAATCTATCGTCATCACGCCCTCGGCGAGGGAGATGCTCCGCAGTATCCCGATATCGCCGTTGTAGACGCCCGTGCCGCTCTCTTTCGGCGATCCCCACTCTATATTATAGTTGTTGCGCACCTGCATGACCTTGTCGCCGACTCTGAAAAGGCGCGAGCCGCTGCGGTATGCCGCCTTGACCTGCGACGGGGGATTGAGGCTCGCCTGCAGGACCGCGTTGAGGTTTTTGGTGCCGCATTCGCCCATATGCGACGGCGTGAGGACCTGGATATCCGTCATCGCGTCGTAGCCGTAGGCGGTCGGCAGACGGGTGCAGACGAGATCGCGCACGGTCGCCGCCGCGCTCTCGGAGGTCTGCCTCTCAAGGAAGAAGAAGTCGCCGTCGCGCGCCGAGGTGTCCGGCACCTCGCCCTCTACTATCTTGTGCGCTCCCGTGATGATGAGGCTCGTGCCCGCCTGGCGGAAAATAGTGTCGAGACGCACGACCGGGATGAGCCCGCTGCCGATAAGGTCCGCGAGCACGTTGCCCGCTCCGACCGCCGGGAGCTGATCGCTGTCGCCGACGAGGATGAGCCGCGAGCCCAGCCGCAGCGCGTCGAGCATGCTCGCGAACAGGACGGAATCTATCATCGACACCTCGTCCGCGATGAGAACGTCGCACTCGAGCGGATTCGACGCGTCGCGGGCGAAGGTGCCCGTTTCCTCGTCGTCGCTCCACTCGACCTCGAGCAGGCGGTGTATCGTCATCGCGTCCCTTCCCGTGACCTCGGAGAGCCGCTTCGCCGCTCTGCCCGTCGGCGCGGCGAGGGATATCTTGAGGTCGTATTTTTCGAACAGCGATATCATGCCCCTGACCGCCGTTGTCTTGCCTGTGCCCGGTCCGCCGGTGAGGATGAGCATGCCCCCTTCGACGGCAAGCGTAATCGCCCGCTTTTGCAGTTCGTCGAAGAAAAATCCGCCCTCTTCTTCCGCCGCGCATATATCGTCGGCGACCGTCGGTATCTTCGACGGCGGGAATCTGAGCATGACGCGCAGCTTGTCCGACGCCTCGCGCTCGGCGGCGTACAGCTTGGGCAGGAACAGGAAAGGCCTGCCGTCGCCGAGGGTGACGCGGTAGAGCATCTTGAAATCGACGAGCCCGTTTATGCCGTCCGTGACGGTCTCTTCGGAACAGCCCAGCAGCCCGGCGCAGCCCGGCACGACCTTTTCCTCGGGCAGACAGGTGTGGCCGTTGCCCGTGTTGTGGCCGAGAAAATACAGTATGCCGGCTCTTACGCGGTTGACGCTCTCTTTTTCCACGCCGAGCGACGAGGCTATTTTATCGCATCTGAAAAAGTCGAAGCCCGCCTCGGAGAGGATGTAGGGGTTGTGCTCGACTATCCCCGCGCAGGCGGGGCCGAAAAGCTTGAATATCTTCAGGCTCTCGACGGGCTGTATGCCGTATCTGCTCAGGCCGGCGAGCGCCTCGCGCAAGGCGAAACGGCGGTTGAATTCCTCAGAGATCGTCTGCGCTTTAGCGAGAGATATGCCCTTGATCTCGGCGAGCCTTTCCGGTTCGTTCTGAAGGACGTTCACGCTGTCGTCGCCGAAACGCCTGACTATCCTCACCGCCAACTGCCTGCCTATGCCTTTGACCGCTCCGGCGGACAGATACCGAAGCAGCTGCGCGCCGCTTTCGGGCAGGCGCGACTCACACGACGAGGCGCTGAACTGCCTGCCGAAGGTCTCATGCTCGGTCCAGACTCCGCGCAGGACAAGCTCCTCGCCGGCGGTAATCTCCGGCATTTTGCCGACCGCGCACACCAAAATACCGCCGCTGTCGATCTGCAGGACGGTATATCCGTTATCCGCGTTGCGGTAGGTGACGCTCTCGACGATTCCGCTGAGGACCTCGAGACCGTCGTTTTGTCCGTCGTTGTCCATGTTCACCTGTTCATGATCTCGCCGAGCCCGTTGACGGCGCAGAGGTCCGGAGAATCGGCGACCGCCTTGACGGGTATATCGGTCATTTTTTCAAGGAAGGGCGCGATGCCGCGCAGCGAGGCGCAGCCGCCGCAGAGCACGCAGCCGGTGCGTGAGATGTCAGCCACGATGTCGGGCTCGGACGCCTCCGCCGCGTCCCTCATCGCTCCCGCGAAGACGGCGGCGACAGGACGGATGACGGAGCAGAGCTCCTTTGCCCCGAACTCGACGTAGAGCGGGTTTTTCTTCAGAGCCGACACGCCCGGCACGCTGCAGAACAGCTCTACGCCGCAGGGGTCCGCCGTGCCTATCGTCGTTTTGAGGTATTCCGCTGTTTCGTAGGATATTTCGAGGCCCTTTACCTCGTAGGCGTGTTTTATTATCGCTTCGGTCATCGTCTGACCGCCCGTTTCCCTGAAGGTCTCGGCGCATACGCCGCCGAGCGACAGGGTGGCGCAGCAGAAGCTGCCTCTGCCCGCGTCGGCTATCATGACGCCGCGCGCCGCGGAATAGTCGACCCCGGCGCCCAGAGCCGCCGCCTCGCAGGTGTCGACGAACTCGACGCTGCCCGCCCCGGCGGAGCGGAAGAGGTCGGTTATCGTGATGCGGTAGAGCGTCACGCTGCTCATCGGACTAAGGATGTAGACCGAGGGCTTTAAAAGCCTGTAGCCGCAGTAGTAGGAGAGCTTTTCGGATATAACCTTTTCGGCGAGCTCGAAATCCGTTATCCTGCCGCCGCTTATGAAGCTCTTTATTTCTATGGAGGAGGGGACTCTTCTGTTCATCTTCCCGGCTTCCTCGCCGAACGCGAGAACGTCGCCGGTGTAGGCGTCGACGGCGGCAATAAGAGGCTCGTCGGAAACAAGACCTCTGTCTCCGACGCATATCCTCATCCTGTCGCTTCCCAGATCGAAGCCGAGTTTAAGTCCGGGCATCTCAACGTCCCCCGCTCATCGCGATAAGTTTGCCGAGCCTGTAATTGAGAGCAGAGCGGGTATACTTCCCGTCGAGCGTCTCGACCATTTCCGAAAGGCTCATTTCACGGTTTTCAAGACGCAGCAGCGCGATTTCCTTAAGATCCTCGGGCAGACTGTCAAGCCCGACGGAATCGCGTATCCGGCACACGGCGTCATACTGCCGCACCGATGCCAGCGCCGTTCTTCTCATATTCGCCTGTTCGCAGTTCGCAGTCCTGTTCGCGTCGTTGCGCGCGTTCTTGACTATCTCCGTTTCGAGCAGCCGCAAAGAACATCCGACGGCGCCCATCACTCCGAGCGCGTCGCGCACGTCGGAAAAGCTTTTGAGATAGACGACCGCGCCGCTGTCGCGTGTCTGCACCTTGGGACGGAACGCCGTTTTTTCCTCGTCGGGAGAGTCGATGGTCTCCTGCTGAAAAACGTCGTTCAGCTCCTCGAACAGGTGCAGCAGGTCGCGGTACAGGTAGGCTCCCGGGACGGTGAATTCTATATGATAGTCCTTTTCGGGCGAAGCGGCGGTGCCGCACGACATGAACACGCCCGACAGGAATGCGGCGAGATCGTCCTTGTTTTCAAGATGCTCGCCGAAATTGATGCGCCTTTTGACGTAGCCGCCGTAACCAAGAGCCGAAATGACCGCCGCGGCGGCGGCTCTGTCGGGAGCGGAAACGCGGTACTTGCCGCTGTCGCTCTTAACGACGGCAGCGTCCCTGCCGCCGAAGCGCTTTATCGCGCGGGAATAGACGAGCATCGCGCTCTCGCTTTCGGTCAGAAGCGACATATCCGTCGTTCCGAACGACCTGCCGAAAAGCACCGCCGCGTAAAGCAGGCTGTCGGTGAAGCCGTTTTTAAGAGTGCGCTCGTATATCTCGTCTTTTATATCGGATGAAAAGCTCATAACAGTATGACTTCCGGCTCGAGTGTGACTCCCGAATCGCGCTTTACCGCGTCGATGACTTTTTCTATAAGCTCGCGGACGTCCGCGGACGTCGCGTTCCCGGCGTTTATGATGAAACCGGCGTGCTTTTCACTGACCTTTGCCCCTCCGACCGAGAGCCCCTTGAGCCCCGCGTCCTCGATGAGCCTGCCCGCGTAATGGCCCTCCGGGCGCTTGAACGTGCTGCCCGCGCTGGGGAACTCCAGCGGCTGGCTCGTCCTGCGGCGGTTGAGAAGTTCGTCCATGCGAGCCTTTATCGCGTCTTTGTCGCCGCGCGCGAGCGCGAATTTCGCGCCGAGTATGACGCCGCCCACGGACTTGAACAGACTTTTACGGTAGCCGAAGCCGCACAGATCGCCGGGGACTTCGGTCACGTTGCCGCGGCGGTCGGTCATCCTGACCGAAGCCGTTATGAACGCCATCTCGCCGTCGTAGGCTCCGGCGTTCATATAGACCGCGCCGCCTACCGAGCCGGGTATGCCGTAGGCGAATTCCGCGCCGGTAAGCGAGTTTTCGTAAGCGGCCGCGCACACGTCGCGCAGCATGGCGCCGGCGCCCGCCGTCACGGTGCAGCCCGAAACGCTGACCTCGCAGAAGCCGCCGGAGAGACGGATGACGGGGACGTCGAGCCCTTCGTCGGGGATGAGGATATTGCTGCCCTTGCCCAGAATCAGGCAGTCGCCGCCGAAAAGACGCAGCGCGGCGGAAAGCTGTTCCTCATTCTCCGGCTCGGCGAGCAGCTTTACGGGACCGCCCGTTTTGAACGTGCACAGAGAGCTGCCCGGAACGTCGAAACGCGCCGGACAAGGCAGCTCTCCGTACTTTTCGGAAACGGCGTACACGTTCTCACTCATCGAGCAGAGCCGCGCCTATCACGCCCGCGTCGTTTCCGAGCTCCGCCTTGCAGATGAGCGTCTGCTTCGCGGCGTAGCGGCTGTAGCGGTCCCTCGCGACGATCTCGCGCAGGGGAGCGAGCAGATTCTCGCCCTCGTTGCTGATGCCGCCGCCCACGCAGACCATATCGGGCTGGAAGGTGTTGACAATATTCGTGATTCCCGCGGCGACGTATTCTATATAGCGCTCCACGACCTTTTTCGCGGTCGCGTCGCCCTCGCGCATAGCGTTCCACGCGGTCCTGCCGCTGACCTTGTCGATATCCGGGCAGAGCTTCCACATGAGGCTCTCCTTATCCCCGAGCATCGCAGCCTTCGTCTGCGAGATGAGGGCGGTTGCGGAGGCGTAGCGCTCCCAGCAGCCGCGTCTGCCGCAGTTGCACTGCTCGCCGTCGAAAACTATGACGGTATGGCCCATCTCGCCGGCGCAGTAGTTCGAGCCGACGACGAGCTTGCCGTCGACGATGATGCCGCTGCCGACGCCCGTGCCGAGCGTTATCGCAACGAAATTGCCGACTCCGTGGCCCGCTCCCGCGACAGCCTCGCCCAGGGCGGCGGCGTTCGCGTCGTTTTCGAGGTAGACGGGTCTGCCGATGAGCTCTTCGAGCATGCTCGCGGCGGGGACGTTGTTGAATTCGAGGTTGTTGGAGAACTCGATCACGCCGGTCTCCTTGTTGACCGAGCCGGGCGTGCCGACGCCGACGCTCCTGACCTCGCTCATGTCGACGCCCGCGCTCTGCGCCGCCTCGCGGCATACGCGGGCTATGTCGGCGAATATCTCCTCGGGGCTGCGGGGGATGTTCGTCGGCGTGTTCGCCTTGGCGAGTATCCTGCAGTCGCTGTCGTCCACAAGTCCGGCGACGATATTCGTTCCGCCGAGATCAACACCTATTCTGTACATAACAATGCTCCTTGACCGTTATTTATCAGTTTTTCAGCCTTCGTTCCAAAGACTGATCCTGTGAGGTTCGGGTTCCATCTGGTCCATACCGAGGTTGCGCATGAGCTCGGCGGCGGCGTTGTAGCCGGTGCGCTTCTGCCTGTTGTTTATCGCGGCGACCTCTATGATTATCGCGAGGTTCCTGCCGGGCTTGACCGGAACGACCATCGCGGGCACCTTGACGCCCATGATGTCGGAGTATTCGTCCTCAAGCCCCATGCGGTCGTAGACCCTGTTGGGGTCCCACTGCTCGAGGACGATGACCATGTCTATCTTCTCGGTCTGCTTGACCGCGCCCATACCGAAGATGTTGGCGGCGTTGATTATGCCCACGCCGCGAAGCTCCACGAAATGGCGTATATTGCCCGGCGACATGCCCACGAGCGTTTTCTCGGAGACGCGCCTTATCTCGACCGCGTCGTCGGCTATGAGCCTGTGGCCGCGCTTGACGAGCTCTATCGCCGTTTCGCTCTTGCCTATGCCGCTGTCGCCGATTAGCAGTATGCCCTCTCCCGATACGTCGACGAGAACGCCGTGACGCGTGATCCTCTCGGCAAGCTCGACGGAAAGGTAGGAGATGAGCGAGGACGTGTTGCTCGACGTGCTCTCGACCGCGCCGAGTACGGGTATGCCGTACTTCTCCGCGAGCTCCAGGAAGTCACTGACCGGCTCGAGCTTCCTCGTGATTATAACCGCGGGCGGGTCCTGCCTCATCAGGCGCTCTATGCTCGCCCTTCTTTCCTCGTCCGAAAGGCTGCCTAAGTAGCTCGTCTCGGACAGGCCCATTATCTGGATGCGGTTCGGGTCGAAAAACTCCTCGTATCCCGCCAGGATGAGCCCCGGACGGTTGACGTCCTTCGATATGACCGGGCGCTTTTCGCCGCCCTCGGGCATATACTTTACGGTGTAGCCGTTGTCCTCGACAAGCTTGCCGAGAGATACCGAATACTGCGTTGCCATCATTTCACCTCAGCTGGTCGCTTAAATATAGACTCCCGTCGAACGTGGACTGTATTTCCGTCACCGTTCCCGTAGCCGCCGCGTCGGCGAGAGCCTGCGTGACCTCGAGCACGTGCAGCGCTCTCGAGCAGTCGCAGCAGGGGGACGAGCCCGAGTCAAGCGCCTTCGCCATGTCGAAAAGCCCGAGCCCGAGGCATTTGCCGCCCCAGCCGAAAAGGGAGGGGAGCTCGTGCTCGCCGTCGCCTCCGTCGTACAGTATCCTGCCGCCGAAGCGCATGGGGTCGGGGACGGTGATAGTGCCCTCGGTGCCGGTTATTTTAAGATAATTGTCCTTTTCGTCCTGCGCGGGCAGCAGCGTGACGCTCACGTCGTTATCGCCGAGATGGGCGACCGCAGCTTTCGCGCCGCCGATATCGGCGTAGCCGACCTTTGATACGGGCGCGATGAGATTTGTGAGCGTAGTGATGAAGTATATCTCCCTGCCCGGGGATATATAGCCCTCGCCGCCGGTGACGTCGCCTATGACTCCGTCGTTAATATAGTGCAGACAGGAACGCTCCGCTCCGCCGAGGAAGGCGTCCGGCCCGCAGCAGAAAGTCGCGTCTCTCGCCTTCGAGATATCCACGAGGGCCCACGCCTTGTCGAGGTCGGGAGCGGGCGGGCCTTCGCTGTAGACGTTCAGACCGTTTTTGAGACAATAATACGACAGGTCCGATCTTTCGTCCTCGGGCAGGACGTTCAGGAGGATATCGGCGCCGCAGGTCAGAAGCCCGCTCCTGTCGGTCAGAAAAACGTTTATCCCCGCGCGCGCGGCAAACTCCGCGCCTTCCTCCTCGTCGGGAGAGTAAAGGCAGACCGTTTCAAGCGGGGCGTAGAGGCGCTTTATGTTTTCTATGTACTCCGCCGCGCGGGCTCCCGTGCCGGCTACGGCGATCTTGTATGCTTTCATCTCAGTATTTTAGGATCTCCTCCGGGTCGTTGAAAAGCTCCTGCAGCCTGTCTGCAAAGGGCTTGATATTGCCGAAATCGAGCGCCCTGTGATCGAAACAGATACACATCGGAAGCACCTTCGCGGCGCGTATCTCCTCGGTGCCGTCGGGCAGGGTGACGACGCGCGGCTTTTTCTGCAAAGCGCTGATGCCGATCGCGCAGATCTGCGGCGGGATTATCATCAGCATAGCTATCTCGCCGTTCTGCCCTCTGGTGATCGAGCCGATATTGGAAACGGTGATCGTGCCCTGCTTTAAGTCGAGGTAGGTCAGGCGGCTCTGCTCGGGGATGGACTCGTAAGCCTTCTTCTCGGCGCCGTGAAGGGTTGCGACCCGGTGGCGCGGGTTGACCTTCGCGCCCCAAAGGCGCATGACGACACGCAGGACCTTGCCTTTTTTGAGCTCCTGCATCGTGTCCTTTATCGAGACGTCGTACATGACCTCGTCGAGATTGGTGTTCTGTATCTTCTTCGACATTTCGTTCATGTATTCGGCTATATCGCGAAGGCTGCGGTTGCCCATGTCCTTCATCGTTATGGTCATCATGTCGCCGCTGGGGAGTATCCAGGGCATCGACATGTCTATGTTCGGGAAACGCGTGATCTTGCCTCGGACGAGCATGCGCTCAAAATGGATATGAGCGTTCATCTCGGGCGCCGCCTTGAGCGACTCGGCTATCGCCTTGAGTATGACCATATTGAGCGTGACGCGCACGCCCTCGGGAAGAGTCTTGCGGAAGGCCTCGAATTTTTCCTCGAAGACGGTGAGGTCGGGCTCGAATATATAGCTTACGTGGGGGATGTTTTGCCAGCTCTCGGTCGTCATATTGGCGACAATCTTGCGCTGTATCCCGAACCTGCTTACAAGCGTTCTGTTTCTCGGCATCAGTCTTCCTCCCTCGTGACTGAAGAGTATTTGCGGGACTGTTCTACCGCCGCGGCGTCGCAGCGTTCGTTGTACGGATGACCCGCGTGCCCGCGTATCCATTCAAAGGTGACGTCGTTGACCGCCAGCAGACGGTCGAGCTCCTTCCAGAGGTCGTCGTTGAGCACCGCCGACCTTCTGTCGCTCTTGACCCAGCCGGAGCGTTTCCATTTTTTGAGCCAGCCTTTCTGTACGGCGTCGACGATATAAGACGAATCGGTCACGACGGTGACGCTGCACGGGCGTTTGAGGGCCTTGAGCCCCTCTATGACGGCGGTGAGCTCCATGCGGTTGTTCGTCGTGTAGACCGAGCCGCCGGAAAGCGTCTTTTCGACACCGCGGCAGGTGAGTATCGCGCACCATCCGCCCGCGCCGGGGTTGCCCGAGCACGCGCCGTCGGTATAAACGGTAACGCTGCCGCCGTTCACTGCCGGATACCCCCTTTGACCGCGGCCGGAACACCGTCCGACTTTTTAATAATACAAATACTATTCTACCACGTCCGGGCCTTACAGTCAAGGTCGCGGACGGCGTTTGTTCGACCCGCAGGGCACATTTTTCGGCTTGGGGGCTTTCGATTTTCCTTGAAAAACACGCTCCGGCGTAATATAATTCAGATGATGATCACAGGCAACCGGGAGATCCGCCGTCATGCAAAAAAGATTACAGCAAAACGTCGTCAGGACGATACTGAACTTCTACTCGAACGACTACGATATGTTCCTTTCGTATCTCGACGACGACGTCATATGGTTCGGTCCGCGGGAGGGGCAGTACATCTCGGGGAAAGAGAACCTGCGTCTGTCGCTTTCGCACAATACCATGCGGATGAGGTTCGCGGTCGACGATATCAGGACGCGCATACTCTACTCGTACCGCAATATCTACTCCTGCCTCGCGGCTTACAGGCTCACCGTCATGTATCCCGACGGCACGTCGTCCGTCCACAGCCAGCACGCGCTGTTTTCGCTGCGGCACTCGGGAAAAAGCGATACTCCCGAAGACTGGAAGTGTCTGTTCATCCATATCTCGGACGTCATCCCGCAGGACGAAAAAACGAAGAACCTGCCCATACAGGTCCCCGCGCCTTACGTGAGTCCCGCGCCGGAACCGACTAAGATGCTTATGTTCCCGCAGCGCGACAGGGTCAGCTGCTTTATACCGCAGGACGATATCGTCTACGCCGAGGGCGGCAAGGGCGCCTGCTCGTTCATCCACACGGGGGACGGCGTCTACGAGGTCAGGCTGCTGCTTAAAGAGATAGAGCCGATGCTGCCCGGGTATTTTTACCGCTGCCACTCGTCGTATATCGTCAATCTGCGCCGCGTGATATTCGTAACGGGCAGATACGTCATACTCGAGGGCGGGACGGAGATACCGATACCCGCGAAACGCGCGGCGAAAATAAGAGCGGATATCGAGAGCGGGATGAGGGCGGCGACGGCCGCGGCGCAGTGATATTCGCCCCTGTCGGCAGGCGATTTCGCCTCCGGCGAGATAATGACGGGCCGCGCCCGTACCCGTAAAAAATAAGCAACGAAGCCGCTGCTTGCCGCAGCGGCTTCGTATATCATACCGTCAGGCGGGCGACGGGATTTTGATGAAGTCGTTCGCTTTGCTCGCCGATGAAGCTAGGGTAAGGGGAGTCGAACCCGAATCGCCTTTGGCCGGGTCTTTTTGGCTCTTTCGCGCTCTTCATCCTTGCTTTGCGTGTCGTATTATCAAGGCAGATGAGGCAGTATTGGGGACAAGATGCTCTGAAAAACCGTTTTGTGTTCAACTCCCCGTACCCTAAGCCGCCCGGACGGCGCGCGGCTTCATTCCGCCGCGCCGCAAAGCTCGACGATCGCGTCCGCGTATATC
>JAFRXS010000169.1 GCA_017443405.1 Clostridia bacterium | reverse complement strand
ACGCTGAAAGACCCCTCCGCATTTTTCGATAACTCTCCTACAAGCCGCATTATCGACGCCGGTCCGGATAAAGATCTTTTTACCTTTAATGACCTCCGCAGACTTTCGTATCATCCCCTTGCACAGTTCGGTCGCTATGCCGAGGTTTCTGTATTCCGAGACGACGTCGAACCCGAATTCAACGGAGCCGGTATCAATATGCTGAAACGAGGCTCTCGCGACGAATGCGCACGTCGTTTTCAGAAAAACCGCGAGAGCAACGTCGTCTTCGGAATCGATATCCTGATCCCACATAAAGTCTCCTACAACAGGAGAATTCTTTAAAGCCGGCGAAAACGTACTGACGTCCATAACCAAAGCAAGATAGTACTCTTTATCCGCTTCCTGCAAAGGTCTGACCAAAAGCCGTTCCGTCTCAAAGGCAAATATCGACTTATCCATCAACGTCCCCGTCATGATCGTTTTGGTGTTCCGCTTCCGGGACGGGCTCCGCTCCGGGGGCGTCCTGAGAGTGATTTTGTATGTACCTCGCAGATATCTTTTTATACAGTATCCCGCCCGGTATGCTCAGCAGCGCAGAGACGATAAAAACTATAGCGGCGACCTTGAAGTTGTTCGCCCCGAGATACGCGCCGCAGATAGTCGACGACACTATCGCGGGGGTGCGGGCGATCGAGTGGATTATCATGAACTCTATCAGATTCATATCCGTAAGTCCCGCGAAATAGGTCATGGTATCCTTCGGCGTGCCGGGGACGAGATAGAAAATGAACACAAGGCGGTTGCGCTTCTCGCGGTCCTGCAGAAAACGCATGCCCTGCAGCTTGTTTTCAAGACGGAAGACGCGCAGGATGCGCGTGCCGATCCTCCGGGTCAGGAACAGGATTATTATCGAGCCGATGATATTACCCAGCCAGCACAGCATGAAGCCGCCGAACCAGCCCCATACAAGACCGGCGCCGATCTCGATAGGCTCGGTCGGGATGAACTTGACGACCGTCTGCAGGACGCGGATCGCGACGAATACGATGATGCCCCAGACGCCGAACCCGTCGATCCACGCCTTGAAGCGGTCGGTGTCCTTGATCAGCTCGACAGCGGACTTGCCGAAGTGCAGGTACATAAACACGCACGCGCCGACGACGGCAAGCATAGCGACGATAACAAGGACGCGCTGGATCCATATTTTTTTCTTCTCAGTCATTATGTATCGATAAACCTTCGGTCTGTTTATAATAAAGCATATTTTACTTCTTATTTATCTTATTTTCAATAGTTATTATGATAGTTTAGAAATCCCGAAACCGGCAAAGTTTCGGGATATATGATCGGGATCTTCTGTACGCGCGGGTTTTACCGGCGATCCTTTATTGATCCTTCATATAGATCCACTGTTCGGGGCCGGTATCGCGCATGAGGGTCGCGGGGTCTTTGAATTTTGAAAGGAACAGGAGCGTCATGTACAGATCCCCGACGCAGCCGGAAACGTGCAGGGAAAAGATGACGCCGACCGCGATATACCAGCCCGCGTCAAAGCCGCGCAGCCAAGCGAGGACAGGGATCAGGATGACCGTAAAAAGAGCAAAGGGCGCGACGAGGGACCCCAGCGCGACGGACCTGTAGGTATAGATGTCCGGCACTCCGCAAAACGCCGCGGACCAGGTAATGCCGAAGCGCAGCTTTTCCTTTGTCAGAGCCTTATATACCGCCCCGTGAGTAAGCTCGTGAAGGACGATATAAGCGATCATTGATACGAGGAAGACGATATAGTATTTGAACAGACCGCTCAGGTCGATATCGATCTTACCCGCAGTTTTGAAAAAGACAAAGATAAGAATCGCCGCGATAAAGAGCGAACCGAGCGTCATCAGGACGCCTGTCTTCTTATTCGCGGCGTCGATATGATAGACCTCCCTGTACCCCTCGGGGACGGAGCGTTCAAATGTTTTATGTTCCATTGCCGTTTACCTCTTCCTGCGGCCGCAAGTCCGAATAATTCCGGGTATGAAAAATCCCCGAAGCCGTTGAGATTCCGGGGATTGTGACATAAAGCTTCGATCAGCGCTTGCTGAACTGCGGAGCACGACGTGCAGCCTTGAGGCCGTACTCAAGCAATATTTTTGCCTTTTCCCCAGTGTTTTCAAGGCTTTCCGCGGGGTGTCTTCCCGTTTTCCCCTTCGAGTTAACCCATCTAAGATGCCGGGTTTTTCTCTGTATCATTTGTTGGTTGAAAGGCTTCGTTTACTACCGTAGCCAGTTCCCAGGGCTTATTATACTTAACCTTCGCGTAAATGTCCATAGTCACCTTGCTGTTTTCGTGGCCTGCAAGATACTGCACCGTTTTCGGATCAACGCCTTCATGAATTAGGTTGGTGATATAGGTGTGCCTGAGAAGGTGCGGTGTCACGTCAAAATCCAGGGTATAGTAAATGCTCTTGTCCGTCCTGCATCTCTCACCAAGCTTCGGTGAAATAGTGTGGTGGATCTTCTCACCGTTGATATACCGATAGATTTTTCGTTCCTTGACTGTGCGGACAGTAATGTAATGCCACACTCTGCTGAACTGAGAATAAGACAATGGTTCTCCGTTTGAATCGGAAATCACATAGTCAGAAGACGATTTTTCTTTTTCAGCCTTCAAGCAGTCAACAAGAAGTTGCGGGATTGGAATATCTCTTCTTGCCGCAGGAGTTTTCAGAAGTGTTGTCACTTCAGGGCGGTTTTTAACTGATCTCCATGCTCTGCGAACCGAGATGTAAGGAATCTCCTCGTCAATATGTACGCAGTCCCATTGAAGGCCCAATATCTCTTCACGCCTAAGTCCGGCATATAGCCCAAGCATGACGAACAGGTGAGGAGGGAGGTCTTTTATTGTATCAAGAAGCGTGGCTATCTGTTTATCAGTGAGTGCGACCTTTTCCTTCTTAGATTTCCCTCCGCGAGGATTAATACATGCTGCGGGATTATCCCGGATCACATCGCTTTCTATCGCTGAATAGAAGACACATTTTAGAAGCATATTGACTGTTCCGTAAAGCCCTTTGGACATTTTGGAGACTGGCACCATGAGCATCTTCAGATCATCTGCTGTGATCTCATCAATATACCGATCTCCAATGGGCTCAATTATATGCTTCTCCATCGCCTTGCGGTAACCCTCCAGAGTATTCGGCCTGACTGTGGCTGATTTCATTTTAAGCCATTTCTCGCAGTATTCTCGGACGGTCGGGTT
>JAFRXS010000168.1 GCA_017443405.1 Clostridia bacterium | reverse complement strand
GATGAAGTAATAGCCGTCTATCACCTCGTAATAGTAGGGATGCTCGAGCTCAAGGCCGAAAAACGCCTTCGTATAGTCGTACCAGCGCTGCTGCAGCTTCGCGTAGTCGCCTTCGCCGTTGCCTATGTCGTGGTTGCCCATGACGGGGAGTATCTTCTCGCCCCTGAGGACGCTCGCGACCGCGCCGTGGAACAGCAGGTTCTCAATATGCTGGCAGTTCATTGTATTGTCGCCCAGGAAGACGACGGCGTCGTTGCCGCTCGCGTTCTTCTTCACGTCCCTGAGGCTTCCCGCGAGCACGTTGTAGCGCGGGATATTGTTGCCCTCGATGTGGGAATCGGAAAGAACGGAGAAATCAAGAAGGCAGTTTTCGGGATCGTAAACGTCGTATTCCGCGTAGCGGATCGACGCCGTCCCCAGAAGCATGACGGCCGCGAGCAGCGCAGCGATAAAGCGTAAAAATACCGATTTCATAAGTTGATCTCCTCTCGATAATTGATCTGTCAAATTGATCTGTCAATATAATAATAACATTCTTTTTACCGAAATGGAAGTGGTCAGGGAAAAAAACATAATGCCGATCCGCTTGAGGGTAAACGGACAAACGGCGAGCCGCGCCGTTTGTCGGTCAGATCCCGCCGCAATTGCCTGTACGGTTTTCCGGATTGACAAATCAAGGGGTGTGTGCTATAATGAACAAAAAGAATTATAATCATCAGACGGTTTTAGATGATATCACGACAGAGGAGGCAATAAAAATGAAAAAAACGCTCATAAAAACTCTTTCGCTGGCTCTTACGCTGCTGCTGGCGCTGGGCTGCGTCGCGCTGCCCGCCGGCGCGGCCGACACGCCCGACCCCGTTTTCGCAGACGGCGGCTATCTCGTCATCGGCGACAGTATTTCCCGCGGCTGCGGCGCGGAGGGCTTCTATCTCGACAGGGACGGCAACCCCTTGCCGGAGGGCTCGCTGGGCGGTCAGTACGACATTTTCGAGATGCGCAACGTGAAGGGCTCGTTCACGACGCAGATCGCCGAAAAGCTGGGCTACAGCATGCCCTTCGACATGGTCGATCCCGACGGCAACTTCTGGCCCCTTTGCTATCCCGGTCTGACGGTCTCCGTCCTACTGGATCTGATGGGCATAGAGGACGATTTTGACGATCTCCTGCTGGACTACATGAACTACGACTGGATGCTCGCGTATTTCGGCAGCGAGGAGTATTCCAAGGACGGCTTCAAGGAAGGCGACGACACCAAAGAGGCGGTGATCGAGCGTTTCGGCGGCCTCGGACAGGTAGGCCCCATTGATGAGCTGGTGAAAAAGTCCAACCTGATCACGCTGGAGCTGGGCATGTGCGACGTGTTCTACCGCACCTACCGCATCGTCAGCAACGGCGGCGCGCTGGCGGACGGACTGACCTTCGACACGAGCACCGTGCAGGGCATCCTGGGGCTGGTGAAGACCGCGATCAGCGAGATGTACAACGGCTACAACTTCTGGAAGACCTGGTATCCGGTGATCCTTGATAAGCTTATCGAGTGGAACCCGGACGCGACGATCGTGCTGGTAGGCGCGTTCAATCTTGTGGACCAGATGCGCATCACGAACGAGGACGCCATCCCGCTGGGCAACATCGTCGACGTTCTGAGCGACTCCATGAACAGGCAGATGGAAAAATGGGCGGATCAGCGCGGCGACAACGTGATCTACGTGGATATCAGCAACACGGAGACGCTCTCGGCGGAGAACGACTGGGCTCTGACGGGCGATTTCCTGCCCAATTCCTTCGCCGGAGTCCACCCCACGCAGAACGGCCACAACTATATCGCGGGCCGGATACTCAACGCGCTGCAGCCCGAGGATAACGGAAAGAACATAGTCGTGGACCTTGCCCGGTTCGACAGACTGGATTACGTGCTTGTCAACGGCATCAAGGTCACCGACTACACGTTGGACGGCACCGTTATCACCATCCCCTGCGATCACATCCTCGCCACCAACCTGACTATCGGCGTCAGGGACGAAAACGGCGCGCTGGCGATCCAGACCTACTGCCTGAAGTACAGCAGAGCGGACGGCTACACCGCGAAACGCGTATACGGCACCAACGACCTGGAGGATACAGTAAACAAAAACCGGTTCCTGTACAGACTGCTCAAGCTGCTGTTCGACAAGATCGTCGGATTCATCAATCAGCTCTTCGGCAAGGCAGGATAACGGGCCGAGCCGCGCCAAATAGGGTACGGCAGATCGCGAAACAGCCCCTTCCCGCCGGGAAGGGGCGAATATATTTTATTTTTAAATTGAATTTTCCATAAGGATTATATATAATATATACAGACGCATTCGCGCATATTTCGAATAATAACGAAAACACAGATCGGAGGCGAACGGTATGTTTCGCAAACTTCTGAACAGTCTCGCCATGCGCGTCATGGTGATAAAGGGCAACGGCAGCCTTAAAAAGCTCGCGCGTTCCGCCGAAAGACCGATGGAGCAGAACGAAGCTCTGTTGAAGAAGATAATCAAAAAGAACCGCAGCACCGAATTCGGCAGGCTCCACGGTTTTGACAAGATACGCTCGATAGAGGATTACCGCAAAAACGTGCCGGTTTCCGGCTACGAGGATTACGTGGCGTATATCGACCGCATGAAGGAGGGCGAGGAGAACCTCATCACCGCGTCGAAGGTCCTCGGCTATTCCCGCACCTCGGGCAGCTCCGGCGTGCCGAAATACATCCCCGCGACGAGCGCGTCGCTCAAGGCGTACGTCCGCTACACCTGGACGCGCGCGCTGGCGCTGGGCGCGGCGGAGCTCAAAAAGCAGGGCAAAAAGTACAAGCCCGGCAGAGGCGTTTACCTGTCGCCCGCGACGAACGAAACGCTGCCCAACGGCCTGCCGTGCAGCAATATCGCGGAGATAGGCGCGCGCAACTACGGCCGCTTCTACCCGTTCATCCTCATGCAGCCGTCAAAGCGCATGTACGACATGCACGACGGCGACTATATCTACTGCATGTACCGTTTCGCTCTCGCCGACCCGGACGCGACCTTCTTCTTCTCCGTCTTCTTCAGCGTCAACGTCAGCCAGCTCGCCTACCTCAGAAAGAACTGGCGCACGATAGTCGACGACATCGAAAAGGGCGGCATCAGCAAGGACGTCAAGCTGACGGACGAAGCGCGCGCGCACTACGAAAAATACGCGAAGGCCGACCCCGCGAGGGCGGCGTACCTCAGGGAGCAGTTCGAAAAGGGCTTCGACTCCACGCTGTTCCGCCGTCTGTGGCCGAACCTCGCCGTCATCTGCGGCATAGGCAACGCCTCGTTCAAGTCCGCCGCCGAGCATATCCGCGGCGTCGCCGGGGACGTGCCGTTCGATTTCTCGATCTACGGCGCGTCGGAGGGGCTCGTCGCCGCCTGCTGGCAGCTTGAGAGCACCGACATGCAGCTTCTCACGGACAGCTGCTTCTACGAATTCGTCCCCTTCGGCGAAGACGGCGAGGAACGCTATCTGACGCTCGATCAGGTAAAAGCGGGCGAGAAATACGAGCTTCTCATCACGACCTTCGCGGGACTCTACCGCTACCGCCTCAAGGACGTCATCGAGGTAAAGGGCTTCCGCGGCAAATGCCCGCTTATCTCCTTCGTCTTCCGCAAGGGGCAGATGTTCAACATCGCAGGCGAGAAGTTCTCGGAGGAGGACGCCCGCACGAGCATCGAGATGTTCGAGAAGGCGCACGGCGTCGAGATAGGCAACTGGCTGTTCTATCAGGACGAGAGCGTACAGCCCAACCGCTACGCGCTCGTCGTCGAGAGCGATGCGGACGTCGACTGGGACGCCGCCGTCGACGAGATAGAGGAGTACATCGGCAAGTGCAACAAGCGCTATCCGAGCCAGCGCGACAAGTTCTATATCGACCGGCTCGTCATCAGACATCAGATACCCGGCACGCACGCGGCGTGGGCGAAAAGATGCATAGACAAGGGCGCGTCCTTCACCCAGGTCAAGCCCGTCCACTCGCTGGACAATGACGAAAAACGCGAATTCTTCCTGTCGAGGATAGAAAAATAAAGAACGGCATCGGGCGAAGCGTCGGGACCTCCGGCGGGAGCTGCCGTTCGGCCTGCCTTCCGCCCTTTGACCCATACCAATCCCGACCGCCTGCCCCTTTTGCGGGGCAGGCGCGATCGTTTTACGAAAAGAAAGCAAAAAAGGAGCCGTAAATGACGACGGACACTCTTAAGGAAAACGGCGGCAGGCGGGACGCGGCGACGCGCGCCGCGGAGCTTCTCCGGGAAATGTCGCTCGAAGAGAAGATATATCAGGTCACCGCCGAGATGATATTCGACCCGACCGGCGATTACCGCGAGAGGCGCGATCCGATGTGCGGCTCGTACCGCAATCCCGGGCACTTCATGCACTATAAGCGCGAAACGCCCGCGTCGCCCGCCGAGGTCGCGAGGCAGATAAACTCCGACGTGCGCGACAGCATAGAGGCGCAGCCGCACGGCATACCGCCGATAGAGAACGGCGAGGCGCTGCACGGCGCGCAGTGGGGCATGGCGACATGTTTCCCGCAGCCCATAGCCCTCGCGTCGACCTTCGACCCGGAGCTCGTCGGCCGCGTGGCGGACGTCATAGGAAAGGAATGCGCCGCCGTAGGCGTTCGGCAGGTGTTCTCGCCCGTCGTCAACCTCGCGCGCGACTGCCGCTGGGGCAGGACGGTCGAGACCTACGGCGAGGACGTGAAGCTCTCGTGCGATATGGGGGCGGCGATGTGCCGCGGCCTCCAGAACAACGGCGTCATCGCAACCCCCAAGCACTTCGCGGACAATTACGCCGCAGGAGGCAGGGACTCCAACTATTCCGAAACGAGCGAGCGCACGATGCGCGAGACCGTGCTTCCGCCGTTCAGGGCCTGCTTCGACGCGGGAGCGAAGTCCGTCATGGCGGCGTACAACGCCTGGGAGGGAATCCCCTGTTCCTGCAACGGCAGGCTGCTGACGGAGATACTCAGGGACGAATGGGGCTTCGACGGCACGGTCGTATCCGATTACGGCGGCGTCGACGGCATAGAGACCGCGCATGAGTGCGGCGGCTCCCGCGCCGAGGCCGCCGCGATGGCATTAAAAGCCGGCCTTGACATAATACTGCCGTACAAAAGATTCGACGCGGTGCGCGAGGCTCTTGACAAGGGCTATATCACCGAAGAGGAGCTGGACAGGAACGTCCTGCGCGTGCTGACGGCAAAATACCGCCTCGGGCTGTTCGACTCCCCCTACGCCGACCCCGAAGCGGCGGACAGGCTCGTCCGCTGCGACGGGCACCGCGCGCTCGCGCTCGAAGCGGCGCGGGAATCCATAATACTGCTCAAAAACGAGAGCGTGCTGCCCTTAAAGAAAGAAAAGACAAGACGCGTAGGCGTTTTCGGGCAGAGCGCGGACGTGATACCCGTCGGCAACAATTATTCCGGCCCCTACGGGACCCCGTGGCGCGGCGACGACGCTCCGACGCCGCTCGAAGCGCTGAACGCCTTCCTTGACGGCGCGGAGGTCATTTACGGCGAGGACAGGGATATCGAAACTCTGGCGTCGTCCTGCGACGCGGTCCTCTATTTCGCCGCCATAGTCGAGGGCGAGGGCAGCGACCGCAGCGACCTGCGCCTGCCGTCGGTCACCGTACATAAGACCCGCGCGGACGACGGCGGCATCATCGTCGACGAAGCCGCGCAGGAGATAAGAGAGGATCAGGAAAAGTCCATCCTGCGCCTTTGCGGAGCGAACCCGAACACGGTCGTCGTGCTGATGAACGGCGCGCCGATAGATATGCGCGCGTGGATAGACCGCGCGCCAGCCGTCATCGAGGCGTGGTACCCCGGCGAGCAGGGCGCGAAAGCCCTGACGGAGATACTGTTCGGCGTCACTTCCCCCGGCGCCAAGCTGCCGATATCCGTCCCGAAGTCCGCCGGTCAGCTCCCGCTGTTCTACGCTTACAAGCCCTCCGGCAGGGGCTACGCCTACTGCGACGACGACGGCAGGCCCATGTTCCCGTTCGGCTTCGGTCTGAGCTACACCTCGTTTGAGCTCTCGCAGCCTTCCGTCGAAAAGACAGAGGACGGCTGGACGCTGCGTACCGCCGTCACAAATACCGGCGGATACGACGGCGCCGAGGTGGTACAGGTCTATCTTCACGCGCAGCGCACGAAGACGGTCAGGCCCGTAAAGGAGCTTACCGCCTACCGCCGCGTGAGCGTAAAGCGCGGCGAGACCGTCGAGGTCGATATACCGATACCCGCGGACGCGGTCCGCTACTACGACGCGGACATGCGTTTCGGCGCGCACGGCGGGGATTTCTCGCTTCTTGTCGGAACCTCGTCCGACGACACGCCTTATTGTGTAGAATTACAAAGTTGAAATAAAAAATCCGACGCTTCCCCTTTCGGGGACCGTGCCGGCGTTATCCCGCTTTCCGCCCGCCCCTCCGGGACAAAAAACGGCTCCGGCTATCTCATCGCCCCGAAAAAGCGAGGTTCGGGTCCGTCGGGCGATCATTCAGTCATCCGTTCGATCAAAGACCGAAGAGAGGTACCGTCATGAATAAAAAACGGATAATAAGCCTGCTGCTTGCGTGCGTCCTTCTGTTCACCGCGGCGCTGCCGGCGGCGGCGGCCTTCGCGGGCGGCGCGCAGCCCCTTGCCGCGGCGGAGGACAGATCCCCCGGCAACTGCTTCACAAACTTTTTCAAAACGCTTTTTGACAGGATAAAGGCCTTCTTCGACAGGCTCAAAGCGGTGTTCACGGTAAAAAAGGAGAATGTGATGAACACTATGCGGCAGAACGCGATACACATGCTGAAGTCCGTCACCGACACCATCGGCGACAGCTTCATCATCACCACGGCGGACGGCAAGGTCATCGTCATCGACGGCGGACACAAGAGCGAAACGGATCATTTCATCGAATACCTGAAGGCCGTCACGGGCAGGAGCAGGCCGCATATCGACGCGTGGTTCCTCTCGCACCCGCACGACGACCACTGCGAGGTCTTCCTCGAGGTCGCCGAAAACCGCCGGGACGACGTCACGTTCGGCAAAGTCTACGCGAATTTCCCCGACGACCCCGCGTTCTACGAGGGCCATGACGAATGGGCGGTCACGGTCGTTTCCGAATACAACCGCCTCAAGCCGCTGTTCGAGGGCAAGGACGCGAAGCTGGCCGAGGGCGACGTTTTCAACGTCGGCGACGCGAAGTTCACCGTCTTCTACACGTTCAACCCGGAGTGGACGAACTGCAACGAGGCGTCGACGATAATGAGGATGGACCTCGGCGGAACGAGCGTCATGTTCAACGGCGACGCGGGCAAGAACGCCGGCGATTACGTCGTGGAAAAATACGGCGGCGCCGGCGCGCTCGACTGCGATTACTGCAAGACAGCGCATCACGGGCAGGACGGCGTCGACAGGAACTTCTACGAGGCGGTCTCTCCCGAGGTCGTCCTGTGGCCGACGCCCACCTGGGTCTACGAAAACACGAACGGCAATCTCAAGACCTTCGAGACCCGAGCGTGGATAGAGGAACTCGGCGTAAAGAGGGAGTACAAGTCCTTCGAGGGCTCCGCCGTCATCGGTCTCAAGCCGCGCATAGTCACGACCACGGACGTGTTCGAGGAAGGCTACGACGCGGGAAGAGCCGCCGAGCGCCTCGCCGCCCTGGGCTACGAGGGCGTCGACATGGGCTTTGACTATTGGACGTTCGAGGGCTCGCCCTTCATAAGCGACGGTTATCTCGACTGGGCGCGCGGGCTCAGGGAGCGCGCGGACGCGGCGGGCGCCGTCTACACCCACGCGCACGCCCCGGGCGAAGCGGACGGGGAATATATCGGCCGTTCGATAGAGGCGGCCGCCGCTCTGGGCGCGAGATACCTCGTCGTGCATCCCGTATGGCAGGACGGCTCCGGCAATACGCTGAAAACAAAGCAGCGTTTCATCCGGATAAACGCCGAAGCGATAAAGAAATGGCTGCCGCTCGCGGAGGAATACGGCGTGACGCTGCTTTCCGAGAACATCCTCTGGGGCGCGTCCGCCGACCCGCGCATCATCGCGGACCTTGTAAAAAAAGTGGATTCCGATCATTTCGGCTGGTGCTTTGACGTCGGTCACGCGTGGTGCAGCGGCTACTCGCCGGATATCCTGAAAAAATGCTCCGTCGTTCCGATGTCGCTGCACATACAGGACAACGACGGCACCGGCGACGGGCATCTGATACCCGGCGACGGAACGATAGACATGAAAGCGTTCACGGATACGCTTCGCGAGATCGGCTATCTCGGCGACTGCGTGATGGAAGCGCATCATCAGAGCCTCGACGCGCCCGACGCCGAGCGCGACGCGATACTCACAAGACTGCTCGACGTGTCGAAAGAGATACGCGAACAATTGCGCTGACCTTTTCGGAAAGCCGTACCGTTATCAGTTATTAACTGCGCCTTTCGGCGTCGGGAGATGCATAAAATGAAAAAAGTGTTATCCGTCATTCTCGCCCTCGCGCTGCTGCTGACCGCGTTATCGGCGGCGGCGTCCGCCGCGCCCTCGGCAAGGCTTTACAACGTCTACGCCGACGGCATGATCTTCAAACAGAACGCCGACGCGATCTTCGCCGGAACGGCGAATGCGGGCGCGCTCATCAAGGCCGAGCTAAAGGACGCCTCCGGCGCGGTAGTGGCTTCCGGCGAGAGCGCCGCTGAAGCGGACGGGACCTTCAGCGTTTCGTTCCCCTCCCCCGCGGGCTCGTTCACGCAATACACCGTCGAGCTCAGCGCTGACGGCGCAGTTTTCCGCACGCTGTCGCGCGTGGTCTTCGGCGAGATCTGGCTCGCCGCGGGGCAGTCCAACATGGGCTACACCTATAAGGACGCGGAGGACTACGTTTCTCCCGCCGGGTCCGCGAGCGAGGAAAAGAGCTTCATCAGGCTGTTCCGCTGCCCGGATCTGGTGGAATACAAAGGCTCCGCCGACAATCTCCCCGCCCTGCCGCAGAACGAGATACCCGGCTGCGGTTGGATGGACGCGAACGACCCGCGCTGCGACTCTTACAGCGCGGTGGCGTATTTCTTCGCGCTCGATCTCGCGCAGTCGCTCGACGTGCCCCTGGGCATGGTCTCGCTGCCGCTGGGCGCGAGCTCCATACTCACCTGGCTTCCGCGCGAAGCGATAGAGGGCAGCGCAGCGGTCACCGCGCGCGCGAAGGAAAACGGCGAATACTATTCCCTCGCCGATTGGCCCGAGCAGGGCGTCCCCTACGGCGAAACCGGTCCCACGAACTATTTCACGATGACCACGCTCTACAACAAAAAGGTCTACCCGGTCCGCAATTTCCGCTATTCCGGCATGATCTGGTATCAGGGCGAGACCGACATCTACTGGACCGACACGGAATACGCCGAGGCGCTCGACCTGATGCAGGACTGTTATTCCGAACTGTTCGGTCAGGACGGCGACCTGCCCCTAATCTGGACGCAGCTCGCGCCGTACTATTACTCCGACAACGAAACCACGACGCTGCGAAATATCGCTTTTACCGAGATGCAGCTCTCAAGACCGGATTCGAGGGCGCTCGTGACCTCCTGCGACTATCCCGCCACTTATCTAGAGCAGGCGGGCGCGATACACCCGCAGTCCAAAAAGCCGGTCAGCGAGCGCATGTCCTACGCGGCGCAGAGGCTCGTTTACGGCAGGGACGGCGACTATACTCTTCCGACGGTCGAAAGCTTTGAGATACGCGACGGCGGCGTCGCCGTGACCTTCCGCGACGCGGGCGACGGCCTCGTCTGCGAGGGCTCGTACCTGCGCGGCTTCTCGATAGCGGGCAAAAACGGCGTCTACGTGCGCGCCGACGCCGAGATAACTAGCGAAAACACCGTGTTTATACACGCCGACGAAATACCGCAGCCCGCGAGCGCGGCTTACGCCTTCGCCGTGACGTGCGACAGCGCGAACCTCTACGCGAGCGAGAACGGCGAGCCCACTCTTCCCGCCTCGGCGTTCATCCTCGACCGCGAAAGCGAAAGAGTCAGCTACCAGAACAACGTCTGGACCGAATGCGAGGAAGCGCAGGCGTGGCACACGACGAGCAGCGCCGGCTACTGCGCCTTCTACGACACCTGGACGGCAAATGACGCGACCGTCGCGATCGACCCCGACGCGGCGTATGAGGGCGAAGCCGGCCTGAGGATCAAAGGCGACTGCCGCTACTTCAGCGTTTCGCCGACCGCGTTCACGGGCAAGATGTTCGACAGACGCGTTCTTTCGGACATGAACGACGACTGGAGGGATTATTCCGCGGTCTCCGTCATGCTCCGCAACGACGGCGAGAACGACGTGACGCTCAAAGAGCTTCGCGTACAGACCGCGTGGTTCTTCATCCGCGTACCGGTAGTTGCCGGCACGAACGACACGACCTGCGTCATCCCCGCCGACGGGCAGTGGCACAAGGTGACCTTCGACCTCGACACGGTCTACGCCGGCGACGCGCTGTTAGGCCCGCCGCTCGACGGCTCCTCGTCGCTCGAATACATCACGGGCATTACCTTCCGCTTCGAGGGCAGGGACGCGGACGTCTGCCTTGACGACGTCCGCTTCGCCCCGCGCGACGGCGGCAAAGGCGACGTCGCGGGCAGCGTAAAGAGCGTCGCGCTGTGGATACTCAACCCGGTAAAGACGATCCTGCGCTTCTATGAGAGGATCAGAGCCCTGCTCGCGAAGCTGTTCTGAAGCCATGGATACACTCACGGTATACAATGAGTTTTCGGGAAGGAAGATCCGTCCGCTCAACGGAGTGAACGGCGGCCCGGTCACGCACAATTTCCGCCGCGACGCGAGCGCGCTGTTTTCCGAAGCGCGCATACCGCTTTGCCGTCTGCACGATATCGAGGGCACGCTCGGCGGCGGAAAATTCGTCGACGTGCGAAACGTCTTCCCTCTCTGGGATATGGACGAGAACGACCCGAAGTCCTACGACTTCGAATTCACGGACGAGTATCTGCGCCGCATAGCCGATTGCGGGGCGAAGCCGTTCTACCGCCTCGGAGAAACGATAGATCACGGCTATTTCAAGGCGCACGTCCGTCCGCCGGAGGACTTCGGCAAATGGGCGCGCGTCTGCGCGAACATCGTGCGGCACTACAACGAGGGCTGGGCGGACGGCTTCCGTATGGGGATCGAATACTGGGAGATCTGGAACGAGCCGGAGAACCAGCCCATGTGGACGGGCACGAAGGAGCAGTTTTTCGAGCTCTACCGCGTTACCTCGAACCTGCTTAAAAAGGAGTTCCCCGATATAAAGGTCGGCGGCTACGCATCCTGCGGGGTCTACGCCGCGTTCAACGAAAACGCGGACGGATTCTACCGTTCGTTCCTGACGTGGTTCGAGGACTTCTTAAAGTATATCAAGGCTCCGGAGACACTGTCGCCGCTCGATTTCTTCTCCTGGCACATCTATTCCTCCGACCCCGACGAGGTGCTGCGTCACGCGCGTTACTGCCGTGAGAAGCTCGACGCGGCGGGATTCGGGAACGTCGAAGCGATACTCGACGAGTGGAACTACGCGGGGAAAGATATGTTCGAAAAGATGCGCGACATGACCGGCGCGGGCTTCGCCGCCGACGTTATGTGCCGCCTGCAGGCGGAGGAAAGCGTCGACGCGGCGTGCTACTATGACGCGCAGCCCGACCAGGCGTACGGAGGCCTGTTCATACGGCATACGGACACGCCGTCGCGCGCGTATTACGCGTTCAAGGCGTTCGGCGCGCTGCGCGCTCTGGGGAACGAAGCGAAAACGGATGCCTCTACCGACCTCGCCTGCTGCGCGGCGACGGACGGCGAGCGGCGCGCGGCCGTCATTTCGAATCACGAAAAGGAAACGCGCGGGCTGCGGCTTTACTTCCCCGGAGCGAAAAAGATAACACTTTATCTGCTCGACGGGGAACACGACCTGACGCCCGTCGCCGAGGCGGCAAACGACTCTCTCACCGTGACGGCGGCAAAAAATACCGTGCTTCTGGCAAAAGCGGAGGGATAAGCATGTATTTACATATGAGGTTCCCGGAAGGGAAAGCGAAAGCCGTGACCTTAAGCTACGACGACGGCGTCAGGCAGGACCTGCGCCTGGCGGAGCTGACGGCAAAGCGCGGGATAAAATGCACGTTCAATATCAACAGCGCCCTTGTCGAAAAGGAGCCCGGCGGAGTCAGGCTGACCTGGGACGAGATACGCTCCGGGATAATCGCGAAGGGGCACGAGGTCGCCGTTCACGGCGAGTATCACCTCGCGCCGTGCGCGTCCCGAACGCTCGTCGGGCTCCGCGACGCGCTCAACTGTCGGCTGCGGCTCGAGCAGGAGCTCGGGACGATAATTCGAGGCATGGCGTACCCCAACAGCGGAGTCACGCGCTTCACCGCAGGAACGGACTATGAGACCGTGCGCCGCTATCTCGAGGATATCGGGATAGTCTACTCCCGCTCCCTGGGCGGCGACAACGACTCGTTCCTGCTGCCGGAGGACTGGTACCGTTGGATACCCACGGCGCACCACGACAATCCGAAGGCGCTCGACTGGGCTCGCGAGTTCAGGGATATGGACCTCAGCGGCATGCACGTCGACTACCGCAACTCCCGCCTTTTCTACCTGTGGGGACACAGCTACGAATTCGACGGGAACAACAACTGGGACCGCATAGAGAGCATCTGCGACATCCTGGCGGAAAGCGGCGCGTGGTTCGCGACGAACACGGAGATCTACGACTACGTGACCGCCTTCCGTTCGCTCGTTTTCAGCGCGGACGGCTCCCTCTGCTATAACCCCACGCTGTTCGACCTGTACTTTGAAACGGAGAAACAAACGTACCGGGTGCGCCCCGGCGAGACCTGCAAGATCGATCAGGGGTAAGAATATGTATAATATCACGA
Organism: Clostridia bacterium; assembly: GCA_017443405.1. Taxonomy (GTDB): domain Bacteria; phylum Bacillota; class Clostridia; order Oscillospirales; family Acutalibacteraceae; genus RGIG2893. The sequence goes on along the minus strand of JAFRXS010000168.1, from coordinate 4,211 downwards.
TCCGCCCGGACCGTCATATCGGTCCGATAAGGGACCTGCACGGCGTCGGCGGCGGTCCGGTCACCAATCACTTCACCTACGACGCGTCGGAGGATTTCATCAAGGCGGGGATCCCGTTCTGCCGCACGCACGATATAGAATATCCGTTCGGCGCGGGAGAGTTCGTCGATATCCACTGTATTTTCAAGGATTTCGACAAGGACGAGAACGACCCCGCGAGCTACAATTTCACCTTTACCGACGAGTATCTGAAGGCGATCGCCGCCGCAGGCGCCAAGCCCTTTTACCGTCTGGGCACGACGATCGAGCACCAGCCGGTAAAGCTCTATATCCACCCGCCGAAGGACTATGAAAAATGGGGCAGGATATGCTCGCGTATCGTCGCCCACTATAACGACGGCTGGGCGGACGGCTTTCACATGGGGATCGGGTACTGGGAGATCTTCAACGAGCCGGATATCGGGCCGTGCTGGACGGGCACCGAAGAGCAGTTCATCGAGCTTTACGCCGCCGCCGCGCCGATCATAAAACGCGAGCACCCCGACGTAAAGGTAGGCGGCTGCGCCTTCGCTGACCCCTGCGGCAGCCTCGCGAACAAATGGCTCGCCGCCGTGCGCGACAGAGGACTGCCGATGGACTTCTTCTCCTGGCACGCCTATCTTTACGACCCGCGCCGCGTGACGGAGCTTTCCTCCCGGTTGGACGCGCTGCTCGAAAAATACGGCTTCGCGGGGACCGAGAGCATATTCGACGAGTGGAACTACGTCGTCAGATGGGACCGCAGCGTCTACCGCTGCTACGAGCTGCACCGGGACGCCTTCGAGTGCGCGTTCATGGCGGCGACCATGGCGGAGATGCAGAACAACACACGCATAGAAAAGGCCATGTACTACGACGTGCAGATGTGCTTATCCGAATCATGGAACGGCGTGTTCGCGCCGACTCCGTCGAACGTGTTCGGGGGAGCGCACAGACCCGCCCGCCGTCCCGGCTATTACGCGCTGTACGCGTGGAACGAGCTCAAAAAGCTCGGGACGCAGGTCGAAACGGTCTGCGACTGCCCGGACGTTTACGCCGTCGCCGCGGTCGGGAAAGACGGAAGGATATCCGCTCTCGTTTCCTATTATAACGATGAAGCGGGGTTCAACAATGCCCCGCCGCCGCCCGCGGAATTCAAAATCGACGCGCCGGAATGCCGCCTTCGCGCCTTCATTGTCGACAGCTCGCGCACGTTCGAGCCGGTCGACCTGCCCGACGGCATACTGCGACTCGACGGCAATTCCTGCGCGCTGATAACCTCCGAGGAATAAACGCATATAAACAGGCTGTGCCGAAAACCGGCGCAGCCGTTTTATTTATATCGCCCGCCGTTTTTTTGACGGACTTCGTATTATTACAGCACTGTGGAAAGGTACTTGACAAGGACCGCGGCAAGGATAGTCAAGGTCAGCGCCGCGACTATAAAAATATGCTTCTTTCTTTCGGAAACGAGCGTCGCGATGAATTCCCGCACGAACGCGTTGAGCCAGAAATACCGTTTTGTCGGCGCGCCTATGCCCTCGAGCCGTTCGCCCTGCTCGTCGGCGATCAGTCCGGCGCGGAAAACGTGATAGTTCGTGGTCGAAAAAGCGACCTTCGCGTCCGCTCCGGGGAAACGCTCGCGGATGAGCTTCATCGAATTGCGGATATTCTCGTATGTGCTCGCGGACTTATCCTCCGGCAGTATGCGTTCATCCGGTACGCCGCGGCCGCGCAGGTAGGCGGCTATCGCGTCCGCCTCGGACGTGACCTCGTCCGCGCCCTGCCCGCCGGAGGGGACGAAGGTCAGTTCCTTCCCCGTCTTCTCCTTCTGCATGCGGGCAAACTCCAGCGCCCTGTCGGCGCGGGACTTCAGCAGCGGCGTCAGCGTTCCGTCCGACTTTATCCGGCAGCCGAGGATAAGCATACAATCCTTATCGAACGCGGGTATATGCCGCGCCGCTTTTATGCCGAAAGCGACCGTGCCGATGAGCATACACTCGAGGTAGCTCACCAGCATCGAGATGACGCCCTCGGTAAAAAACTCGATATACAGCCCCGCGCCCTTTTCGTTATGGACGTCCATTATCGGATTCGCGGACCACTGCAGGTATTCGCCGAGCGCCGTCGGCGCGAGCGTGAGCAGGCAGAGCCCGACGCTCAGGAAGATGCCGAGCATATTGCGCCACGAGCGCCCCTCTCTTCGCATAAGACCGATATTGCTCGCGGTCATGAGCAGCGAAAGCACGAAGGCGACCGGCAGGACGACGATCGAGAAGGAATGGATGACGCGGAGAAGCCCGTCGACCGAATCCTTAAGACCGCTGTAACCGAAGCTCTGTACGACGAGGAAGGGAACGAAAAAGCACAGGAAAACGATCAGACCGAGCTCCATCACGTTGAGGTAACGGTACATGCTCCGCTTCACGTCGGCGCGGTACTTCTTTATAAGCAGCCACAGCGCCGCCGCGAGGAAGAGCAGAAGCGCCGCGGGTATGGCGATATCGCCCGTGCTGTCGCCGAAAAAGGACTCGTAGGTCAACACGCCGAAGATATGCGTGTACATACGCAGATACATCTGCGGCTCGTCGCCGTAATACACCGCTACGCCGGTCTTTCCCCGTTTCACGGGCGCGAAACGGATGACAACGGCGCCGTCCTCGACTCCGCAGGAGCTTATCTCGGCTCCGGCGTCCGCGTTTTCGACGACCGCGCGTACCGTATCCGCGTCCGCGGGCGCGGGATACAGCGCCGGGTCGAGCTTCAGCGTATAAGTCCGCCCGCACGCGATAAGGACCGCGGCGCAGACCGCGGCAAGAGCTATGGCGATCAGAAGCAGTTTTTTCCTGATATCCGACACTCCCTTATTTTATCGAATCGTTCAGCGCACCGCCAGCAGTCCGTCTTCCGTGATATCTATCGCGGCTATACCGGGACGCTCGTTCAGCTCTCCGCTGAAAAGCGTCGTATACAGCGTGCCGTCCCCTGCGAAGAACAGATTTCCGTGCCCGCCGTTGATGAGGAGCAGCCGCCTTTCGCTGTACGGCCCGCCGAAACGGTTCGACACGGCGTAATAGCTGTCGTAGGTCTGATACCCGGAGCCGTCCTCGCGGTAGTGCGTCGTGTAGGAGGCTGAGCAGAGATAATAAAGCCCGTTTATCTTTATGACGCTGCAGCCCTCGAAGCCGACCGGCTGACCGCTTTCGGGGCGATCTCGCGCGACGGCGCGCCGCCGAACGACGGATAGTTTACGGACAGCCTGTATCCGCAGTCCGCCGAAAACGAAGGCGCGTCGCCCTGTTTAAAAGAAAAGCCGACCTCAAGCTTATAAAATACGTTCTCCTTGAACACGGCGAAAGGCGAATACCGCTCGGGGCGCAGCTCGTTATAGCGGAAGTCGATCTTCGCTCCCCTCGCGCCGCAGACGCGCAGCCTGTGATTTCCAGTCGCCGGAAAAGCTATATAAGCGTCATAGCGGATATAGCCCGTACGCTCGAGAAGCGCCGTTTCGGGCAGCTCGCAGATATCCCCGACCATACCGGCGAACAGCGGCTCGGCAGCGTCCTCCGTTTCGTAAAGGGAAACCGCGGCGCCGCGGGAATACCGCAGGTACGCGTCCTGCAGCGCGACCTCTCCGGGAGTATAGGACATGACACTCTTCGGCGCGGGGCGAACGAGCCCGAGCGCCGCGAGGACGGTCAGAAGCAGTGAAAGGATACGTCTGAAAAGATACGCCATCCCCGAAATACCCCCGGGTCATAGAAATGTTTACCGAATATCCCGTTCTTACTGCCGGAGCCTTCGCCAAACGGACGCTCGCGCCCCGACACGATGATTATAACACGGGATAAAGGATAAAGCAAGAAGTCGCGCGGCGCGATGCGTTGACGACTGGCGGAGCGGCGGCAAGCCGCCGCAGTGATATTTGCCCTGACGGGCGGAGCGACGGCAAGCCGCCGCAGTGATATTTGCCCTTACGGGCAAGTGATATTGCCTGCGGCAGTGATATGCGCTTCGCGCGTGATATGTGCCTTCGGCACGTTATGGGAGGGCTCCGCCCCACACCCCGTCTGTAATGATGAATTGACGCTTCGCGTCATGAATTGCGCCAGCGGTGCCGCGTCCCAATCCGCAGGATTGTGACGTCGGCAGTCCGGCCCAAAGGCCGGACCAGCTTTGCCATTGGCAAAGCT
>JAFRXS010000167.1 GCA_017443405.1 Clostridia bacterium | reverse complement strand
TTGCGAAAAAAGGCGGTCATTTTTACGGATCACTGCCGTTATATCGGGGCTCATTCCTCGTCGCCGTCATCGGGCGTTTCCTTTTTGCCCGTGAGCGCGCTGAACGCGGAGCCGATCAGATTGCCGACGAACGATTCGACCTTATTGCCCTTGAGCAGTTCGATCGCTTCTTTTTTCGTCTGACTGTCCGCCGCGCGGTAAAGCGTCACAAGCTTCTTTTCGGTGGCAGTCACCTTCATCGAGGTGGTGTTCGCCCCCGCCGGCGGTCTTGACGAGCCGGAGGAGGACGTGTTCCCTCTCGCGGCGTCGAGCAGTGATTTCTGCGTCACGCCCGTCGCCTTCGCGACCTGCTTGAGCTGGTCCGTCGTCAGCTCCTTTTCTCCTCTTTCGGCGCGTCCGATATCCGACGCGGAGCAGTTTTTTACCTTGCGCGCAAGCTGTTCCTGCGTCAGCCCGGCGTCCGTTCTGGCGTTTCTTATCAGCTGACCTACCTTTTTCGCGTTTGCCATGTTTGTGTCCCTTTCTTATATGTCGCTCAAATCCACGACAGGCTTTCCGTCTGCGCCGAGCAGCGGCGTGATGCCCGCGCCGTAACCGGCCTTCCACAATAGATAGTGCACGCCCGTCTCCCTGTCGACGAGTATCTGACGGATACCGGCTTCCGAAAGCGAGCCGCCCTCTTTGCTGATCACTTTGAATCTGTGTTCATTCCATGCCACGGTAAACCCTCCTTTAAAATACCGTTTTACCCGTCGAAACGGATGACCTGTTTTTCGGCGTCGACGGTCGCGTCCACGCCGAACGGGATTATGCAGCGCGGCATCGCGTGCCCGACGTTGATATCAAAGACTACCGGAAGCTCCGGATCATCGATGACCTCGGTCAGCAGGCGTTTGTATTCGTCGGCGTGGACTTCATCCATCGGTTTTCCCGCAAGAACGCCGTTCACGGAGGCGAACACGCCGGCGTCCTTAAGATACCCGAGCGCCCGGCGGTACTTGTCCGGCGAGGGCCTTTCCTCGCTCGTCTCAAGCAGCAGGATGCGCCCTTTCCAGTCCCGGGCGTCGGGGAAAAGCCGGTACTTTTCGCACAGAACGGGCATATCCTCATAGCGGTCGCCGTTGAAGATATCGTAAAGCGTGTCGACGCAGCCGCCGAGTATCTTCCCGGAAAAAACGGGCGGACCCTGAAGGAGCTCGAAGCCGTGACCGGGACGCTCCGGCAGCGTTTTTCCGACCTGATCCGGCGCGAAGCTCTTTCGCTCCTCATACCAGACGTCGCTCGGAGTTATCTTTTTTATCGTCCCGGTCGTGACAAGCTCCTCGAAATACTTTCGCGTGTACGGATGCATTTCGGGGCTAAGCTCGCAGATATCCGGCAGAAAAGCCTGACCGTAAAAGGTGCGCAGCCCGACCTTGTGGAGCATCAGGTGATTTACCGTCGTATCGGAAAAACCCAGAAATATCTTGTCCGTCACGGCGCCTTGCAGCTCGCCGTGTTCAAAAAGGTACGGCAGCAGCCGGTAGGTGTCGTCGCCGCCGATGGCGCAGAGTATCATATCGATCCGGGGATCGCGGAACGCCTGCAGCAGGTCCTGCGCCCTCTTTTCGGGATGGGCTTTTATAAAGTCAAGCCCCGCGAGCGCGTTCGGCATGAACCTTACGCCCAGCCCGAAGTCCCTGAGTCTTTTAAGACCTATTTCGACCTCGTAGCGGACAAACTCTTCTCCGAGTATCCCACTCGAAAGACTCACTATGCCGACGTTCATGATAAATGCCTCCGGAAAACACGGTCCGACCGTATCGGTCCCGATAAAAGAATAGCATAAAAGCCGCGGTTTTTCAACAGTAAGATCGCCGCCGCCGATAAATAAAAGACCCGCGGAAAACTCCGCGGGTACGAAAGACAGAAGACCGGGCGGCAGGAAAACGCCCGTAAGGGCGCGCCGTGCATGCGGGAAACGTCAGCGGACGGACTTGCTCTCCTCACCGCCGCGGGCGTCCTTGCCTTTGCGAAGAAGGAAGGCGCGCATCACGTTTATACCGACCTTCCACGGGAACGGACGAAGCGCCCTGTCCGCCTCCTTCAGCTTTTCCCGTATCGGTATCCCCTGAGGACAATGCTTCTCGCACTTGCCGCAGCCGACGCACCGGTCGGCGAAAGGCGGCTGACGGGTGAGACCGACGGTCTGTACGAACTTGGAGCGCGCTTCGTTTTTGCCGTCGGTATACATCGCGTTGTAGTGAAGGAAGATGCCGGGGATATCCACGCCCTTAGGGCAGGGCATGCAGTAGCGGCAGCCGGTACAGCCGACCTTTTCCCCCGAGCGGATAAGTTTTCTCACGTTCTCTATCAGCTCACGGTCGGATTCGTCAAGATCCCCGACTCCGGCGGTGTTCGCCGTTTCGACGTTTTCGTTGACCATTTCGAGGGAATTCATGCCGGACAGGACCACCGTGACCTCCGGCTGATCATAGAGCCAGCGGAAAGCCCACGCCGCGGGGGTCCATGCCCTTTTGTTCTGAGCCATGGCTTTTTTCGCTTCCGGCGGGAGCTGCCCCACAAGTTTTCCGCCGCGCAGAGGCTCCATTATTATGACGGGGATGCCTTTCTCGGCGGCCGCCTTAAGGCCGACGGCGCCCGCCTGCGTCGTCTCGTCCATGTAGTTATACTGGATCTGGCAGAAATCCCAGTCGTAGTCTTTCAGTATCTCCAGAAACCGCTCTGTGTTGCCGTGATAGGAAAAACCGATATTGCGGATCGCGCCGGACTTTTTCTTTTCTTCCAGCCAGTCGGCTATGCCGAGCTGCTTCATACGCTCCCACTGGGCGACGTCCGTCAGCATGTGCAGGAGATAATAGTCGACGTAGTCCGTCTGCAGCCGGGAAAGCTCCTCCTGCCAGATCTTTTCCGCACCGGCAAGGCTGTTGACAAGATAATGCGGTATTTTTGTGGCGATATTTACCCGGTCGCGGATGTTGTTGCGCTTCAGCACCGTTCCCAGGACCGCCTCGCTGCCGGGATAGATATAGGCGGTATCGTAGTAATTGACGCCCGCGTCATAAGCCGCCATTATCTCTCTTTCGGCTTTTTCAAGGTCGATCGAGGTCCCTTTTTTCGTAAAACGCATGCATCCGAAACCGAGGACCGACAGTTCGTTTCCGTACCTGTCTTTTCTGTACTGCATAGCCGTTCTCCTTTCGTAATCACGTTCAGGTCGCGGGGAACGTTACCGCGTGGGATATACCGTCCGCAGGGCGCTTACCGTCTCAGCGTGAAATAAGATCGTGCCGTTTGATATAATCAACGACCTCGTCGGCGGTCGTGAACGCCATCGCCACGGTCGTGTCCGCCGCTCCGTAATAGATCGCGATGCGCCCCGTATCGGCGTCCGCGAGGGCGGCGCAGGGGAAGACGACGTTCGGCACGTCGCCTACGCATTCGTAAAGCTCGTGCGGCGCGAGCAGGAAGCTGTCCGCGCGGTGAAGGACCTTCCACGGCTCGTCCAGATCGAGCAGAGCCGCTCCCATACTGTAGGTGAAGCCGTTGCAGCTCGTCAGCACACCGTGGTAGAACATCAGCCAGCCTTCGCTCGTTTCTATCGGCGTCGGCCCGGCTCCGACCTTCGTCATCTCCCAGTTCTTCACGGGCGACATGACGAATCTGTGCCTTCCCCAGTACGTAAGGTCCTTACTGCGGCTGAGGAAGATATCGCCGTACGGCGTATGCCCCTTGTCGCAGGGACGGATGAGAAGACAGTACTCGCCGCCGATCTTCCGCGGAAACAGCACGCCGTTGCGGGCGACGGGATAACACGCGTCCTCGAGCTGCTCCCAGGAGATGAAGTCCTCGGTGCGGGCTATGCCTATCGTGGTCCCGTGCGGCGTGAGATTGACCCAGGAGAGGTAGTATTTGCCCTCTATGAGGCAAAGCCTCGGGTCGTAGCCGCGGAAGATGACCTTTTCGTCAAGGTCCCAGTGTATGCCGTCCGCGCTCATGCCGGTCACGAGCGTGTGATCTCGGCTCATCTTATCCGCGCGGAAGACGCCCGCGAACCCGCCGCGGTAAGGCACGACGGCGGAATTGAAAATGCTGTTCGCCATGAACAGATCGTCCCGCGTGATGACGGGATTGTCGGTGTATCTCCACACCGGATAGCGGTATCCGGCAGGCTTGTCCTGCCAGGGGATGTTTTTGATGCTTTCGCCTGTTATCCTGACCATATTACACCTCTCGCCTGATTTCTTCTATTATGGTATCACAAAACGCTTAGGTTGTAAAGCGGCGTTTACCGCGTTCAACTGTCGTCCTCGTTTATCCCCATTTTCATTTTCAGGTCGCCGTAGCTTTTGTCGTACTGCTCCCTCGTGATAGCGTGATGCTCAAGGAAAGTATCAAGCAGTTCCTTCTGCTCGAAGAAAAGCTGCCGGTTCTTTTCGGCGTATGACAGTTTTTCCCAGTCCCGGCGTTCCATAAGCCGTTTTCCGTCCTTTACCCGTTTTTCTTGCGGCAGATATACAGAAGATGGTTCGTGCTGCCAAGCAGCTCGCGTTTCTCGCAAAACGCCAGATACCACCGGGCGAACGCGTCGAAATCCCCGTCGGAAAGCTCGAAACCGCCGCGATGTTCTACCGATTCAAGCAGACAGTCGACGCCCGCCGTCGTTATCCGTTCGACCGGTCTGCCGATGAACAGGTCCTCGAATTCCGTCACGTCGTATCCGGTAAAAAGCTGCTCCTTGAAGTGCTTCACGCGGTTGTCTTCCGTAAAGTTCTCCCGCTGACCGAACGCCCAGTTGCCCGAAAGGTAGTTCGAGAACATGATCCCGAACACCGAAATGAACGCGAACATCAGCACCCCGTCCGGCTTCGTCACCCGTATCGCCTCGTCTATCGCCCTGCCGACCTCGTCAGGCTCGTAAAGATGATACATCGGCCCGAAGACGAGCGTCAGGTCGAAGGAGTCGTCCGCGAAACGGCTCAGATCGGTCGCGTCGCCACTGCAGGAACTGATATTATCGAGCCCCTTGCCGTTTTCGCGCAGGACGGCGAGATTGCTTTCGACGAGCTCGACGGCGGTGACGTCGTAACCCTCCTTCGCAAGTGCGACGGAGTATCTGCCCGTGCCCGCGCCGATCTCGAGGACCTTCGCCCCCTCTGTCAGATAACGGCGGATAAAGGTCATCGTCGTTCGGTATTCGAGCTGCCCGTGACGCGTCGCGTCGAGCCGCCCGTCCTCGTCCGCAGAAGAGTAGAAACCGCTTACTATGTCTTTTCTCGTGATCATATTTCACCCCGGATAATACTGTCCGCCGCCCGCCGTTCGCCGCTGCTGGCGTCCGTCAGGCGCAGGCGGCGGCTGCCGCCGTCGGGAAGCAGCTCGGTATACGAATCCGTCCCGGTGCGCAGGTCGAGCTTTGCGGCGATCCCCGCGGGGATACGTATATCGAATTCCACTGCGCCGTCCAAACGCTCCCAAGAAACGCGGACCTCGCCCTCGGGCAGCCGCTGGAGCAGCGCGCGTACGGCAGGTCATCGGGGCAATAAGGGGCGAATTCGGCTGCGCCTGTCCACAGTAACGCCGCCCAGACGCCGGTACAAAAAGGTGTCTGGTGAAGCGAACATACAGTGCTCCCCGCTTCCGCTGAGATCAAGACGTTCCGTGAGCGTGGTGCGGCCGCCGGGGAATTCAGACGGAATTCGCCCCGCAGCAGCAGCGCCCCCCTTCGCGTGGGGTCCTCGCCGTCGATCGCGCGCTGCTTTCGCGCCTCCATCTGCTCATCCGTGAGCTCCTCGTCGGAACGGAAGCCGAGTTCACCCGGAGCCGCTCCGATCCATTTCGCGACAGTAAACATCCCGCTCTCCTTCAGTCCCGTATTTTATTCAAAATACGCCGCGAGAAAGTCGTCGGGGCTGCCGTCGTACAGAGCTTCGCACATATAATAAAATCCGAGCTGGTTGCCCGCGTTGTAAGTGAGAAGCGTTTTGCCGTCCCACTCGCACAGATCCACGTCGGAATTGCTTGAGATATAGCCGGTACGTATCGCCCTCATAAGCTGCGGAGAGATATCATACGCGTAAGGCGAGATCCTGCGGTCTTCCTCGTCCGGCATGAGTATCGGGTTATAAAATCCGACCTCCCAGGTATCAAAATCGCGTGTGCGGTAGATATAGTTGGTATACCGCCGGCACGGCAGCTCGGTAACGGCGATGAGATAATACCTGCCGCGGCTGTAGCGCAGCAGCGGTCCGCCGAGGTAACGGCGCTTCGGAAAGCCCTTTTCCGGGTCCGGCAACTCCCAGTGGACGAGATCGGGCGAAAAGGCGAAAAACGCGGTAAAGGGCGTCCCGACGTACTCCGCGGGTTCGGACGCCTCGACGCACAGGACGTAGCCGTCCGGGCCCTTTGTCAGCGAGGTGTTGAAATACCGCCAGCCCGGATTTTTGAGAAGCTCCCGGCGCGTCCAGTTCTTCAGGTCGCGGCTCTCGAACAGCATCAGCGTATCTCCGGCGGGGCGCAGCGTGCCGATGACGTAAACCGTCCCGTCCTCCTGATACAGAGAGTAATAGTAGCAGCCCTGACCGAAGCGGGAAAGCACTTCGCCGGTCTCGCGCTCGCGGATAAGCGCGTGAGCGGGAAACGCCGTGTCCGTTCCCCGCGTGCTGTCCTCAAGCTCAAGCCGGTACAACCGCCCGCCGAAAACAAAGGGCGTGGATTCGCCGTTCGGGCTCACCGCGCCGAGTTTTTGTATCTTCGGGAACCCGCGTTTCATCACGGTATTAAAGTCATAATCGATCTCGGGCATATCATTCTCCCCCTGCGGATACGTTAAAGCTCCGGCTCATAACCTCCCCCGGCGTCTTCCCGGACCGCGCGGCGGACCTTGAGAACCGCAGCAAAGGACTCCGCGGCAAACGGCGCGTCACAGCCGCCGGTATCCGATTAAAGAATACCACGGATCACGCGGTTTTTCAACTGCGAAATCGCGCGTTTCATCCGTCGGTAAATACAGCTCCCGTCAAAAAAAGCGCTTTTGTCCCGTGGACAAAAGACGCTTTTAGATTTGCGGGAGCGCAGTCGGCCTTATTCCTCGGACAGCAGCGCGATGAGGTCTCCCACCGTTTTGATCTTAGGCAGGAGACTGTCCGGCAGGGAGACCTGATACTCTTCCTCGACAGCCATGGCGATATTCATAAGATCGAAGGATGTCGCGCCGATATCGTTGCGCAGCGAGGTGCTCTCCGTGATCTGCTCCGGATCCGCCTCGACGTAATCCAGAATGATCTCTCTGAGTCTTTCTATCATTTATATCTCCTCCATGATCTCCCCGAGTGTCTTTTCGGGGGCTTCGATGCCCTTTAAGATCGCGCGGACCGCGCCGGCGTGGAACGCGCGCACATCATCGTCCGTGGAGAGCCACAGGCGGTGGATGTAGCTGAACACGTAGTGTCCGGTCTTGGGATCGTGCATCGTGATGGTATAAAGCGGCATCACGTAGTGTCCGAAATTATAGCCGATGTAGGAATACTCCCTGTCGCCGAAGGTATCCGCCTTCAGCGGAAGATACGAGAACATCATGCTGATCGGCGACTGCATCAGAGAAATACGGTACGTTTCCATTTCGAGCCTGCGCATCTCGGTAAACGGGACGTCCGAGTGGCGGAAAAGGAACGCCTGCGTCTGGCTGAGCTGCGTCAGCGCGTCGCGGAAGGTCATGTCCTCCGGCAGCTTCTCCCGCCAGGGCATCGGGGACGCGAGGGTGCCGCCGCAGCGCTTCTCCTTGACCGTGCGCCGCCTCGGGCACAGCACCCAGAAGACCGTATCGTTGACCCTGCGGTTGATCTTTGAGAGATAAAGGCGCAGCCCCAGTTGGATCACCCACTCGGCGCTCAAGCCGTTTGCCTCCACGAAAGCGGTCACGCGGTCGCTCTCTTCGTCGCTGAGATGCAGCTTTACGAAATGGGTCTTATCATTGAACGGGACTCCGATGAACGGCAGGTCAAAATCCTTTTTGTGAAAGAACTTCCTCTGCGCGTCCAGGGTGCGCGGGCCGTAGATGAAGCACATCTTGGGCTTGCGGTCCCTCGCCATCCACTCCGCGAGTATGCCGGTCTCCTTTGCCAGATGTTCTTCCAGCGCGGGATTGTCCTGCTCGTTTTTTATTATGTCCTCATACTTCGCCGGGGGCCTGGGCAGGTCGGAACCTGCGCGAAGGGCGTCGTAGACTTCCATCAGATCCTTGAAAAAGAAGAAGGTCGCCATGGCGTCCATGATCATATGGGATACGCACAGGAAGATTCCGCTGCCGCCTTCGGCGGTACGGAACAGCACGACGCGGAAGGTCTCGCCCTTGAACACTTCCAGCTTTTTCTCCGCGTCAGCGTTGAAGAAAGCGTCCTGCTCCTCGCGGCTCGCGAATTCCTTTACGGGGATATCGTCGAGACGGTACTCCTCAAGGAAAAACTCCCTGATCTTCCCTCCCTGTCTGAACAGCCGCAGGCGCATACAGTCGTTGCGCTGAATTTCGATATTGACCGCGCGCGCAAGCAGCTCCATATCCAGCGCCTCATCGAAAACAACGGCGCAGGGGATCTGCGTGGCCTGCGTGTGAAGCGTATATCTCCACATATAAGCCACCATCTCCTGCGAATGTATCAGGCGATAAACGGGTTCGTTGTTTTTCGGTCTCATTTTATTTCCTTATTTCTTGCGGATAAGTTTACCCGTGGCGGTCTTCTCCGGCGGTTCGGTGAGCAGGACGGTCTTCGCTACGGTGTGGGACGGTAATGCGTTCATATTGATCTCATCCGTGATCTGTTCAAGAGCGGCAGCCACGTCGGTGATCCCGGCGGATCTGACGTATTCCGCATCCGGGTAGACCTCCGCCACGATGGTATCCTTTTCGGCGTAAACCAGCGCTTCTTCGACCAGATCGTACGCCTTGTATTTCTTTTCGATGCCCTCCGGCGACACGTTTTCGCCGTTGGAGAGGATGATGAGATTCTTTACCCTGCCGGTAACGTAGAGCTGACGGTCTTCGGTGATATATCCGATATCTCCGGTCTTCATCCAGCCGTCCTCGGTAAAGGCGGCGGCGGTCTCCTCCGGCTTTTTATAGTATCCGAGCATGATGCAGGGCGTGCGGACCTGTATCTCGCCGTTTTCGATGCGGACGTCCACAAAATCCATGACCCTGCCGACGCTGTCGACGGCGGTATCGATATCCGGCACGGTGATCTTGCTTCCAAGCTCGCTCATGCCGTAGCCCTGTCTGAGGAATACGCCGTAATCCTCAAATTCCTCGGCAAGCGCGGGATCGAGATACGCGCCGCCGGCAAACATGATCTTGAGTTCCCCGCCGGTCACGAGAGCACCGGCCTCCTGCGCGCTGAGCTCCGGGTGTTTCGAGCGGACGGCGCGGATGCGCGCGAGCATCGCCTGCGCGATCATGGGAACGACGCGGATAGAGGTCGGCTTGAAGCGCAGCAGGTTCGGAAACAGTTCGCGCATGCCGCCGCTCAGGCAAACCGTATGCCCGAGGATCAGCGGACCGACGTAGTCGCAAACGAAGCAGTAGATATGATACAGAGGCAGAACGGAGAGCAGAACACCGGGCTTGCGGACGTCGTCCCTCTTCACCTCGAACATCATGTTCTTGACCAGCGCCTTCTGCGAGAGCATAACGCCCTTCCTGTCGCCGGTGGTGCCGGAGGTATAGATGATCAGGGAACACGCCTCGCCGTCCACGGGCAGCTCGGAAAGCGGCGCGTAGGTGCTGTCGTCGCCGTAATCGCGCAGCGTTTCCCAGAGATCGCCCAGACAGACCGCGGAGGCGACGCTGGGGCACTTTTCGCGAAGGGCGTCGATCTTGTCCGCGAAATCGGGCTCGTAGAGAACGACGCTCACGTCCGCGTCGTCGATGACCGCGGCGGCGTCGCTCACGGTGACGTCGGGAGGAACGGGCACCGCTACGTTGCCGCTTATGATGCAGCCGGTAAGGCAGACGATATATTCGTAACAGCTCTTGCTGATGATCGCGATATGGACCTTTTCCGGGAAAAGAGCGCGCAGGCGGCGGCAGTAGGCAAGCGAATCCCGCCGGACCTCGCTGAAGCGTTTTTCCACAACGGCTCCGTCCCTGAGATATTTGATGAATACTTTGTCGTTGAATTTGCCCGGAGCGGCGTCAAGCAGCTCGCGAATATCCGGAACTCCCGCAAGAGACACAGTTCTTATCCTCCAGAATATAGCTGAAAAGATATTACCATAAATTTGTTAATTATCCGTGAACGTACCTTGTCCTTTTTACGAAAACAGTTAAAAATTCATAACATTTCGCGTTATTACCGCGTTTCCGTTATGCAATTCTTCCTTTTTCCGCGCGGGAAGCAGGATCGCATAAAATACTGCCGCGTACGGGATACTCCCGAAACGCGGCAGCCGGCTGTTATTTATCCGTCAGAAATACTTGTTGTCCGATTATTTGGCGAAAAGCCCCTTGATGAGATCGAACAGCTTCTTGATAAGCTTGAACGGACGGGTAAAGAGCTCATAGAAATCGTTGTTCTGGTAAACACGGTGAACGACGTATCCGCCGTCCGTGTAATCCAGATCGTAATACTGCATCTGGGTGGTGCCGTCGCCGTTGTCTATATAGATCGTCATGTTCGTCGCGAGCCTGCCCGTATAGTCAACGTTGAGATCATAGCCGTTTACCGTGTAGTTGGTCACGGGTATGCCGTTGATAAGGACCTTGCTCACGCTCGTATTCCTTACAAGGTCGACGTAGATGTTGTGATGCTCCTCGACGGGCGGAAGGGCGGCGAGGAACTGCCTTGCCATATAGTCGTGACCTATCTGGCTGGGATGAGAGGCGGTCAGAGAATCCTCAAAATACTCTCCCAGGAGCGCCATATTCTTTTCCGTGGCGTACGTTTCGCAGTTCTGGATGTCGACGTAGATCACGCCGTACTGTTCCGCCCACTTCTGATACAGGATGTTCATCTGCTCGCTGATATTGTTCATGAGATCGCCGAGCGGGAGCATCGTTTCGTCAAGAAGAGTCACGTCGTCGATAAGGTTGAACGCGCCGCAGATAAGGATCGTCGCGTCGGGATTCAGCTTTGTGACTGTCTCGAGAAGAAGCGGATACTGGGATTTGAAGTTGTTGAAGCCGTCTTTGATCAGACGGATCGCCGTCGAAACGATATCTCCGGCTTTGTTCAAAACGGAAGCGTCAAGCTTGAAATCCGCCAGAAGAGTACCGTTGGAGATGATGCGGTAAGCGCGGTAGAAAATATCGCACATACCCAGCTCTATCGTGATAAGCTCCGCGTTCCTGGTAAGCTCGATTATGTCGCCGCACTTGCCGCAGTTGCCCTCCACGTAGTGCTGGACTTCACCTATTTCTTCATAGTGGGGATCTTCATCCCTTGTTGAAGGAATGGAAGCGGGCGTGCCGAAATACCTGAGCATCGCATCGTAGTACGGATAGTCGAGCTCGTAATCCGAATAACCGTCGTCAACGCCGTACAGGTCGAGAGCGACGGCGGTGGTCAGACCGGGATAGCAGAACGGATAGAAATTGGAATTCTGATCCCGGATGCTGTGTGAGGGGATGTCGCAGCCAACCGCGTTCGCGATCTGCGTGACGTAGGAGCCCTCGCAGTCACGGTATTCGTAGTCGCCGTGGTAATGCCCCAGATAGTAACCGTCGGAACCGCAGCCCATTCCGATACTGTCGCCTATGGCAAGATAGCCGCCTTTGCCCTGCACCTTGAACGTAATGTTATCTACGGTAGCCGCCAAAGAGGTCGACGCAAGGCAGGAAAAAACCATAACGAGCGCGAGCGTCAGGGCAAGCGCTTTTCCAGTGATTTTTTTCATTGATATTGTCCTCCTTTTTTCAGTTGATACAGAATATCAGCTTTATATTTCCGTAAAATTATTATATCACACAATATTACTGCAATCAATATAAAAATTTTAAACAATGAATTGTTAATATGTGCAAAACGGATAAACAGGTTTGAATCTGCACGTTTTCATCCGACAGGAACAGAAAAAAACGCGGGAGCCGTCGGTTTTAAATAACGTGATGAGGCTCGAATACAGGCGAATACTTGACCTTGATCAAAAAATGTGATATAATACATTGTCCCGGGGATGAAAGGATTTCGACGGGGATCGCGAATCGGGATAAGCGGGCAGCGGCGCGTCAACCGCTATAAAAGGGCGCGACTTAAAATAAACGACAACAACACAGAACTTCTTGCTGCTTGAGGCTTAGCCTCGCAGCCGTCCGCCCGGGGTATACCGCGGCTTCGGTGACGGGCGTTATTGAGCGGTGAACGTGAACGGGTGAAGGTCTCGCAGCCCGTCATGACTTTGAGACTGCCGCGTTTTCAGGCTGCCGTTTGCCGGCTGACGCGGGAGAATAAATAAGCGGCTGCGCCCGGAGAAGGTCCCCCGGAACGGTTTTCGGACACGGGTTCGACTCCCGTCATCTCCACCAAACCAGACAAAGACGAACTCTTACACTCTTTATGTGATTGACGGCGTCTTTGTTTTGAGCTTCATGATGCGGTGATCCGCACAGAAAAACCACTGTCGTAATGGCAGTGGTTTTTGTTGTACAACCGCCGAACGGGCGGAGTTCGTCAGAACAGAGCTTTGATCGCCTTGATCAGAAGCTTGAACGGACGGGAGATCAGACGGAAGAACGCGCCCGCGGCGTTCGCGCCGTCCCGCACCGTGATAACGGATTTCAGGGCCTCGGACTGCACGCCGTAGGCGGTCTCTGCCGTAACGGTCACGGTGTAGCTGCCCGCGGCGAGACCCTCAACGGTAAAGGGGATATTCTCCTCGAGCTTGTCCGCGACGTAGTAGTGAGGCAGATACCACTGCTTGTCAACGGTCAGACCGAGCTTGTTCCTGACCGTCACGCGGTAGAGCACGACAGGCTGACCGTCGGTCGAAACCGCGGCGGGCGCCGTGACGCTTATCCCCCCACCGCCGGTCTCCTCGACCGTCAGAGCGGCGTCCTCCGAAAAGACGGGCGCGGTCGAGGCTGCCTTCATCTTCTTTTGATCGAAGGGACGGTTCGCCGGGTCGGCGGGGTTCGGCAGGATATATTCGCAAAGCAGCTTGTCCGCGTCCACGTCGAAGCCGCGCAGGCGCACGTCGCCCGCGCCGCTTACCTCCACGATCCAGTAGGTACCCGCGTCGTAGCAATCGGGCGGATCATAGGCGCGGTCAAGGTCGATGGTGAACTCGGCGTAATAGAGCGCGCCGGTGCCGATCGCCGTATATTCATCCTGCCAGACGGAACGCGGGTCGTTCAGCGGATAATGCGAATGGCCCGAGAAGTCGACGACCTGCGGATAGTCCTTCAAAATCTTATTGAAGAACGTTACGCCCCAGCCGTCGAAAGAGGATGAGCCGTAGACGGTGTCGCGGTTATGCTCGTGATGCATGAAGAACACGGGCCTGTCGGGCGTATCTGCGACCGCGATATCCAACTGCTCGCGCAACCAGGAAAGCTGCGTCTTACTGTAATGCACGCCGTCCGTGTCGGACGCGGAAAGCCCGATGAAGTGATAGCCGCGGACTGTCTTGTGGAAGTCAGGCGATTCGCCCGTCAGGTCGGAAAAGCAGTCGCGCATCTCCCTGCGGCTCATATTCCAGCCGTCGTGGTTCTTGGCGACAACGGCGAGCAGCTCGGTGCCGTCGCGTTTAGCGGAGGAAACGGCACGCCAGTACTTCTCGAACTCTTCTTTGGTGCCGTCATTTGTCAGGTCGCCCGCCATCATGAGGGCGTCGAGGCTGTTGTAGGCGCCGTCTGCGTCGGCGAGGGCGTACGCCTGAGAGAGCATGGCGCGGACGCGGTCATAATTGCGGTTGTGGTCGCCGCCCTTGATGTGACTGTCGCTCGAAGCGATGAACCGCAGCGCAGGGATGAACGGTTCCTCCTCCGCGGCAAAAACGGCGGGCGCGACCGCGAACAAAAGCACGGCGCACAGCAGGAGGCTGATGACTTTTTTCATTTTATCGGCTCCTTTCTTAGGGGATTGATACGTTCGGGCGATCGGTTTTTGGGGCAATGTTCCGTATGTGACCGGAACGCCATTTTATTTCCGGAAGGTGATATAAAGCATGGAACCGCTTTCTATCTTTCCGGGAAGCGGGATCTCCACCCATTCTTTTTCTTCGTTCACCGTCATGCATTTGTCGACGGCATACTCCCCCGCGTCGATCTTCAGCGGACGGTCTCTTTTTTCGGAAACGTTCGCGATGAGCAAAGCCTGACCGTCCTCACCCGCCGCGGCGACCGCGTACAGATCGTCGGCAAGCCGGATATTCTTTATCTCCGCCTGGTGACCGAGCTTGTATAACTGCCCGAACGCGAGGAAGCCGTAGTACGCGGTGGAGGGCCGGCCCTTGACGAACAGCCCCGCCCACATGAGCCCGTCGTCGTCGCCGTCGTAGTAGTGCGCCATATCGAGCCCTTCGTTCTGGAACATGATGAGCATCGAGGTCTGATTCGCACCGTAGCGGCGGTCGAGCTTGTCGTTCTCCGTCGGGTTATAGTTCCATTCGTCGCAGATGATCTCGGCGTCGCCGTAACCCGCCTCCGCAAGCGTTTCCCTTACGTATTTGATGTAGCCGGCGTTCTTGCCGGTGGTCGTATAGCTGTGCCACGAGAAGAAATCCATGGGCGAGCCGTGTTCCCGTATGTATTTCAGGAAATTCTTATAGTAGGTGACGAAATACTGATTTCTCGGGGTGGCCCCGGTGTTTAGGGCGTTGGTTTTTGTCAGCGCGTAGAAACCGCACGAGCCGTAGCCGCCGATCTTGAGATCGGGGAATCTGTTTTTAAGGTGCTTCGCGGCGACGTCGTAAAGTCGGAAAAACTCCTCGTCGGAACCGATCCAGAAATGGTTATCCGCGATATCGTCGCTGTTTTCGGGCTCGTTCCATATCTCCCAGTATCTGATGCCGTAGCTGAACCCGTTCGCCCAGCCCTCGTTATAATGGAGGATGATGTGCTCGCAGACGCGCGCCCATTTATCGTAGTCGGAGGGCGGCAGCAGGGACTCACGGTCCCTTACAGGGTCGCTGTAGCTTATCCCCAGACGGAAAAACGGCTCCATCCCGGTATCGGCGATAGCAGCTATCACCTTATCGCATTCCGCGAAGGCGTAGGCGCTTTCGTCATCGGCGTCGCGGGAAAAATCGGGGAAGATATTGCGGATATCGGTGGCGTGGATATCGTGCGTCCGGCACGAGGTCATATTGGCGCGGGTGAAACAGCTGTTGATCTCGCTGTCCGTGACGTATTCCGGCATCCTGCCGATATTGTGGACCGGGCGCATCTCGCCCACAGTCCGATCGAAATCAATCCGTATCACGTTGGGGGTAAACACAAGCTGCGAGACGGACGTGAACAACGCGAGGACCGCAGTGAAGAAACCGATGATACGCTGTAACATGATTGAGCCTCCCGTTTATCGTGTATTTTTTTCCCGAACCGAAACGACGGGCGCGGCCGGGTGAAATCCCGTCTCACCGCGCTCCCCATACCCTTATCTCTTCCTGATTATACCACCCGAAACGGCACTTTGCAATCTCTCTGCGGGATATTTCAAAAACCGCGCATACCCGACCGCCGCGCGGCAAAAACGAGGTCTGCGCAAAATGCGGCGGCGAGGGGCTCGTCACAGATGAGAACACCGGGATTATCGCCTCCTTCAACACGCCGGAGGTCATATGTCAGAAAACGCTCTGGGCGATAAAAAACGGATACGGCGGCGTGATGATCTGGAATTACGGCAACGACGTGCCGGCCGACAACGACGCTTCCCTGTTCAACCGGATCGCGCAGGCAAAAAACGACGTTCTGTCGGGAAAGATGAGATAACCGCATCCGATCTCCGGGCGGATCGCCCGAACACTGAAAAAACGAACAGCCGCCCCACCGTCCGGCTGTTCGTTCATTCTTACATCAAGCGCTTTTCCTTTGCGCCCTCCGACTCACGGTCAAATCGAGATGACGGCTGAGCTCATCATTTTCCCGATGCGTTTCCTTTTCTGTCGATCCTCTTTCATTTACCGGAGCCCGCCGTCGTCAAAAACCGACGGCGTTCACGCGCGAGTGACGTACGTCCCGATCACCGTCTTTGAGACGAAAACGACGTCGAGA
The DNA here is from genome assembly GCA_017443405.1 of Clostridia bacterium. Classification (GTDB taxonomy): domain Bacteria; phylum Bacillota; class Clostridia; order Oscillospirales; family Acutalibacteraceae; genus RGIG2893. The sequence continues at coordinate 7,097 of JAFRXS010000167.1, read as the reverse complement.
TAATAAAATACCGTTCCGCTTTCGCTCCCGGCGATCGAAAGGCCCTCCGCTTCGGTAAAGACGTTGCCCGTGTCGCGGGTGAACGCCTCCGTCGTTTCGCCCGTTTCGAGATCGACGGCGTAGGTGATTTTTTTGCTCCCGCCGGTGTTCGCCGAGAGGTAAAGCATGCCGTCGAGGATATCGCCGCCCGTTATCTTCGTGACCGTCCTGTCGATCGGGATACTGCCTTTATAAGAAAAATCGTCGGCGTCGAGCATTCTTATCTCGTCAACGTCCCTTGACTGGGTATAGTAGACGGTGCCGTCCTTTACGCAGAGCCAGGGGTAATGACCGCTTCCCTGCCCTTCGGCGGGCAGGACGCTGTACCCGATGAATTCAAGGCTTTCCGCGTCGAAGATCATGACAGCGGGGTCTTTGAAGAAAAATGCTTCGCAGGCGGCGTAGATTTTCCCGTTATAATACGAGCAGTCGCCGAGATGGGAATACCCTTTTGAAAGCACGTCCGAGGGAAGACACATCTCGTTGCGAAGGACGATCTCTCCGGTCCGGGCGTCGATCTTGACTATCGCGTTATAATCGACGTACTTTATACATCCCGTACCGTAGAAATACTCTCCGTCGGTCGTAATCCCCTGACAGAAAGAGACCCCGTCGGAATACAGATACTCAAACTCATTTTCGAGCCGCATATCCGCTCCGCTGTCCGAGGTGGGAACGGAAACCGCGCCGCTCAGCGAGAACAGCAGCGAAAAAAGCAGATAAGACGCCTTTCTGAAAAACGCGAAAAGCGCGGAAGATCCCCGATATTCATAATCGTTGAAAGCGGAAGCATCACGGCGTCTCCTTTATATTTACACTCTGATCATTGTGCGGACAGGACCCGTCACGCGCAGTCCCCGCCAAGAATGATATCGGTGTAGATCGGGAAATGGTCGGACGTGAAGCGGCCGTCCACGCCCTTTGTGACGACGCGGTAGGAAAACACGCCGACGTCGGGCGAGCAAAGTATGAAGTCGATAGTGTAATCCGCGTGCGTTTCCGGCGAGCTTGAGTGGAACGTGCCGTAGGAAACGGCGTGCTTTGCGGCGAGGCGGGCGTCGGTGAGTCCGCGCGTCATGACTTCGTACGCCTCCCTGCCCTCGAACGTGTTCATATCCGCTGTAAAGACGACGGGCACGCCGGAAAAGCGTTCTTCAATAAAAGAGGCGACGATCTCGGCGCCCGCCACGCGGGCCTCCTCCGAAACGTGGTCGAAGTGGGTGTTCACGTGGACGTAGACTTCGCCCGTAAAACGGTTTTGGAGCTTCGCCCAGGTGCAGACGCGGCGGCACGCGGCGCCCGGCCCGAAGGAAGGCTCGTCCGGGGTCTCGGAAAGCCAGAAATTGCCGCTGTCGATCAGCCTGAAGCGCGACTTAAGATAGAATATCGGGCAGGATTCGCCGCCGAGCATCGGGCTGTTGCCGGTTTCACGGTCAACGCCGACCCAATCGTAGGGTATCAGCTTTGCGTCCAGCGCTTTCATCCACTGCGCGGACGCCTCCTGGACGCCGACGGAGTCCGGCATGACCTCAAGGATCTGCCTCACGCCGATGTCCGTCCGGTCCTTGACCTCGACCCCTTTCACATCCCAGCAGCGGATGTTATAGGACATGACGCGAACGGTCCCGGGCAACTGCCCCGCCGCGGCGATGATCGGGAAATCGTGGCCCGCGTATCTGTCCGCGTAACGGATCGAGAAGAGTGAAGTGAATAGAGATATGACCGAGACGATCAAGATCATCGTCCGTTTCAGAAGCAGCATTCCGGCATTCCTCCAGTTTTTCTGCGGCCTTCGGGGTATTTCGAGCTATTCGTCCGATCGCCGCGTTATCGGATCACAACTGCATAATAGCAAAAAGTCGGCGCGGTTTCAAGCAGATAATAAGAGAACGCCTCGCGCGTCCTGCTATACGGATCCATGTTTCCGTGCACAACGGATCCTCCACCGCTTTCATGTGATATCCGGCACCGGGGGATCATTTTCACATACACGAAAAGCGGGCGCAAAAACGCCCGCGGAAAATGCGATTTTGAATCGGATAAACTAACGGAAACAGCGAAGAGACCGCGCCGACGGAAACGGGCGCCGGAGGCCCTGTTTACAGAAGATATTTCCGCGGATTGTCAAAAGCCACGAGCTTCGCGTATTCTTCGCCGTACAGACGCCTGAACGCATCCATCCCGCCGCCGAGATCCGGCGGACGGCGAACCGCCCCGTGCGCGTCGGTGCCGATGAAATCGACGAGCCGCGCTTCAAGCAGCATATTCGCCGTCCGTCTTATCCGCGCGTCTTTTTCCCCGGCTATGCTGTAAGCGTTTATCTGGATCAGCGCTCCGGCGTCCTTCAGCTTTCCGGCAAGCCGGACGTCCGTGTTCGGGTACCGCTCGACGTGCGCGATGATCGGGATATAACCGCCCTTTATCAGCGTATCCGCGCAAAACAAATAATCGCGGGAGCTGTTTGCGAAGTCGAATTCCGTCAATACGCAGCGCGAATCGCCCATGGTCGGCAAAACTCCGTCGTTCAGCTTTCGAAGGCACAGCTCAGCGGTTTCCGGATAGACGCGCATCTCGCATCCGAGGTACAGCGCGATCGGGAGCCCAAGAGCGCGGACGGCCTCCTTCAGCCGTCCGAAACTCTCCCGTACCCTATTTTTGTCGGAAAAGGCCGAGTCGTGCGGAGTGGCGAAAACGGCGTCGACGCCCTGACCGACGGCGAGCCGCAGCATCCCGCAGGATTCGTCTATATCGCGTGAGCCGTCGTCCACGCCGGGAACAACGTGCATATGGATGTCGGTAACGGGTACGCTCATCTTCTCCCTCTGTTTTTCCGCGCGGTATTCCCCGCCGTTTATGCGAAGAAGCCGTACGTTACGCTTGTGATCTTTTTCCAGATACTCACCGAGAAATCGGCGAAGGCCTTCCATATCTTCACGGCGAAGATCTCGATGCCCGAAACGCCGCCCGCGGGGATGATCTTTGAGCCATCCTTCTTGGCGAGGTCGATAGCGAGGAGCACTTCGCTTTCATATCCGCCGTTTTCGTCGAATCTCAGTCCGGTGTCCGCGCCTTGCGCGAAACAGACGGACTGCATCGCCGACAGAAGAAGGACGGGCATAACGATAAAGACAAGCGATTTTTAAAAGCTTTCACGGATGTTTCCTCCTTTGTCCATGTGAGTATCGACTCATATTTATAATAACAGCTATTCAAATAAAACGCAAGCGTTATCCGCATCATAGGCATTTACCGCTCTTTCTTTATACCTGTCGCGGTCGGCCGACGAAAAAAGCGGCTTTTGTCCCCCGGGCAAAAGCCGCTTTTCTGTACATTGGGTATTCAGTTCTTGTTCGTCAGAGCGATTATGTCACTCTTGTAGCCCGCGATGAGGACGTGGTCGCCGCGCGTGAAGTCGCGGCTGATATCCGTCGCCGGGATGACGCCCTGCTCGGTCTTGTAGCCGATGACGTTGACCTTGTTGCGCGTGCGCAGCTCGAGCTGCTTGAGGTTCTTGCCTACCCACGACGAGGGGACGGCGAGCTCGAAGATCGCGTACTCGGGCGCGAGCATATAGCAGTCGAACGCGCCGTGCACCGAAAAGCGCAGAGCCGTCCTCTCCGCCATATCCTTTTCGGGAAAAATGACCTCGTCCGCGCCGACCTTGCGCAGGAGCTCCGCGTGGCGCGAGCTTTCCGCCTTCGAGATTATCAGGTGGGCGCCCGCGTCGTGCAGGTTCGAGGTTATCTCCATCGACGCGCGGAAGTCGCTCGCCGTGCAGACGAAGCAGGCGTCGAAATCTCGCACGCCGATCTCCTTGATGATCTCGGGATCGGTGCAGTCGCCTATCTTGACGTCGGTCACGACGTCGGTCAGCCTGTCGACCGCGTCATCGTCGTCGTCGATCAGAAGGACCTCGTTCTTATATTTTTCAAGGCTCTCGGCAAGCACCGAACCGAACTTGCCGGCTCCTATGACCAGTATGGATCTCATCGTTTCCTCCTATCCGGTAACTATCTTTCCCTTGGGATCACGCAGCCTGTCGCCGGTCTCCCTGCGGCTGACCGCTGTAAAGACCGTCATGCTGCCTACCCTGCCCATGAACATAAGAAGTATCACCGTTATGCGCGCGACCGCGCTCAGCGACGGCGTTACGCCGACCGTAAGGCCGACCGTTCCGACGGCGGAAAAACATTCGAAAGCGGCGTCGCTCAGGCTCACTCCGCAAAGCGTGAGTATGAATACCCCGCCGAATGCCTCAAGCAGATATATCGCGAGAGCGTTGAAGTTGCGCCTGACGGTTTCGTCCTCCATGCGGCGCCCCCAGACGGAAGCCGGCCTGTCGCTGACGGACGATATGACGGAGCTTATCATAAGCACGACGGACGTCGTCTTCATTCCGCCGCCCGTGCCTCCGGGCGACGCGCCGATGAACATAAGGACGATCATCAGCAGCCGGGAAGCGTCGTTCATCTCGCCCATACGCCATGTATAAAAGCCCGCCGTCCTCGCGGTGACGCTCTGAAACAGCGCGGTCAGAAGAGCCTCTCCCGTATCCGCCCCCGCGAGCTCGCCCCTGCGCTCGAAAATAAAGAACAGCAACGCGCCGACGGCCGTCAGGATAAGGCTCGAGAGCAGGACGACCTTGGTGTGCGGCTGCCATTTTTTGAAACGCACGCCGTTTGCGGCTATATCGTCCCAGACGATGAAGCCGAGACCGCCGACGGTTATGAGCGCGCAGAGCGTCAGCGAGACGGTCGGGTCGCCGGCGAAGGAGATGAACGACTCCGACTTTCCTCCCGCGGACGACAGGATGTCGAAGCCCGCGTTGCAGAACGCCGACACGGAGTGGAACAGCGAAAAGCCGATCCCGCGCCCTACGCCGTAGACCGGGATGAACCTCACGGCGAGCAGCGCGGCGCCGCCGAGCTCGAATATCGCCGTGCCGAGCAGTATACGCTTGAGCAGCCTTGTCACTCCGCCGTTATTGGAGCTGACGGAACTGCTGAGTATCGTCTTCTGCCTGAGGCTCAGCCTTTTGCCCGCGAGGAGATATAAGACGACGGCGAAGGTCATGAAGCCCAGACCGCCGATCTGGATAAGGAGGATGACGACGACCTGACCGAAAACGGACAGGACTGTCCCCGTATCCACGACGGTAAGTCCCGTGACGCAAACGGCGGACGCGGACGTAAACAGGGCGTCAAGAGGCGAAAGCGGTGTCCCGTCCGCCGACGCCGCGGGAAGCATGAGAAGAGCCGCGCCGACCGCTATCAGCAGAGCAAATCCGAGAACGAGGATCTGCCCGGGCGTCAGTTTTTTGGTTATCGCAGAAGTCATTTGTTGCCGAACTCCACGAAGACCTCGCCGTTGTCGTCGACTTCAAGATGCATCGTCCTGACGTAGTCCCTGTAGAACTGCTTCTTTGCCGCCTCCGTCAGTTCTATGCGGGTATTCAGGAACGCGGTGTCGACCATGTCGTTGACGTTGAAGCGCACCCTTTCGTCGACGTAACGCTCAAACTCCGCGACGAGGGCGCGTATCTTGAGGTCGTCGACGTTGCCGGTGAAGAAATCGTCCATGAAGCAGTAGAAGATGCCCTTCTGCTCGAGCGTCACGCGGAAGTCGTGCCCGCACTTTTCCTTTTCCGCCATAACGATGAACTTCGCCTTGGGCAGAGAGGTGATGAGCGCCCAGTAGTCGGAATCCGAGGAAACGATGACGAAGGAGTCGATATCGTTCTCGTGGAACTCGTTCGCGACTCCGATGGCGAGCTTCATGTCGACCAGCGATTTTTCCTCCTTGAGTCGGTTTATCATGATATGCTCGACGGGTATGTCGAGATAGGATTTCAGGAGGTTCCACGCCGTTGTGGTGTGCACGTCGTTATAAAGTATGACCTTGACTATCTTGTCGCGGTCGACGTCGTCGAGGTTGCGGATGGTGCCGCAGAACTTGAAGGGATCGGAGTTCTCGCAGTCCACGACGAATACCGTGCGTTCGCTGTTATGGATGAACGAATAGATGGACGTTTTGGTGTACTCCGAGGCGTCGGTGACCTTGCTCAGGTCCTTGAACTCGTCGTTGTGTATCTCGTAAAGCCATCTGACGAACTTCTTGTCGTTGTAAAGTATATTGCCGCTGTCCTTCGGCGAATGCCAGTTGAGATATACCTGATACGGATAAAACCTTATATTGCTCGAAAACTTATACCATTCGTTCTTGACCGCCGACGGTTTGGTGCCTCCCGGCATTATGAAAAGGTCCTTATAGTAATCCCAGTTGAGCCAGTTCGGCATCATCGTCCTGATGTTGTTTATACGGTCTTTTATCAGGAGATTGATATTGATGACGTAATCGTTGAGCTGACTGTTCGCTTTTACTATCTGTATGCCGTCGTCCGCGAGAGAGGTTAGCGCCTCCTGTGGTATGTACTCCGGCAGAGAATTGAGATTTTTGGTATTATAGTATATCTCGTTGTTTATTTCACGGTAATGCTTTTCTATCGCCGTTCTGATCATGCACAGGTTTCTGATTATCCTTGCCGCCTGATCCTTCTCGGCTTCTATATAGTATTCCGGTTTTGGGGATTCATGATCGTTTTCGAATATCCGTTTCGGCACTCCGAGCAGATAAGCCGTCGTCGAGATGAGCCCGAACGTTTCGCTTCTGAAATACTTTTCCGGATTTTCAAAATCTATTTCTCTTTCCGGCGCGGGAGCGTCCTGCGCTTGTGGTGTACTGTCCGATTCATCCGTGACGGTGTCTGTGAGGTCTAACAGCGAGCTGAGATCGCTCAGATCTTTGATGTCTGCCATTTTAGTTTCTCCTTATCCATATTTTTTAAAAATGCACAACATGCGATATGTGTGCATTTATATCACTTTTTAAAGGCGTTAAAGCGGACGGGTCGGCTCGGAGCCGTCCTCCGGCGCCGGGGACTCCGTCTCACGCCATTTCTCGACGTCGAACCAGAACCTCACGCCGCCCTCGACGTTCTCGACGCCGTAGCCGTAATTGTGAAGATTCTGTATGGACGCGACGATAGTAAGACCGAGACC
>JAFRXS010000166.1 GCA_017443405.1 Clostridia bacterium | reverse complement strand
GAAGCCACCGGCGAACATGAGTTCGAGTGGGTCGTATATACGGAAGCCACCTGCGGCGCGGCGGGCGTCAATCACGAGAAGTGCAAAAACTGCGACGCCGTCCGTAACGAGAACACGCCGATCGAAGCCACGGGAGAACACGAGTTCGAATGGGTCGTCGACACCGAAGCTACCTGCGGAACCGCCGGCGTCAAGCACGAGAAGTGCAAAAACTGCGACGCCGTCCGTAACGAGAACACACCGATCGAAGCCACCGGCGAACATGAGTTCGAGTGGGTGATCGATACCGAAGCGACCTGCGGGACCGCCGGCGTCAAGCACGAGAAGTGCAAAAACTGCGACGCCGTCCGTAGCGAGAACACACCGATCGAAGCCACGGGCGAACATGAGTTCGAGTGGGTCGTCGATACCGAAGCCACCTGCGGGACCGTCGGCGTCAAGCATGAGAAGTGCAAAAACTGCGACGCCGTTCAGAGCGAGAACACCGTGATCCCCGCGACCGGTAATCATACTGCCGGAGAAGCGGTCGAAACCGTACTGACGGAAGCGACCTGCGCAGCGGACGGCAGCAAGCGTATCGTCGTGACATGCGCGGACTGCGGCGCGACGATAAGCGACACCACGAAAGCTATCCCCGCGAAAGGACACACTTTCGGCGACTGGACCGTGACAAAAGCCGCGACCTGCGGTGAGGCGGGCGAAAAGACGAGGACCTGCTCCGCCTGCGGAGAAACGGAAAAGATGTCGGTCGACAAGCTCGAGCATTCCTGGGGCGAGTGGACGGACGACGAGGGCTCGACCGTCACCTGCACCAGCGGCGGCACGCAGCGTCGTGAATGCGCGAATTGCGGCGCGACCGAGACGAGGGACGTCCCCGGCGGCACCGGTCACTCGATCAAGAACCCGAACTTCCGCGGAGAGGGCTACTGCAGATACTGCGGCAAGTTTATCTGCGACCACTGCCCCGAGCTGACGCCGTATGAGGATATCGACACGGTCGGCTTCATCTTCCGCCTTGTCCACTTCTTCATCCACCTGGCGCACTGGATCAGCTATCATACCTGAGGACCGTTAATGGATCGGCGTCGGGAGGCTTACGGCTTCCCGACGCCTTTTTTGGGTATGAAACAGAGGGAACAGCATATGACGATACAATAGTATAATTGGTTTCATCAAGAAACCGGATAAGCCCGCCGCGAGCTTGCGGGCCTCGCTTTACACAGTCCGTATAGACACAAAAAATGCCTTTCTTCCGGGGAAGGCTTTTTTTGTTCCGGATTCGTCCCGATCCGCGGGATCGGGGTGGCTGTACGGCAGAAAAATGCAGAAAATGAAATGTAAAATGCAAAACATAGAATATAATTTGCAAAGAAAATTATATAAAAACCTTGACAAAGTTTATTATCCGTGCTATCATATGCACAGAAATAAGGTCGCACAAGGAGCGAATATCCGATATGAAAAAGAATCTTTACAGTCTGCTGTTATCCGACGACGTCGTAAGAGCCGTCGACGAGGCGGCGCATCTGCGCGGGCTCAGCCGTTCGGCTCTGGTCGACAGCGTGCTGGCGTCCTATACGGGCATCGTTACGCCCGAAATGCGTGTGAACGAGATACTCGAGGCGGTAAACGACCTGATGAAGACGTCGGCGTCGATAGTTCCGTTCTTCGAGCCGCACACCGCGTCGATACAGATGAAGTCGAGTCTCGAATACAAGTACCGCCCGACGGTCAGGTACGAGGTCGAGCTCTACGGCGCGGACAGCCGCGATATGGGCGCTCTGGCGGTGATATGCCGCACGCAGTCGCCGCAGCTTATTGAAAGGCTGATGACTTTCTTCGCTCTGTGGCGATCGATAGAGCGTTACTACGCCGGCGACAGGGTCAGTCACGAGCTGCGCGAGGGCAGGTTCATCCGCAGCATCCCCCTGCCGGAGCGCGACTGCTCCGCCCGGCTTATCGCCGACCGCATAAACGACTACGTCAACCTTTTCGATTCTCTGATGAAGGCGTACCTCGGCGGCATGGACGAGCGCCTCATCCGCGCGCGGTACGCCGCGAACGCGGATAAGTATAAAGGAATAATTCTGTAGTCAAAACCCGTGAGCGATTCATTTTGAAAAGAAAGAAGGCAGTAATATGAACGCCGAAAAATATACCAAAAAGTCGATCGAGGCGATCAACAACGCGCGTTCGATCGCGGCGGAAAACAAAAATCAGTATCTCACGCCTGCGCATCTTCTGTATTCGCTGCTCGATCAGGACGGCGGGCTCATAGGCTCGATTTTCACGAAGATGGGCACCGACACCGACGCCGTGCTGTCAGAGCTCGACACCGTGATAAACGGCCTGCCCCGCGTTTCCGGCGGCAGCGGCGAGGTCTACGCGTCGTCCGAGACCGCCGCGGCGCTCGATTCCGCCGAGCGGATCGCCAAAAACATGAAGGACGAATACGTCAGCGTCGAGCATATCATGCTCGCGCTGTTCTCCGACGGCGGCGCCGAGGTCAGACGTATACTGAACGCGCACGGCGTAACGAGGCAGAACTTCACCGCCGAGCTCGCAAAGGTCAGGAGCTCGCCCGTGACGTCCGACGACCCCGAATCCACCTACGACGCTCTCTCGAAATACGGCAGCGACCTTGTCGAGCGCGCGAGGAGCCAGAAGCTCGATCCCGTCATCGGCAGGGACACGGAGATTCGTTCGGTCATCCGCATACTCTCCCGCAAGACCAAGAACAACCCCGTCCT
>JAFRXS010000165.1 GCA_017443405.1 Clostridia bacterium | reverse complement strand
CGCCATCCGGCGCGTGCGCAACGAAAAAACCTGCGCGGCGCTCAACAAGCTCGGCTTTGACGTCACCATCGACGAAGCGCTCGCCATCGCGCCATTCGGTATGATCGGGCGCGCGCATTTCGCTCGCATCCTCATGGACAAGGGCTATACCTCCTCGGTGAAGGAGGGCTTTGAAAAATACATGAGCGTGGGCAAACCGGCGTACTGCGAGGTGCAGTGCATGACCGCGAAGGGCGCCATCGAACTCATCCACGAGTGCGGCGGTCTGTCCTACGTGGCGCATCTGCACCTGATCAAGCTGGACGACGACAAGCTTGAAGAGCGGCTGAAGGAATTCATCGGCTATGGGCTCAACGGCGTGGAGGGCTATTACACCGACTACACGCCCGAGATGCAGGCGCGCTATCAGGCGATGGCGAAGCGGCTGGGGCTGGGCATTTCCGGCGGCACGGATTTCCACGCCAAAATGAAGCCGCACATCAGCATCGGCAAAGGGTTGGGCAACATGGCCATTCCCTACACTGTGCTTGAAGGAATAAAAGAAGTACGAAGAAAGGTGTTTGAAGAAGAATGAAACAATCCGATATCGGCCTCATCGGCCTCGCCGTCATGGGCGAAAACCTCGTGATGAACATGGAAAGCAAGGGCTTCACCGTTTCCGTTTATAACCGCACCGTGCAGAAGGTGACGGATTTCGTCAACGGCAGAGCCAAGGGTAAAAACATCGTCGGCACGTCCTCTCTGGAGGAACTCGTGGCGAGCCTCGCCAAGCCCCGCAAGGTCATGATGATGATCAAGGCGGGCAAAGCGGTCGACGATATGATCGAGCAGCTGCTCCCGCTTTTGGAGGACGGCGATATCATCATCGACGGCGGCAATTCGCATTTTCCCGATACCATCCGCCGCACGGCTTACGTGGAAAGCAAGGGCAAGCTCTACATCGGCACCGGCGTGTCCGGCGGCGAAGAGGGAGCGCTCAAGGGGCCGAGCCTCATGCCCGGCGGTTCCGCGGCGGCGTGGCCGACCGTCAAGCCCATCCTGCAGGCGATCTGCGCCAAGGTGGAGGACGGTTCGCCCTGCTGCGACTGGGTCGGTGAAAACGGCGCCGGTCACTTTGTCAAAATGGTGCACAACGGCATCGAATACGGCGATATGCAGCTCATCTGCGAGACCTATATGCTGATGAAGGAGCTTCTGGGCATGACGGCGGACGAGATGCACGACGAGTTCGCCCGCTGGAACGAGGGCGACCTTGACAGCTATCTCATCGAGATAACGAGGGATATACTCGCCTACAAGGACGAGGACGGCTCTCCGCTGGTCGAGAAGATACTCGACACCGCGGGCCAGAAGGGCACCGGCAAATGGACGGGCATCGCCGCCCTCGACGAGGGCGTGCCGCTCACGCTCATAAACGAAGCGGTATTCGCGCGCTGCCTTTCCGCGATGAAGGACGACAGAGTAAAAGCGTCCGCCGTCCTCAAAGGGCCCGAACCCGCACGCGATATCGACCGCGTGACCTTCCTCGAGGACCTCGGCAACGCCCTTTACGCCTCGAAGATCGTTTCCTACGCGCAGGGCTACACGCTCATGCGCTCCGCCGCGAAAACCTACGGATGGAACCTCAACTACGGCGGCATCGCCCTCATGTGGCGCGGCGGCTGCATCATCCGTTCCGCGTTCCTCGGCAAGATAAAAGAAGCCTACGACGCAGACCCGGAGCTGACGAATCTCCTTCTCGATCCATTCTTCAAGGACAGGATAGAAAAAGCCCAGGCGGGCTGGAGAAGGGTCTGCGCCGCCGCCGTCGCCAACGGGATACCCGCTCCGGCGATGACCTCCGCGCTCTCGTATTTCGACGGCTACCGCTGCGCGAGGCTCCCGCAGAACCTCCTGCAGGCGCAGCGCGACTATTTCGGCGCGCACACCTACGAGCGCGTGGACTTCCCCAGAGGGAAATTCTTCCATACCGACTGGACGGGCGAAGGCGGCGACACCTCGGCGTCCGAATATACCGTGTAAGGTGATCTGATTGAAAAGACCGAACCGTTTTGCCGAACGCCTCGCCGTCGCGCGAAAAAACAGCGGTCAGAGCCAGAAAGAAGCAGCGTCGAGACTGGGGATATCCCAGTCTCTGCTTTCCCATTACGAAAACGGCCAGCGCGCGTGCAGCCGCGACTTCATCGCGAAAGCCGCGTCGTTCTACAACGTTTCCGCCGACTGGCTGCTGGGGCTGAGCTCCGATATCCGCGGCACCGTCAGCGCGGCTCCCGAGACGGAGCTGCCCGGCGACGCTTACAACAGTATGACCACGCTTTACCGCGCGATCGCCTGGATCTGCGAGAACGCCGGCGAACTCGGGCAGGGCTGCGAGGACAAGGTGCGTCAGGCGCTCGGGCTCTCGGTCTACCGGCTGATACTCGCCGCCGGAAGGGCGGGCGCGCTGGAGGAGGACTGGGTCGGGCTCGACATAGACCGGGCGGACATCTACGCGAAGGCAGTTCAGGAAAGCCTTATGCGCGACATAGAGGATTCGGACCTTAAGCCCGGCGTCCTCGGGCTGAAGCCGGAATTCATGGCCACTATAATAGAAAGCAGCGAAAAGCTGATAAAGGAGGGCGGGCTGTGAGATCGTTCAGGATAAATCTGATACGCTGCGGCACGACGGAGATGACCGAACAGGGCAGGTGCGAGGGCTCGACCGACAAGCCTCTGACCGCCTCCTCCTCCGCCGCCCTGAGAGAACTCAAAAACGACCCGCTCCTCGCTTATCCCGAGGCGGGCGTGCTGTTCTGCTCGCCGTATCTTCGCTGCAGACAGACCGCGGAGATACTGTTCCCCGACACCGCCGTCAATGCTTACGGCGAGCTTACGGAATACGGTTTCGGTTCCTTCGAGGGCATGACGCGCGACGAGCTGTCGAAAATGCCCGAATACGCCGCGTGGGTCACCGGCGGAGCGGACGCCGCCCCTCCCGGCGGGGAGAGCAGCGAGGCGTTCGCGAAAAGGCTGTCCGCAGTATTCACGAAGCTCACCGACAAGATGATGGTCACGTCGGCGCGCAACGTGACGATCATAACCACCGGCGGCGTCATCATGAGCCTTATGGCGTCCTTCGCGGTGCCCGTGCAGCCGATGAACAAATGGATAACGATGCCCGGCCGCGGATTTACGGTACGGACAGAGCCGATGCTCTGGAACGTGCGTAAATGGGAATGGTCGGAAAACATCCCCTACGACGTCGAGGACACCGATGAACAGTAAGGACGAACGTTTTTCGAGGACGCGCCTGCTCATAGGCGACGAGGGGCTCGAGCGCCTTAATAACTCCACCGTCGCGGTGTTCGGCCTCGGCGGAGTCGGAGGCGCTGCGGTCGAGGCTCTCGCGCGCTGCGGCGTCGGAAGCCTCGTTCTCATCGACAACGACACGGTGTCGGAGTCGAATCTGAACCGTCAGATAATAGCTCTCGACAGCACGCTCGGCATGGATAAGACCGACGCCGCGAAAGCGCGCGTGCTGGCGATATCCCCCGACTGCCGGGTCGAAACGCGCAAATGCTTTTTCCTGCCGGAGAATTCCGCGCAATTCGACTTCGGCCGGTACGACTACGTCGCAGACGCCGTCGATACGGTCACGGCGAAGATCGAGATAATACTCAAAGCAAAGGCTGCGGGCGTCCCGGTGATAAGCAGCATGGGCACGGGCAACAAGCTCGACCCGACAAAGCTGACAGTCACGGATATCTATAATACGACCGTCTGCCCTCTCGCGCGGATAATGCGCCGCGAGCTCAAAAAAAGAGGAGTTACGGACCTTAAAGTCGTGTACTCGCAGGAGCCGCCGATACCCGTCGGAGCCGGCGCGTCCGACTCGCAGCCGGGCAGGCGTTCAGTACCGGGCAGCGTTTCGTTCGTGCCCCCGGTCGCGGGGATGATAATGGCGGCTGAAATAATCAAAGACCTTATTCGGAGCGGATCATGAGGATCTTATTCTTGGACACGACCGCGGGAGCGTCAGGCGATATGCTGTGCGGGGCGGTCATACCCCTGCTCGAAGACCCCGCGGGCTTCATTGAAAAGCTTAACTCCATCGGGCTCGGCAAGGTCCGTTTTTCACTATCGGAAAAGACGACCTGCGGCATCCGCGCGTCGAAATTCGACGTCTCGGTCGACGGCGAGCGCGAGCATCAGGGAGAAGGACACGCTCACTCTCACGAACACGGGCATGAGCATCACCACCACTCGCTTTCGGACGTCTTTTCGATCATACGCTCCCTGCGTCTTGACAAAGAGGTCCTCGAAAACGCCGGGGAGATATACCGCGATATCGCCGCCGCAGAGGCTACTGCGCACGGGACCGAGCCCGCGCTGGTGCATTTCCACGAGCTCGGGACCTACGACGCGATAGCAGACGTGACGGCTTTCTGCGCCGCGATTAAGGAGCTTTCGCCCGACAGGATAGTTTCGACCGCGGTCAACACGGGCTTCGGCTCGGTGAGGTGCGCGCACGGTGTAATGCCCGTCCCCTCTCCCGCGACAGCGGAGCTTTTAAAGGGCGTCCCGACCTTTTCCGACGGCAGGGAGGGCGAACTCTGCACGCCGACCGGCGCGGCGCTGATAAAGCGTTTCGCCTCCTCTTTCGCGGTAACCTCGCGCCCGGTCATGACGGCGGAAAAATACGCCTGCGGCGCGGGAGAGCGCGAGATACCGGAGCATCCCAACGTCGTCAGAGCGTTTTTCGGCTATGACGAGGATACCGGCGACTCGGTCGCGGAGCTTGTGTGCAGCATAGACGACATGACGCCCGAGCATCTCGCGTTCGCCGCCGAAAAGCTGCTCGACGCCGGAGCGCTCGACGTCTACACGCAGACCGCCTATATGAAAAAAGGCAGGCAGGGCTCGGTCCTGACCGTCATCTGCGCGGACGGCGAAGCGGAAGAATTCGCGAGGCTGATCTTCAGATACACGACCACCGCCGGCATAAGGTCCCGGCTTTGCCCGCGCTTCACGCTTTCGCGCGAGAGCTATACCAGAAGCACCGAGTTCGGCGGAATACGCTTCAAAAGGACCTTCGGCTACGGCGTCGACCGCGAAAAACCCGAGTATGACGACGTTGCCGCGGCGGCGGAAAAATACGGGCTCACGCCCGCGGAAATAACGAAAGAGATAACGGGAAAGGACTGACGGTATGTTTCGTATAGGCTTGTCATCCTGTAGCAAAGGCTGCGGCGAAGAGCTGTTCGAGCAGTACGCGAAGGCGGGCATAACCGCTATGGAGGTATCCCCGTCGAGCGATGAATACGACGGCTTCGATTTCGGCAGCGCCGGGCGGCTGTCAAAGGAATACGGCGTCGAGCTGTGGTCGTTCCATCTGCCGTTCTCGCCGTTCGAAAAAATAGATATATCCCGTCCCGACCTGGCGGGATACACCGTCGGGTATTTTGAGACGCTTATACGTTCCGGCGCAGCTATCGGCATAAAAAAGTTCATCGTCCACCCCAGCGGCGAACCGATCGACGACGCCGACAGACCGGCGCGCACGGAAACGGCGAAAAAGAGCCTCGCCGCCCTCGCGGAGTTTGCCTCCCGGTACGGCGCGGTCATTTGCGTCGAGGACCTGCCGCGCACCTGCCTCGGGCGCGACAGCGGCGAGATAGCCGAGCTTCTGACCGCCGACGAACGTCTTCGCGTCTGCTTCGACACGAACCATCTCCTGACCGAAAGCCCCGAAGCTTTCATCAAGAAGATCGGAGAGAGGATCGTCACGACGCACGTTTCCGACTACGACTTCATCGACGAGAAGCACTGGCTCCCGGGCGAGGGCAAGGTCGACTGGCAGAGCCTCGTTTGCGCCCTCGAAAGCGTCGGCTATAACGGCGTGTGGCTGTACGAGCTCGGCTTCCGCTCCCCCTCGACCTTAACGAGAGCGCGCGATCTCAACTGCTTCGATTTCGTCCGCAACGCCGAAGAGATCTTTTCCGGCGCGCCCCTGACTCTTGTACCTTCGGAGAAAACGGTATGACTCAGACAAGTATTTTCGTAGGACTGAACGACGCAGTCACCCATGAGCAGAAATTCGACACGGGGTCTTACCTTTCCGTCATGAAATATATATGCAAGGCGTACGGCCTTGCCTTTTCCGTGCACGTCGTGAACGGCGGCTACTTCCACGAGGACGGCAGCTACGTCGAGGAGAACACGCTGCAGCTCACGGTCATGGACGCGCCGGAGGTGACCGTCCGCGAGATAGCGAAGGACCTCTGCGCGTTTTTCCATCAGGAAAGCGTGATGGTCACGAGCTCCGAGGCGAAGGTATACTTCGTCAGCGAGGACCTCGGACTCGATAACTGAATTGATCAACAGAAATACAAGACCGGCGGGAAGCGCGAGCCTCCCGCCGGATTGTTGTATTATCAGAAAGATCATAAACTACGGCTGCCTCGGTACGGGGTGGTTTTCGCTTGCGTGCTCGACCGAGATGAAGTTGTTGCGCGCGGCGTAGCTCCAGCGCATACCGAAGAGCGCGACCGCGTCGATCGGCATATACAGCTGACCGCGGTTGGCGCGTATCACGGGAGCCGGGAGCCGGACCTCGCCTTCGTCTGTGACGGCGGTATCGCTGCCCTGCCTGAATTCGGCGCTCCTGCCGTAGACCGACAGCTTCACCCTGCCGGGAGCCCTCTCGACGTCCGCGCCCATCCAGGTAAACAGCGTCGCGAGCGGAGCGTACCAGTTTTCTCCCCTCTTGAGGCACGGCAGGTCGGCGGCGCAAAGCCCAAGAGGCGCGCCCTTGTAGGTCAGGAGCGTCCTGCCCCCGCGGATATACGGCGCAAGAGCCGGCGGGTCGATCGTATCCGTCTTCTTGTCTATCACGCAGCGGTCGACGGTCCTGCCGTCGGACAGCTTTTCGGTCAGCGTGACCTTATCCCCGTCGACCTCGACGATACAGACGGCGCAGACGTCCTCCTCCTGCGGGAAATACGCCGCGTGCCAGATCTTGTGAAGCGTCTTGGCTCCCGCGGGATTGCAGCCGGAATTGCCGAGCATGTAGTGGATAGTGCCCTGCGAGGGCCTGTCGAAAAGCTCGTCGCGGCGGCGAGGGAACGAACGCGAAAAATTATGCTCGTGACCGCTGAAAAGGATGTCGAGCATCTCCATACCCTCGGTCATCATCGGGTAGGCGTCGTCGTTCTCGCAGTCGCAGCCGGAATAGCAGATCGGGAAATGATAGACGCCGAATTTCCACGTGCTTTCGTTGTCAAGATCGCGCTTGAGCCACTCGTTAACTTCCTCCGGCGCGTTGATGCCGATAACGGTAAAGTGCGCGTTGCCGTACTCGAACGAATAGTTTTCGGTCTTCCAGCCCTCGGGACCGTTGTCGGGATAGCTCCCGCGGAACTGCTTGCCGAAAAACTCCGCGGGCTCCGCGTAGAAGCGCCCTATCGCGTGGCGGTAGTCTTTGAAGCCGCGGTTGTCGTGGTTGCCAAGGGCCATCTGCACGGGCACGCGCTCGGCTATGCCCTTCCAGCCCTCCATCGCGCCGTTCCACTGCACCTCGTGCTGACCGCAGTCGGTATTGTCGCCGCCGGTCAGGATGAAGGCGGTGTCGGGATTCTCCTCAAGGACGCTTTTGACGAAATCGTGAAAAACGGAGTAATCCGGCGCGTCGAACGGCGAGCCCTGCTGCTGGTCTGAGAAGCAGACGAACTTGAATTTTTCGATTTTTTCGGGCGCGGTCATGAACGCGAAGACCTCGCTCCTGTTCACGCCGTCGCCGCAGGTGTATTCATAGGCGGTCCCGGGGCAAAGACCGGTGAGCTTAGCCCAGTGCATCATGCTGCTGTCGATATCGCTCACGAACTCGCCGCAAACGGCGTCGGCGCGCGTGAATCCGTCGTCCGAGCCGTGCTTTCTGTAAAGAACGAAGCCCTCCGATACCGATATATCGGTCCGCCACGTGACGGTCATGGTCGTCGACGGGTCGCCTGACAGCGAAAGCATGATATGGTCGGGAGCAAGGCCCGAACCGCGGAACGGTTTTTTTGAAAAGTCCATGTTTTTCCCCTTTCAGCAGATATCCAGAACGAAATCGAAATGTTTATCGTCGAATCTACGCGCGCTCTCAGACGGGCAGTCGATCGCGAAGTCCGCGTAGACGTAGGTCGCCCTGTCGGGTCTCAGCTCGTCGTCGTGCCTCGTCCCGGCGAGCTTTTCGGGCGTGAAGTGAAGGGCGTTGAAGCAGAAGAAACCCGGCGACGAGAGCGTCACCCTCCTGCCGGCGGAGTCCATCAGCGCCGCCCTGCGCGTCCTGAAATGCGAGCCGCATTCCTGAGGTCTGATATAGTGCACGTAATTCCCGGTGACCGTGCCGGCGTGGATCCCGGGCTTCTGCGCGCGGTATCTGTCGGCGTATGCCTCGAGCGGACCTCTGCCCGTAAAGCTCATATCCTCAAAGCTTTCGGGCAGCGTGAGCATGAGCCCGAAACGCGGCAGCGGCGGCGCTTCGGGATCGACGTCGACGCCGCATTTCATGCGCACTCCGCCGTTTTCAAGGAAAATATAGGTAAGGTCGAGCGTCATCAGCGGGTCTATGCCCGCCGCGCCGAGCGACATCCTGCCGCGCACCTCGCCGTTCATGAACGCGAATGGCTCGAGACATTTCGGCTTCACGTAGGGGAACCGCGCCCTCTCCCAGACCTCGCGAAGCCCCTGCGTGCCGTAGGTCAACGGGCGGTTGATGATGAAGCAGGCGTCGCGGAAGACGCGCCTCGTGCCGGCGTAGGCCGCCGTGAGTCCGTATCTTACGGAAAACTCCCAGGACGCCTCGCCGTTAAGCACCGTGAAGCTCATGCGGCTGCGGTCGCTGACCGTCGGTGCGACAGCCCTCGCGGGGGGCTCGTCTTCGACCGGCTCCGCGGGCTCGAACACGTTCTCGAACGCCTCGAAGCCGACCTCGCTCCCCTTTTCCGCCCACGGAGTCGGAGCCCTTCTGACGTAGGAAACTATAAGGTCGCAGTTGTGAAGGCACTTGCCGGGGTCCGCCGGATCATAGTCGAAAATGCCGTAGACCCTCGACTTTCCCGCCGGTATATCGGGCGAGGTTATCGTCCCGGCGGACACCTTTTCGCCGCCGCGAACGATGCTCCATTCGATGTTGACCGCGCTCATATCCGTGAACGCGTCCGTGTTGCGGACGACGATATATCCGTCTTTGAGCTCCGTCCTGTACGGGCAGTAAGCCTGCTTAAGGTCCGCGAAAAGCGGCGAGGGCTCGCCGTCCGGGAAAACTATGCCGTCGATACAGCCGAGATCGTCGCGCGGGTAAACGTCGAAGTCCGACCCGTAGCGGTAGCGCGGGGATTCGCGCGTTCCGACGTTGACCGCGTGGTCGTGAAGCTCCCAGAAGCACGCGCCCATGAAGCCGTCGTACTTGCCGAGCTCCTCCCAATACTTATAGATATCGCCTATATGCGTGCTGTCGAGATACTCGCAGTAGAAGAACGGTTTTTTGCGCTGAGGGTCCTCAAGATAGCTTTTAGCGTAATCTATCGAGGCGTACATCCGGCTCTCGACGTCGGAAATATCCGAAAAGTCCTTGCCCAGGCGCGCGGCGTACTCGAGATGCGCGTTTTCGTAATGTACGATCGCCTCGGGATCGCGCGAGCGTATATAGTTCGCCATCGCGCGGTGGTTTTCGCCGCAGCCGGATTCGTTGCCGAGGCTCCACATGACCACGCAGCCGTGGTTGCGGTCGCGCTCGTACAGGCGCGCGATCCTGTCAAGGCAGATATCCCGGTATTCCGGCTTATCGCAGAGATCCGCCCAGCGGTCCCATTTCCAGTCGCCGAAATTATAGCCCATGCCGTGCGTCTCGAGGTCGCACTCGTCTATGAGCATGACGCCGTATTTATCGCAAAGCGCCGGGAAGCGCGGATCGTTGGGATAGTGAGAGGTCCGCACCGTGTTCACGTTCGCGTTTTTAAGAAGCAGAAGCTCCTTTTCCATCTGCGAGGGCGTGACGTAGTAGCCCGTTTCGGGGTCGGTGTCGTGGCGGTTGACTCCGCGCAGCTTTATCTTCCTGCCGTTGAGCAGGAAGGTCCCGTCCTTTATCTCCGCTCTTCTGAGGGCGAGCCTGAACATGAAATACTCGCTCCCCGCGGTCAGCAGAAGCGTATACAGTACGGGCTTTTCCGGGTTCCACAGAGCCGGACGCTGAACGGAAAAGCTCAGCCCCTCCCCCGCCGCGGCTTCGCATCTGACCGGCACCGTCGCCCCGGGAGCGAGCAGCGCGCCCTCGACGGCGAGGTCCTCCGCCGCGTCGAACGCGACCTTTATCTTCGCGGAGCCGAGGTCCGCCGACACGCGGGATATGATATTGATGTTTTCAAGGCAATTCTCGTCGCGGTCGAGGATATAGACGCTGCGGAATATGCCGTTCAGCCTGAAAAAGTCCTGATCCTCGAAATACGTCCCGACGCAGTATTTCATGACAAGGACGGTGACGGTGTTTTCGCCGTCGGTCAGGGCGTCCGTCACGTCAAATTCGTTCATCGAGTGCGAAACGCTGCCGTAGCCTATGAAACCGCCGTTTACCCACACGTAAAGGCACGGCGCGACGCCCTCGAAGACGAGGACGTGCTTTTTGCCTTCTTTTTTTTCAAACGAAAACCGCCGTTCGTAAACGCCGCAGGGGATGGCGTCCGGCAGGCGCGGAGGGTCGACGGGGAACGGGTAATCCTGGTTGATATACTGCGGCTCGTCCGTGCCCCTTACGCCGGCAGTCTGCCAGCACGAGGGCACCTCGGTCACGGCGTCCATATGCCCCGCGACGCCGGAATGAGCCGTCGGGCAGGTGTCGTCCGGCAGACCTATCGCGTCCGCGTCGGGAAAGTACCCGAAGCTCCAGCTTCCGTCGAGGCTGTGGAAATACGGCGACAGCTCCCTGGGCAGCGCGGTCGCGTCCGCAGCCGGATAGGGGATAAAATACGCCCGCGGCCCGAGCGCGTTCACGTGAACGGTATCTGTTCTCAGATGATAGTCCATATCCCTCTCCTCTTTATTTGCAATAACGCCCGGTCTTCAAAAACTGACACAAATAAACTATATCATAAGGACCCGCAAAATTCAAGGTCTTGCAATACTCCCGCCGATGGTGTAAAATATGGAAAATCCGAACAAATATCTACGAAAGAAGGACTTGAAATGGATCCCAGAGACGTCAAAATCATAAAAGCCGCCGCCGTCTTGGGCGCAGCGGCGGCGAACGCCGTCAGGATGACCGTGCGCGCCGCCGCGCTCAAGCCCGCGCCCGCTCCGGTCGAGCCGCTGCCCGAGGAGAAGGTCGACGTCGATAAGTACATAAAGGACCTCTCCGACGCCGTTAAGATCAAAACCATAAGCAATTTCGACAAATCGCTCATCGATTACGCGCCGTTCGAGGAGTTCCGCGCCTTCCTCGACGAGCGTTTCCCGCTCATCGCAAAAGAGCTCAGGAAGGAAGTCCTCGCCGACGGCGCCCTTCTCTACACGTGGAAGGGCGAGGACCCGACGCTCGACGCCGTGGCTCTGCTCGCGCACCAGGACGTCGTGCCCGTGCAGGAGGGCACCGAAAAGGACTGGACCTATCCCGCGTTCGACGGCGTAGTAGCCGACGGCTTCATCTGGGGGCGCGGCACGCTCGACATCAAGAACCACCTCATCTGCGTCATGGAGGCGGTCGAAACGCTGCTTTCCGAGGGCTGGAAGCCCCACCGCACGGTATATCTCGCGTTCGGTCACAACGAGGAGGTCGCCGCGACGGACGAAAACAACGGCGCGAGCATCATCATGAGAGAGCTGCAGAGCCGGGGCGTACGCCTTGACTCCGTCATAGACGAGGGCGGCGCGATTCTCCCCGTCGACGTAAAGGGCGTCGTCCACAAGAACATAGCCGGCATCGGCATAGCCGAAAAGGGTCAGGTCGACGTCAAGGTCTCCGTTCCCGGTCCCGGCGGCCACTCTTCCGAACCGCCCGTACATTCCGCTATCGGCAGGCTCGCGAAGGTCATTCAGAATATCGAAGATCATCAGTTCAAGGCGGAGATGACGCCGCTCATGGACGAGCTCATCGACCGCTTCAGGCGCAACGCCGAGTTCCCGGTCAGGCTCGTCCTGCAGGATTACCGGCTCATAAGGCCGCTCATCCTCAGGGCGATGAGATCCATACGCCCGTCTGCGTGCATGGTCAGGACGACGACGGCGGTCACGCAGTGCTGGGGCAGCCCCGCGCCCAACGTCCTGCCGCAGATAGCCTCTATCAATGTGAATTCGCGCATCATGCCCGGGCAGACGATGGACGACGTGGTCGAGCATTTCCGCAGGGTCTGCGGCGATAAGGAAGCGACGTTCGAGATCATCAAGGGCCTCAACCCCTCCAAAATATCGCCGACGGACTCGAGGGCTTTTCGTAATATCGAAAAAATCTGCCGCAGCATGAACTCCGACAACGTCGTGGTCCCCTACCTCGTCATGGGCGGCACGGACGCGAGACGCTACGAGCCTATCTGCGACAATATCTACCGTTACTCGCCGTTCCTCGTCGATATGAGCCTTCTTTCAACGACTCACGGCACGAATGAGAGGATACCGCTTTCCTCGCTTGAGGACGGTCTCAGATTTTTCAAATATTAT
>JAFRXS010000164.1 GCA_017443405.1 Clostridia bacterium | reverse complement strand
GAGGACGGAGCTCGGCTATTCTCCCATGTCCGTCGAGCAGTCGCTGAGGGATATGATCGACTGGATAAACGAGAACGAGAAATAAGACGTTTCGCGGTCTGTTTCGCGTTTTGAGTAGAAATACAAGCCTTTCTGTGAGAAAGGCTTTTTTTGATGCGGAACGGGACGGTCCGCCGCCGTTATTCTTTTGTGAGCGTGTGGCTTACGACTTTGCCGCCGCGTATCTCGACGCTTATCCTGCCGACGTCGGTCATTATGCCGCCCCTTGCCCACTCAAGCGAGGGTATGTCCGCCGGCTCGACGGTGTAGCCGCCGAAGCCCGCCTTGCCCGGCGCCTGTTTTATGCCGAGTATGCAGGTGAACAGATACTCGAGGACGGCGCCGAACATCGGATGGTCGTGCGAGGCGCGGCCGTCCCAGTTCTCCCAGAGCGTCGTCGCCCCGTGGCGTTTCATATAGTCGAAGGACACGTCCTTTTTGTTCGTGAGGAGCTCGAACGCCAGCTCGCCCTTGCCGTTTTCGAACAGCACGCGCGTCAGTATGTCCGTTCCGAAGATGCCGGTGTCGTATTCGCCCAGAGCGGTATACTTCTTGACGATATTGTCAAACGTTCTTTCGTCGCCCAGCCCGATGTCGACGGCGTAGGCGTCCGCGCCCTGTATCCCGCCGCAGAAAGAGCCGGTCGAGGCGTCGTAATACTCGCGCATGACCGCCTTCACGCAGTCGTCTATGATGCTTTCGTATCTTTCGTTCTGCGAAGTATCGCCGAGATGGCTGTTCATCTCCTGGGCCTGCCTCAGCGCTTTTATGTAAAGGCAGGTGTTGACGAAGGGCTCGGGTATCGCTATCTTGTCGGGCGCGCACCAGTCGCCCAGGCACCAGCCCTTGGGCTCCTCGCGGGCGACGAGACCGTTGTCGCGCCTCGTTTCGATATAGTCGATATACTTTTTGATTCCGTTGCGGCGTTCCCTCACAAGGCTGTCGTCGCCGGTTATCTTCCAGTAGTTATACGGCACGAACACGATCGCTCCGCCCCAGCCGACGGGGCCGCCTCCGCCGCCGCGGAACGGCGCGGTATGCTCGACGTGACCGCCGGGTATGTCCTGCGCGCACGCGATGTCCCTCGTCCACTTCCTGAAAAGGTCGCGGCTGTCGAACATCGTCAGCACCGCGCGGCTCGTGAGCTGACCGTCGCCCGTATAGCCGAGGCGCTCACGGTGTGGGCAGTCCGACGGGAGCCAGCCGTGAAGATTGTTGAGCTCCGTCCTGACGAAGGTTTCGAACAGCCAGTTGAGCGTTTCGTCCGAGCTTTCGAACTGAGCCGTGAGCTTCATCGGGGAATGCACGACACGGTATTCGACGACCTCGGCGCCGCCGGTCACCTCGAGATAACGCCCCGAATGCCAGCAGAAGCGCGGATACAGGAGGCCCGGGTCCTTTTCGCCTCTTATGTAGGTGTCGATCTCGGTGCTTATGCGCTTTGTCCTGTGCTCGAGCCTGCCGTCCGAGAGTATCTCCGCGGAGTTGACGGAAACGGCGTCGCCGCTTTTCGCTCCGTCGGGGAAGCGCAGGACGG